>JABGXW010000108.1 GCA_018675575.1 Bacteriovoracaceae bacterium | reverse complement strand
ATATTTTGAGGATCAGCGTTTAGCTCAGCAAATAGTGCCCTGTCATCATCTATCCATTGTCGTAATCTCAATCGATCGGTTTCAATAAATGTTATTATATTTTTATATGTCGTCATTTGCGAAGAGGGAAAAATGGGGTGGACGACGGGGCTCGAACCCGCGACAGATAGAATCACAATCTATTGCTCTACCAACTGAACTACGTCCACCACTGATTTTGATGATTATTTATAGGAGTGAGACAGAGATTAGTCAATAACTATGGAGAAGGTTCAAGACCGACGCTCCGCGTCCAGATTCTTATTTTTGACAGCACCCTGCGTTTTTTTATACAATATTCTAGTTAAATCAATAATTTCGCTCACACAAAGGACTGCAAATGAAAAGAATTAGACTAGTAACTCTATTTTCACTAATAATGATGACTCCAAATGCTTGGTCATACGGAACGGGAATCTCATCTTTCCCATTAACTGTTAATAGGCCTTATGTGGGCGCTGAGTTTACTGGTATCACCTCTACTGGTGGCGGAGTTGGTATGCAGGCCAGATATACGCAAAAATTATCTTCCGCAACTGTAGTCGATGCAGGCCTTGGAATGGGCGGCGGAGAAATGACCAGTCGAATTTTTGGTGGCATTGATTTTGAACTTTTTCCAGACTACCAACAACAACCAAAAATCTCTATTAAAGCAAAATTCGAAAATGCAAAAGAGTTTGAAGTCAGAACAAATTCATTTGGTATTGCACCGACTGTGACAAAAGGGTTTAACTTCTGGGGACATGAAGCTTATCCATTTATTTCACTTCCATACAATGTAAAACTAGATGCTAAAGAAAATAGCTATAATACAACAGCAAGTCTAAACTTTGGTATCGCTGCTAATCTTCCTTGGGAAGGATACAGTCACCTTACGGCAACAGCAGAAGGAGTGATAAATCTTTCTGACTCTTACTCAGGTCTCTTTGTTGGCGTTTCATTTCCATTTAATAATTAATAATGAAACCTAAGATTGTATTTTCTGATTTTGATGGGACGTTAACTCTTGGAGAAGATTTAACGCCTACTTTCTTTAAGATTCTCGATCTTTTATCAAAAAATAATATAGATCTTATACCTGTCTCTGGCCGCTCTTTGTCTTGGGGGCATTTTCTCTTAACACATTTAAATTTTAAATACGCAATTATGGAAGGTGGTGGAGTGATGACTTATAAGGATAAATTGGGATTTATCCGGAATCATTACTTAGTTACAAATGATGAAATAAAAAATTTAGAGCAATTTTCAAAAAGTCTAATAAAGAAGTTTCTTGGACTCGAATTAACAGCCGATAGTCTTGGAAGAGTAACAGATCAGGCTATTGAATTACCATTATTATCCCACATGGGTATTAAATCTGATGTGGAATCCTTTATGAATGAAAAAAATATACATCACTCAACATCTTCGGTTCATGTTAATTTTTGGTGTGGTGAAATCTCCAAAATGAGGGCCATCGATCACTTTCTGGCATGTGAAAGAGAGGATGTTAAATTAAAGGAATGCGTTTATTTTGGAGATGCTAGAAATGATCAATCTTGCTTTTTAGGATTCGATCATTCTGTAGGAGTATCGAATATTAATGCGATTTTAGACGATCTTACACATAAGCCTTCTATTGTATTAGAAGGGGATGATAAAATAGGGCCTCTTGGAGTTTATTCATTTTTATCTGATGCTTTAAAGTAATTTTCTATTTCAATGACACATTTCTTTTCTAGTTCTTTAGTGTCAATCTTTGTATTTGACTCTATCCATTGGCTGAGATCTGCAGGAATTTTTGTTCGAAATACTTGCAGTTTATTATTGTATTTAATTCGAAGCGCCATAGAGTGGAGCGCATGACGATAATGTTCCATCTTGTCATGGTCTTCTTTCGATGCACACCCATCTTTGAAGCGTTGAAACATAGGGTATCCTCCGAGATAGATTTTATCTCCAATCAAGGGGAGTCCGTATACCTGGGCGTGAACTCGTATTTGATGTTGTCTACCAGTTTTTGGAAAGGCAAGACCTACAACGTAGGGACCATCTTTTTCTAGAATAATAAATGAGGTCTTTGCATGCTTACCTTTTGTTGAATTTTCAGGATAGGGCTCAATCAAAACCCTTTTTAGTGAATTGTCATGGGACTCCAATCTCTGGTTTGCCTCAAAAGTCATCTCGTCTTTGTACTCATCGTTCTTTCTGGCTATAAAAAAATAGCATTTTAACACTCGAGATTTTTCAAATTCTTTTGTAAGTTTATTTGCACAAGAGGGATTTCGACCAAGTAGAAGAACTCCTGAAGTTTCTCTATCAAGACGATGAATAGAGTGAATTGTTTTTTTATATTTATCTTCAAAGAAGACAGTAGCACAATTAAAAAGCCGTTTGCCTGTAGGATGAGTGGTCATAAAAGTTGGTTTTGAGATGACTATTAAGTTTTCATCTTCAATGAGAATCTCAGGTGTTGTTTGCAATTTTAATAATTCTCCATTCCAATACTCATCTTCATGTTTATCTTTATAGGTTACAAGAGTGATAATTTCCTTGGTGTGAACCTTGGAGTTTGGTCGATGAGGAGGCATTCTGTCAGAAATAACAATCTCACTAGCTTTGATTTTTTTCTTAATTAATTCCCTAGACCAATTTCCAAAATTAGATTTAATAAATTGATCCAGTCTAATTCCATCTTCGTGAGGTTCGATTTCCCAAACGATTCTATATTGAGTTGGATTAAATGATTTTTCAAGCAGGATGGCCATGGCATCTTACCTTAATTGTTAATATCTTTCTTTAATAATATATTTTAGCAAGGATAAAGCACCTGATGAAGTATAGTTATGTTTTTCTACAAGGTTATTGATAATGAGATCAATTTGTTTTCTCTTCTCTATTGTCAGTGGTGTAGAGGAAGCATCTTCTGATTGTTCTGCTTCATAAAAAACAATATTTTTAGAAATCTCTTTTATGACATTCTTTTGCTCATTTCTAAATGATTCTTTTAGCTTGGCAATGACCTCTGGAAAAACATCTACATAGTTTATTATTGCTCCTGGATTATCAAGTGAAAAGGCGCCAAGTTTTGAGATAAGATGACTCCTATAGGTCTTTGTATCTTCTTTGAGATTAATTGATTTTTCAAACTCTTTAAGAAAGTACTCATCAACCTCTTCAAACTTACCACTGAATGAGGACTTTACTTTTTCACCCTTAATTAAGGCATTTATATTTTCAATATATTTTTGAATATACTCACCATAAGATCGATCATCAACAAGGCCTAAGCTTTCTCGAAGTTCATTATCAAATTTTGTTAGGCAATAATCTTTGATAATTGCCAGGAATCTTGCAGGGTGATGATAGTCTGATTGAGGAGTCATATTAAGAAAATCGAATTCATTTTTCTTTGTAATAAGTGTCGATAAATAATCAAGCACTTCAATATAGGTTAATTCTTCATTTCTTGAAGTCATTTTATATATAATATTTTTAACATCTCTAGGGGAAATTCCAAACTTTCCTTCATATAAATTTTCATTTTCAAATTCTTCAAGGAATGTTTCTCTACCTTGAAGGAAGATCTGTCGTGATTCAGAATCTAGTTTTTCAGGCATTTCTTTTGTAGCAATAAAGAGAGCTTTTTCTAACGGATTGATTCCAACAACAATTGAGGAAAGCTTTTTATCTTCATAGTTTTTTGTTTGTGGTGAACGAAGTCTAGTTAAAACTGAAAAAAGACATAATGCCTCAAGAGCATGAGGTTCAATAGTACATTTTCCCTTAAGACTTGCAATCTGCTCTTCATAGATCTGGATTTCTTCCTTAAAGTTTAATAAATAAGGAACGCGGATAAAATTAAATCGCCCTTTAAAAGAGTTGAAGTCTGGATGCTGTTTAAAGGCTGCGAGATGGACTTCATTGGATGTGCCAAAAAAGAAAATATCTAGCTCTGTTAAAATTCCTCCCAGATTTACATTGGAAGTCTCCATGGTCATTAGTAGGTATTTATAGGAATCGAGGGGTCTTTTCAAAAGATCTGAATATTCTAATATTCCTCTATTTGCCAAAATAACCTCTCCTTGAAGGGAGAATAAGTTGAGTGATTGAAGAGATGGGGGAAGAGAAGCAAGCCTTTTATCCATTGTTATTTGTTGCATTCTAGCATCAACATGAATTTGAGGTTCAATTGTCACAGCGCCTGAAGAATATCTTTTGGAAATTGTGAATCTTTCAATTCTTATGTGTTTTAATACTTCGCTGTGAGATCCTTTATAATTCTTCAGTAGAGCATCGTAAATCATTCTATTTCTTTTCGAGAGATCAGATTTATAAAGATATGACTTTTTAATTGTTTCAAGTTGCCTTGGATTATCACCAAGCGAGTTAATTAAAAGTTTTTGCCTATATTTTCTTGGGATAAGTAATATGGGATGATCTTTTAATTCGGAACTAAGGATGGCCGAGATATCCTTATCTTCTAAATTAGCATAAGTGTGGAGGTCATGTTCTGATTTTGAATCCTGTGTTAATCCTAAAGTTCCTTTTACATAAGTATCAATTGGAAAAATCCAACTGAAAGAATATAGTGGCCCTTCTTGTGAGCGGGAATATTGCTCAGCTCCCTTCATGAATTTTCGAACGATTGATGATTTTGCTGATCCGTTTGGACCAACCAATAAGATAAACTTATTATTAAATCCTTCTTCTTTAAAGTTATGAAGATTTTCATTTATACTTTCTTGAGTTTTTCTATGACCAAAGACAGGAGGAGAATCGGGATGGTCTTGTTGGAATAGTTTATAGAGTCCATCATCTGACCTCCCATAATGATTTAACATATCTGAGAGGTATTCACAGGTTGGACGGCATTCCCTTTCAGAATATTCTTCAAAAATATCCATATATTCATTAAAAGAGAGAATTTCTATGAGAGATTCATCATCTTTACCTGCTTCTTCTATCCAATTACTCATCTTCACCCCTAGTCCTAAGACAGTCATACATATATAATTATATTCCGTAAGGTTATTTAAGTCTTGGAAATTAAATATGGTTAGAACTTACCTCAAGTATATAGTGATGATAATAATGCTCGGGAGCGGACTAGGGAGTGGTTATTATCTCTACGAGCAATCCGCCGAAGAAAATGAAGTAAACACCCGATTTGTAAGTACACAAGAACTCATCAGTTATGTGAAAATACTTAAAAGTATTTGGCTTGAAGGAGACTATAATAATCAACTATTGAACAAGAAAATTAATTGTCAGAAATACACAGGTATTCTTTCAGATAAAAAGTTAAAATGTAATCCCAAGCTACTTATCTGTTTCTTAGAAAATCATGACGGTTTATCTGAACTTTCTTACTCAATAGAAGGCCATTTAGCTGCAAATAGATTTAAAGAGTTAGATAAGAATAATTTTCTTTTTACCATAAAAAAAAATATTTATAACCTAAGATTAAGTTTCAAAAATTCTTGCAGAGAAACCTTCCTTCCAAAAAGAATTTATACGATGGAGGATTCGACAGAGAGAAAATATTCTTGGTGGGATTCGTTAAATAGAAGTATTTTTATTGATAAGTACCTTGTCACAAACTTTGATGTTTATACCTGGTTAAATTCAGATCAAGACTTTAAGGCCACCGAAGAATTACTCCCAAATTATTCCGAGCATTCATTTGATACAGCTTTAGGATTAAGAGCAGATGAAATGCAAAGATATTGTCAGTTTCATGGCAAGCAATTATTGACAGCCACATATTTAGATTCTGCATCAATGCATCCTGGCGATTATAAGAATAATAAACCAAAGTATCCTATTCGTTCTAAATGGCCTTGGTCTAGAAAATCAAAAGTAGGTCCAGTCTATGAGAAAAGAAAAAACTCTAAATTAGAGATCAAAAAAGAAATGTGTCAACAAGTCTACTCAAAAGAATGTCACGAAAAATATAGAGAATTAAGTAAAGAATTGAGCTCTCCTTCTTGGACAGGGATTTTTCAAGTTCTAGGCTCTGAAATGGAATATTTAGAAAATCATGTACAATTCAAAAAAAACTTAAAAGCTTCAAGTCGAATATTTTTAATGGCCTCTCCTTGGAATGAATTAGGAAAACGAGCCTTTTGGGACGGGACCTATTATGGTCCCCGAAGTTTTAATTTCAGACTGCACGATCCTAAAGTTGAACCGGAGCAGTTGCAGGTTGGTTTTAGATGCTATAGGGAGATCTTTTAGTGAAATATGTTTTCCCGGTAATAATATTGATCAATTTTATACTGTTCAGTTCTTGTATTCGAGGAATTAGTAAGATAGATTATTTTTATCAGAAAACCTTTCCCCTCATTATTTCCACCTACAATGTGGACAAGTCAGAATTATATTTAAATACGCATAGTCCTTTGAGTCGGCCCCCTTCAACTTTCATTAACTTAGTTGGACTTCATAGTTTAGATGAGAATTTTAAGAAAAAGACTTACTGTTTGTTTTACAAAGTTCCTCAGAAGTCTAATAAATCATTAGGTCGTCTTCAATTAATCTCAACTAAGAAAAGTTGTCAAAATGAAATAAACTCAAAACCTATTGCTTTCATTAATGGAATACAAGAATTGATGATTCACTTAAATGATGAAGATACCATTGTAGAAAGAAAAATGTTTTTCAAAAATACTCTTTATATAGAATTTAAAAAAGATGAAGAAAGCAGAACTCTTGTATTTCCTTTATACAATTATTCATCAAAGAAAAAAGAAACTTTTAAAAGGTTCTCAACATCTTTTAATGATAATATCTTAAAAGGAATAAAAATATCAATGACTACTAGAGATCTTGAATTAATCCCTGATCCAATCAAGACAATTGGAGAGTATAGTGACACTTATCTTAATCACAATCTTAAGATCTGCCATAACTTTGACAAACGCTGCAAAGAAATAAGTAAATATTCTTGTAATAAATGTAAGTTTGGTTGGTTTAATGTTGTAGGAAATAACAATTGTAAAAATACTACTTTAAAGTATTGTGGTCGAAATCGTTGCGGAGAGAAGGGCATGCCTGCCTGTGTCCGAGGCCATGAAGCAGCTCTCAAGATGGGATTAGAAAATAATAATGGATGCTATGAATATTCTCCTGCTGGTTACTGTAATGTCGGTTTGAGAACAAGCTGTGATGGTAATGTTCTTATTTGTTTATAAGATTTTCTACATGGGGGTTCTTCTTAATTTCATGCCCTAGAAATATCGCAGGAATGATTTCATAATTTGATTGAGCAATTAATTTAACTCTCTCCTCTGACAGTTCTTTAATGTGATGACTATGACAATCCATAGTTTGTTTAAAAAAATTATGACATATTTTTGTGAGATCAGATTTCTTAGTTAAGTCTTTTAGAATAATATTATCTCTTGCGTCTAGATGAAACTCAATCCTACTCAGATATTGACCCCTACCTGAGTTTTGCATCAATGGGATACCCAAGATCTGTTTTTCTGCAGTATATGTATTTCCTGAAACGATAACATCTACAGAGTTCGGAGGTAATCTTTTAACAAGGTTTTTTAATTCAAAAAAAGATTTCACAGAAGACATCAATATTAAGATCTTAACACCTTTTTGTTTAAGTATTTTTTTTGTTTTTAAAAATGATAGGATTGGATCTTCAAAATAAATACCTCTAAAGCTTTGAATGGTATGAGGAAGAATCTTTTCGAACGAAGTAAGGGCAATCAGGCCAACTTTTACTCCATTTTTATTTATTATCTTATATGGAGCAACACCAAATTCAGAGATAGGCTTATTTTTTTCTAAGTTTATAATATTTGAAGTGATAAATGGAATTTTGTGAGACATTGGGTTAATAATCTTTAAAGCTCTATAATCTACGTCAGTCAAGTTAACGGCATCATATCCCATTTCTTCATATATTTGTAACACCTTACGGTGCTCCCGATAATGATTAAGGCCTTTTACATTATCATCTAGATTAAAAAGGTTACCCGTATCTAAGAGAAGAAGATCATTACTATATCTGTATTTTAAAATATCGAGATAAGTTTTAAGGATTGAGACTCCACCAACCTTTAATTTGTAATTTACTCGTCCGCCTGGGGCAGAGAATTTCACATGCTCATAGAGGATGGCACCTTTAAAGTTATGAGTGGATGCTATTACGATTCTTTTTGTATTCTTTAATCGTTTTGAATCTTTCCATTCTGGTTCAGAAAATAGTTGAGTTTGAGCTTTATTAAAAGAACAAGATCCAGGATGTATGATTATTAAAAATAGAGCAAAGAAGAGTTTTCTTAACATCAATATCCTAAAAGCTTAGTACGATTTGATCTGCTCTAACTTATCGTAAGCTTTAGATAAAGCTTCATAAATTTGCTCATAAACTTCGAGAGAGGAACAAAGTCCTACTGAAATTCTAACAACGCCCCGACCTATATCGTCAGTTAATCCCATGGCCTTTAAGACCTTGCTGGTAACAGGTTCATTGTCAGAGCAGGCTGAAGATGTTGTGACAAAAATACCTTGGCTTTCTAGCTCTATCTGGACTGCTTGACCATGGATTCCTCGGTAAGCAATATAAGTTGTAGTTGCTAATCTTGGAGCTTTTTCCCCAATTATATAAACGGAAGGATAATTATTTTTAATTTTTGTTTCAAATTTAATTCGTTTTCGAGCTAACTCCTCAATTTTTCCAAAGTTTTTAGATATAGTAGTGAGAGCTACAGCGACAGTTTCATTACCAATGTAATTTTGAGTACCACCACGTAGTCCTTTTTCTTGTCCACCACCAATAATTATTGGCTTTAAAGTAGTTCTATCTTTTGCAAGCAGGATTCCGGTGCCGGTTAAAGCTCCAAACTTATGACCAGAAGTAATGGCATAATCAATTCCAGAGTCTTTAAAGCTAAATGGAACTTTTCCAATATATTGTGTTGTATCGCAGAAAAAAGGTATCTTATTAGCAGAGCAAATTTCAGAAATTTGCTTTAAAGGCTGAATAACTCCTGTTTCATTATTAGCTGCCATCACTGTGACCATTGCAATTTTTTCTGGAGCTTCTTTTATCCATTTATTTAAAAATTCGACTTCAACAATTCCATCTCTAGTGGTTGGAAGAGTTTTTAATTCGTAACCTTTATTTTCTGTATACCAATTGGCAGTATTTCGAATGGCGGAATGTTCTATTCCTGACATAATAATTGTTGAGCGACCATTTTCTAAAGCGTCATCTAAAATACTATGAAAAATTGTTGAACAACCTTCAGTTGCACCTGAGTTAAAAATGACTTGATTCATTTTAGCACCCAATGCTTTTGCCACCACAGATCTTGAATTTTCCATCGCCATTAAAACTTGTTGGCCTTGATGATGGATGGCATTTGGATTCGCAAATGGTCCTGTTTGGAATCTATTTACTAGATACTCTTTTACATCTTCGCAAAGGGGGGCACTTCCATTATAATCAGCGTAAATCATTTAGATTTCCTCAACATTCTCTCTAGGGCCAATAGGCCATATTTTCGTGTCTCATTATCTACTTTGATTACGTTGATAGGTTTGCCTATTTTAATTGCACGTAAAGATGCAAGTAACCATCTAGGCCTAACTCTATACATAGTCGTACATAGACATTGATAGGGTGATAACGATTTTATTTGTTTATCAGCATATTTGTCATTCAAACGATTGACAAGGTTGATCTCTGTGCCGACAGCGAAAGAGGTCCCAGCTGGAGCTTGTTCTATTTTATCAATAATATAAGATGTTGATCCAGCGTCATCAGCAGCTTCGAAAACTTCATAAGAGCATTCTGGATGAACAATAACTCTTGTTTGTGGAGAGTCTTTTTTAATAGCTAAAACTTGTTCTGCAGTAAAACCCTGATGCACCGAGCAGTAGCCATGCCAGAGAATCACTTTGGCATCTTTAATTTGTCTTGTTGTCACTCCACCATTTTGCATATTAGGGTTATAAACAATCATCTCATCAAGTTTAATTCCTAGCTTAGAGCAGGTATTGCGACCGAGGTGTTGGTCAGGAAAAAATAATAATTTTTCACCCTGATCAAACGCCCATTTAATGAGATCTTCTGCATTTGACGAAGTACAGATGGCGCCGTCGTTTCGTCCAACAAAGGCCTTTAATTTGGCATCACAGTTTATATAAGTGATAGGGATTATTTTTTGTGAACTTGCATTTACTAGGACTTCCCAAGCCTTTTCTACTTGTTCATTATTGGCCATGTCGGCCATGCTGCAACCGGCGTTTAAATCAGGCAAAATAACTTGCTGATCAGGTCTTGTTAACATGTCAGCGGTTTCGGCCATAAAATGAACTCCGCAAAAAACAATGTAGGGCATATTAGTGTTTGCTGCATGTTTTGCCAATGCGAGAGAATCTCCCGTGATATCGGCGAAGCTAATGACATCATTTTGTTGGTAGTGATGACCAAGTATAAGGAGATCTTCTCGAAGTTCTTGCTTTAATTGTTTGAGTTCTGACATAACTTCTTGATCTGAAAGTTCTTCTTCAGAAATTTCAGGTAAAAAATCATTCTTTTTTTGTCCAAATAAATCGAGCATTGTATTTTCCTCATCAATCTGTAGTTATTTCGAAGCCTTTTTCGATCCATGCAAGAATTCCACCTTCTAAATTGGTCATATTTTCATAGTCATTTTCTAAAAGAATCTGACATGCAGATAAAGATCTTTTGCCAGATCGGCATTGTAAAATGATAGTAGCATCTTCTTTTAATTCACTAAAACGAGATTGAAATTCTGATAGGGGCAGTAATTGAGCTTGCGGTATATGTCCATCGTCCCATTCGTTTTGCTCTCGACAATCGACTAGGAGGATCTCTTCACCATTATCTAACTTTGATTTAAGTTCTTCTACGTTCATTGATTTAATCATTATTTTTATCCTTTATAATTTCTGTTAATAATTAAGTTCATCATTATTTAATTTAAAATATCACATCTCACAAGTTCACGAAAAATAATTGAAAAAAAAGTAAAAAAAATTTTGACGAGCCGTAACATTCTTTCTAGCATTATAAATAGGTTAGCAATTATGTCCCATGGAATATCGGGACTTGACCCAACTCAAGGAGTGATCATGGAAGTCATCACAGTTGCAAATAATAAAGGTGGCGTTGGTAAAACAATGCAGTGCTATCAACTGATCTGCCACCTCGCAAGTAAAGGTAACAAGATTCTTGTTGTCGATCTAGATTCCCAGGCAAATTTAAGTAGTACTTTAGGTGCCCAAATTAAGAGAACACTTATTCCTGAATGGCTTATAGGTGATGTTGATTTAGAAGATGTCGTTATTTCAGCTGAAGGTGAGGCTGATTTCTACGAAAATATCTCAGTGATTCCTTCTAGTAGACATCTGGCGAATTTAGCTAAGCTACTTATTCTTTCAGAAGCTGAAGTTAGAAAAAATGCTGGGCGAAAAGAAAGATTATTAAGACATAGGCTATCTGAAGTTGGATCGGAGTTTGATTTTGTAGTCATAGATACTCCTCCAATGCTTGGAGATGAATTAATCATGGCCTTGGTAGCTTCTAATAGAGTTTTAATTCCAACACAAGCACAAGATTACTCAATCGATGGTCTTGAAGAGTTAATGGATACATTTGAGATTATCAAGGAAACTGAAAATCATGAATTAATATTTTCTATTATTCCTTCGATGGTCAACTTAAGAAGAAAAATTGAACGTCAGAGAATGGATGAACTCGCACAGAGCTTTAATTGTACTCCTCCCATTCGAAATCTCGTTCAAATGCAAGAATCGATCTCCCTTGGAAAACCTATTTTTATGATGGGTAAATCTTCAAAAGGGAAACAGGATTTTGCAGCTCTATGGGATGCTTTAGAGCTATAAGTAATTATTAAGTATTGTAAGGAATTACGGATGATCCCTTGCTGTTAATGCAAAACCATTCTGCTGATTTTTCAGCAGAGTGGGTTTTGCATCATTCTAATCTCATAAGGAAGTGAGCCCATGGTAAAAGAATTCTCCCCAAGACAAGCTAAAAAATTTAGAAAGACCCGTGATATTTCTGAACATTTAGATCCCGCTCTATTTAGAGTTTCAGACGAGAAACTGCTTAAGGGAGCTCGGCTGATCGAAGTTCAATTAGTAAATATTATAGTTAAAGAGCAAGTACGAACAAAATTCAATGATTCATCAATCAAAGATCTCGCGGCAAATATTCAGACAAATGGTTTGATTCAACCCTTAGTTCTTCATAGAACAGGTTCGAAGTATACATTAATTTGTGGTGAAAGAAGATTCCGTGCCATGAGTACCTTGCCCGAAATTGTAAAGGCGCCTTGTTTTGTTTTAGAAGAAAAAACTGATCAAGAATTAATGGCAATTCAATTTTCAGAAAACTCTTCAAGAGAAGAGCTTCATTACATAGATAAAGCAGATGGAATCTGGAATTATCAAAAAACAACACGTGCAAGTGAAAGAAAGATTACTGAAGCTTTAGGAATCTCAAAATCAGAAGTCCATCGGTCATTAATGATTGCAAGAATGCCAGTTGAATTAAAAGAAGCTGCTAAAACTTATGATATTGAAAAATATGTTCTTCTTGAGTGGGATGCAATTGAAATAAAGACCAGCAGAAAAGAGGTCCTTTCTGAAATTCTTGCAGGAAATTTAACAAAGAGAAGCCATCTTAAGTCAATACTCAAATCTGGAACGATTGTAAAAACAGGAAAGAAAAGAACAAAAATTACACCTTCATCAAATATTTCTGCGAAGGCCTTTATTAAGGCAATGACATCAACATCAAAAAGTATGGACCTAGATCCACAAACTAGAAAACTACTGAAGAATTTGGTTAAAGAGACAAGGGACGTTGTTGACCTTTAGTTTGTAGAGAATAAGCATACCTCTAAAAATAACCCTTAGTGAGCTGAGATGTTGCCCAAAGCATTTCAGCTCACTAAGGGTTTTTTTTCACTTCGGCACGCGCATTGCATAATATAACCTTAGAAGCTCTATGATTTATATAAAATCAAAGACTTATACTTTATAAAAAGGTAGTAATTGTGTTAATTCGTCTAAATTATGGACAATTTTCGAGCATTTTCAAATTAATGCTCCTTATTTTTGTAAGTCTACAATTTGAGGCCTCTTATGCTGGAGAGAGCTCAATTACAAAGAAAATAGCTCTACGGGTTGGTAGGGCACCTGCAAACTTTATCCCCGATGTTGAAATTGAGCCTGAACCAGTTCAGCAAAAGATATGGTTGCAAACCTTACTCATCGCGGATGATGCAGGTGTTTTAAATGGTATGAAGAATGAAATAAATGCTTGGGAAGAATTAAGGGAGTGGAGAGATCTTTGGGATGTTGAATCTACCGGACTTTATTATGTACCAACGGCCACAGAGAAAAAATCATGGTTTGAAAGAATGCTTTTAAAATATGCGGATAAAAGATTAGCAGGAGAAGTCCGCAATTCAGAAAAAGGATCAGCTCTGCACCAAGTTGGACAAGTTCAAAAAGCTCTTAAACCCAAGGCTGAAGTTGATCTTTCTGAACACGTGAAAGTTAAACTGAGAGGAAAAGTCCTTCAAGGTTTAGTCGTCGTTAATATTATCAATCCTTGGGTTGATAGTTATGCAAATGTAACAATTAAAGGAGATGTCGATATTCATGTAAATAAGAGACTAAATGATCTAGATTTAGATGCGGGTATTGATTATAACGTTACTGACAGGTCATGGTTAGCTCGTGTCGATAGACGAATTTCGTCAGAAGTTACAGCAAGAATCTCTTCTTCTCAGAAAGATGATAAAATGGTTTTTACAGAATCAGCAGATAATAGAGTCGAGCTTTTTTATCGTCTAAACTTTTAAATTTTCATAGGTTTCTCTTAATATGTGTCGCACATAGATTGACACCACCTAAGATTATTAGATAATTAAGGGGACAAAATTTATTAGGAGAATTTCATGTTTGATGCCCCGTTATTTAAGGATGCCTTTACCCAATTAGAACAAGCTTCAGAAGTCATGGGTTTAGACCCAAATATTCTTGAAAGATTAAAATATCCAAAAAGAGCGCTTACAGTTTCAGTTCCAATTCGTTTAGATGACGGAACAGTTAAAACATTTCTAGGATATAGAGTTCAACATAATATGACTATCGGTCCAGGAAAAGGTGGAATTCGATATCATCCGAATGTAGACCTATCAGAAACTGCTGCCTTGGCAATGCTTATGACCTTTAAGTGTGCATTAGTGGGACTTCCTCTTGGGGGCGCAAAAGGTGGAATTCAAGTCGATCCAAATGAATTATCAAGACAAGAATTACAATCTTTAACTAGAAGATATGCAACCGAAATAAACTCTTTTATTGGTCCAAACGTAGATATACCTGCCCCAGATATTGGAACAGATGGACAAACTATGGCCTGGTTTCTAGATACTTATTCACAACTAAAAGGACACACCGTGTCTGGAATTGTTACAGGAAAACCAATTTCTGTTGGAGGTTCACTTGGTAGGGCCGAATCAACAGGGAAAGGGGTCGCTTATTGCGTGAACTTTGCTGCTCAAAAAATTGGAATGAAGATTGGATCTAATACAGCTGTAGTGATTCATGGTTTTGGTAAGGTGGGGGTTCCTGCAGCTCAAGACTTGAAATCTCAAGGTGCAAAAATTATCGCTGTTTCCGATGTTTCTGGAGCTGTATATAATAAAGATGGACTTGATATAGACGCTTGTTCTAAATGGTGTAAAGAGAGAAGATTCTTAAAAGATATTGAACTTCCTGGCACTAAATTAATTTCAAACGATGAGCTATTAGCATTAGAAACAGATATTTTAATTCCTGCTGCAATTGATGGTGTTGTGACTGCCCATAATTGTAAAAATGTTAAGGCAAAGATTATTGCGGAGGGTGCCAACGGTCCACTTACTAAGGAAGCTGTGACTTATCTTACGGAAAAAGGAGCTTTTATCATTCCAGATATTCTATGTAATGCTGGTGGTGTGATCGTATCTTATTTTGAATGGGTTCAGGGATTACAAAATTTCTTTTGGGACCTAGATCAAATCAATGGTAAATTACACGATATTCTAAAAGATTCATTTGATACCGTAATTGAGTGCCAAGAAGAGTATAATGTCGATATGAAGAAGGCGGCATTTATCGCGGCCTTGAAAAGGCTAGATAGAGCGATGAGGTTAAGAGGTTTATTTCCATCTTAAACTTTAGCGGGGGAGAATTTATAAAGTGAAAATGTTCTTTTTGTTAAGTCTACTTGTCTTCTCCTTCTCATCTTTTGGATTTGGAACAAAATTTAAAATCCCAAAACAAAAACGAGCGTATTATAGCTTCAAAGAAGCTTGTGTAAGACTAGGCTTCTCTGAAACCTTGTTGGTTGACGCCATCGGCGTCCGCGCCTTAAATTGTATGGGTGAGAAAGTACAACTTGCAGATATTTGCCTTAAAAACAAAAAGTTCAAAATTGAACCTTTTGTGCGAGCCTATCTAGACTTAACAAACAAAAAAGTCGTTTGCCAATATGGAAAGCAAGCACTTCTGACCCTTTCATGTGAGCATGATAAGACAAGAAGGTTCTGTGCAGCTCCTAAGAAGTCATGTGCACGTTTTCAAAAAAAATTTGCAAACGAACTAAAGCTCTCTCATCATTCAAGATTATTTAAAGGAAATCAAGAATTACTTCATTGTTATTACTCTTATTCAAAAAATGATAAAAAAGAAGAAATTGATCTTCTTGATATACCACAGGAATTAACATTCTAATTATTTAGAAAAACTTTTTTAGTTTTCTTCTGCATATAAAGTTGTAGGAGAAAATATGCAAAGAAGAATGAAGGCCATGATTCCCTGTGGAGATAAAGAAATTATTGTCGATCTTTTTGGCTATACAACCAAAGGAATTCCAGGTTTGGAAATAATCGGAATGGGAAAAAACTCGAGACAATTAAAAGAGAAGTTGATATTTTTAAGTCGCCAACAACCTGAGGGATTACCTCTTTCAAGGTTTGTTCTTTGTCTCGATGAGAATTTAAACACTGCACAGTTAAAAGAAAATCAGCTACGGTGGCTTGAAATTCCTTTTCTTATATTATTTTGGTCTCTTGCGAGGTTAGTTCCACTTGAAAATTTAGAAAATTGTTATTCTTCTGGAACAATTGGAGTGTCTGGAATAATGACATTGAGAAGTCCGGCCTTAGAAAATATTCCTCCGGTGCGATCAATTTACATAGGGCATCACTCTCAAGCTATTCCACATGATTGGTTGCATATTTCATTAGATGAAATTTTTCTTAATAGACCGGGGTTTTATATCGATAACTTCTTCGCTAACTCTTCATAATATGGTCTGTATTCCACTCTTTTTTCAAGACAACCCTCTAAAGGTGTTGGATTCACTTCACCTTGAATAAAACAAGTGGCAAAACATTTTAATCCTGAGACTAAAGAGTCAATTGCAATATATCCCATTCGAGAAGCGAGAAAACGATCTAGTGAAGATGGATTTCCTCCTCTTTGAATATGTCCAAGTATACAGATATGAGCCTGAAGATTATATTCGCTCATCAATTCTTTCTGAACCCGATGACAAAGGCCAGGTGTTTCACCTTCGGCTGCAATAATAATAGAAGAGTTTTTTCCACGCGCAATTCCTCGATTGATGTCTGCAGAGATTTGTTCAATATTAAGATCTTGTCTATCTTTAGAAGGAAGTATAATATTCTCAGCTCCGGTGCAAACCCCAACATGTAATGCAATTGCAGAACTTTGTCTTCCCATCACTTCAACAATAAAGGTCCTCGCATGTGAAGAAGCAGTATCTCGAATTTTATCAACTGCTTCAACAGCTGTTTGAACAGCGGTGTCAAATCCAACGGTATAATCTGTTCCGGTTATGTCATTGTCAATTGTTCCAGGGATTCCGGCTATGGGAATTCCATGTTCTTCATGGAGACGATAAGCTCCATTAAAAGATCCATCTCCACCTATAACGACAAGAGCATCAATTTTTTTTCTCTTTAAGATATTAAAAGCCTCTTTTCTTGTTGCTGGATCATAAAAATCTAAACATCTAGATGTTTTTAAGATAGTGCCGCCATGTTGAATGATATTTCCTACTGAGGAGGCATCCATCTTGACAATATCTCCTTCAAGGATGCCTTGAAAACCTCTTCTGATTCCATATATATTTAAGCCTAGACCAACTCCTGTTCTGACCACTGCTCTAATAGCGCAGTTCATACCAGGACTATCTCCTCCGCTACAGAGAACACCGATTGATTTAATTTTAGTTTTTTCATTCATTTTTATACTCCATTCATTTTATTATTTAAAAATACTTTTTCCTTCGAAGGAAGAGGGTTGCTCTATGCCCATCACATATAATACCGTTGGAGAAACATTCATGAGGGCAGCTGATGTTTCGTTTAAATCTAATTGAATATTTTTTAAAGCGGGATGGATAAGGCAAAAAGGAACTGGTGCTCCAGTATGGGAAGTATGGGGGACTCCATTGGGATATTCCATTTGGTCTGAGTTTCCATGATCTGCAGTGAGCAAAACGGTTAGCTCTTCTTTAAGACAAATATCAATTAATTCTTTCATACAAGAGTCAAGTGTTTGAATTGCTTTTACTGCTGCATCAAACTTCCCTGTATGCCCCACCATATCTGAATTGGCATAATTGACGAGATAAAAGTCGTGGGAATGACTCTTGATGGCAGTAATAAGTTTCTCAGTGATTGTATGAGCACTCATTTCTGGTTTTAAATCATATGTTTCTACTTCTTTAGGCGAAGGGATTAGAATATGATCTTCTCCATCAAGAGGATTTTTTTCACCGCCATTAAAAAAATAAGTAACATGTGCATACTTTTCTGTTTCAGCAATTTTATATTGTTTGAAACCTTTCGCTGATAAGTGTTGTCCTAAGGTTCCATTGACTTTTTCTTTATCAAATAAAATAGGAAGAGTGACCTCATCTGGAATATAAGGAGTCATACATAAATATCGAGAGGGTCTGAACTTAACAGGAAACTCATTGAAATTGTCATCATTAAAAGCGAGAGATAACTCTATCGCCCTATCTGGTCTAAAATTCAAAAAGAATAAAGAATCATTATCTCTCATTTTATAATCAGAATTAAAAAGAACAGGAGATACAAACTCATCGAATCTTTCTTTCTCATATTCTTTTTCCAGCCATTGTTCAGGTGTCAGATTTGTAATTTTAGCTGCCCCTGTAAAGGTGTCATAAGCGAGTTTTATTTTTTCCCAGCGTCTATCTCTGTCCATGCCAATTGAGCGTCCTTGCATACTTGCAAATGTAACCCCTGGCTGAGATTGTAAATCTTGAATATATTTTAAACCTATGTTAGGAGCGGTATCTCTTCCGTCCATAAAGGCATGAAAAAAGAGCTTAATATTTTCTTTTGCTAATATAGAAATGATATTTTTTATATGATTAATATGAGAATGTACTCCTCCATCTGAAAGTAGCCCCATCAAATGGACTCTATTTCCATTTCGTTTGGCATGTTCAATAAGTTTTATCAGCTCTGGCATTTTGGGTAATGTATTTTCTTCAATAGATTCATTTATTCTGACTAGGTCTTGGCGAACAGGGCGACCAGCACCTAGATTTATATGTCCAACTTCTGAATTACCACAAACTCCTTTTGGGAGCCCGACCTTTATTCCTCCCGCTTCGATTGTAGTGAAAGGATAGGATTTAAAAAGCATATCTATGTAAGGAGTAGAAGCATGTTTAATAGCATTCTTTAAATCAGCCTTATTAATGCCGAATCCATCTAGTATAACCAGGAGACATCTCTTAGAGAGTTTGTGACATGTATTCATTTTATTTCCTATTCTCATTTAATCATGTAGTAGCACGATTTTTGTTATTTAGATTAAAAGTTATATCCAAGCGTTGCTCCATATTCTAAAACCTTGTATAAATCTGAAGTATCGGGATCATTGTATTGATAACTGATATTCAAACTTAGGTTAAGTCCATAAATCCACGGTACAAGATAAGTATGAGTTAAACTCATATTCGCTTCTTTATAACCGAGACTAGTATTTTTATTCACTGTTGCATCAATCGAAAAGAATAAAGAATGATTCGAAGAAATGGCAGAATAATTTGTAAAATTAATAAAGTATCTTTTTGAAATATCAGCATCGGTTTCTTCTTTTACATTACTATACTCGAAAGAATATGAGGTGGAAATCCAATTTGATTTCCAAAATGGTTGATAAGTAAAGAGGATTGAGCTTTCCCCTAAATTATCGTCTGAGATAGAGCTTGTCGCAGAATAAGTCAATTTTGTGGTGAAACTCCCTCTGTCAAACATATAAGTATGGCCAGGGGAAATAGAATAAAGATTACTATACTTACTGAAATTAATACCAGCGCTTTCTTTATAAAGTGTATAACTCCAAGAGATATTTAATTTTAATAAGGACTTTTGAAAATTATCATACTTTGTTTCAAATGATGTCGAATAAGCTCTGGAGTCTCTTATAGAAAGTCCTTTGTTAGACATGGTTTGATTATCAAAGTTAGCATATGTAAAATAAGACCAATGTCCATGGATTGAAGAATTATAGAAGACATTAAATGAAAGTGATTCTGACCAGGCATTTTCCGAAATATAAAAGGATTGAAGACTCTCGAAGTTTGACAAATCATCATCCGTTAGACTATTAACATTATTATTGTAGTGTTTTCCAAGTTTTGCCGAATAAGTTAGAAAAGAGTAAGATAAAGAATCTAAATAGGTTGATGCATATTCTTTTAATGATTTATCTGTATTAGGAGATGATACTAATGATTTCAAATAAAGCGCTCCGGCATCAGTAAATCCTGAACGAATAAGATTATCTCCTAGCATATAAGAAATATTCTCAAGTTGATCTTTAGAATCACTTTCTGTTCCATCGAGATAGAAATCTCGAGAGTCAAGAAGGTTTGTATAGGAGACTTGAGTATTTTCGAGTTTCTCGTGAAGAACTGCTAGCATGTATTTTGTACCAGCATTATCGAAATTGAAATAATTTAAAATATTGTAGTACTTTAAAGATCTTTTGGTTAAGACCTTACTAAACCTTTCTGAAAAAACTTCACTATCTGCTAATTCAAAATATTTTTGTGCTATTCGCGCGTAAGCTTCGAGAGCATTTTTAGAAGGTTTTTTTACTGTTTTACAATCTATTGCAATATTACTTATATTGGGTGATTTCAATAATTTCTTACTATGTAGTTTTTTAATTATAAAATGTAAAACTCTAAAACCTTTACTGTAGTTTTTAGTACTTAAATGAAAATTGGCTAAGAATAAATAACTTTCTAAGTGAAAGTTTTTTTCCGTGAGATTAGCTTTTAATATACTGATGGCCCTTTTGGGCTTATTATCAGCTAAAGCATCAGTCGCTTGGTCTAATACATTGTCTTGTTTTTCAATCAAAGTTTCACAATGAATCTCGAAACTCATCACTATAATCAATAAAACTGTGATCTGACTGAATGGATAAAATATATTTCTGAATGATCGTAATTTCAGTGTGTTGCCTTCTTTTATTACTATTTAAATCATGTTTTATAATATTCCAAAAAAGCTCCAATTTCAGGGAGGGGAAAACTATGTAACCCATTGAAAATTCTTAATATAAATGGTTCAGGCTAAAATAGAACAACTTCCCATACTGTTTAATATTTCTAGCTGAAATATGGAAGAACTTTATGCCTAAGTAGCTTAATTTACGATAGGATTACAAAGATGATAATATTTATAAGTCTTAGAGACTATATTAATAAGGATCTCCTTAATGAAAATATTATCATGTTTATTGTAATGCCAATTTAGGCAATACCTTGAAGATAGGCAAAAGATAATACACTCCAAACAAAAAAATCAAGCTTGGAGGAAAGGTGTAAAGAACAGAAGAAAGTATACCTACTAATAATTATAAAGGTTTCAAGGATGAAAAGATCAGTCAAGCTTAATAGAGATATTATGTCTCTCAAAGAATCAGCAACTCTCGCAGTTAATTTGGCCGCAAAGAAATTAAGAAAAGATGGAGAAGATGTTTATCATTTTGGCTTTGGCCAGTCTCCTTTTCCTGTTCACCCTAAAATACAAATAGCATTAGCTAATAATGCTCATCAAAAAGACTATCTACCAACGAGAGGGCTACCTGAATTATGCTCTTCCATTAGTAAGTACTATAAGACCCTTTTTGATTATAATTTACCTGAAGACCTAATTGCTATAGGTCCTGGGAGTAAGGAACTTATTTTTCAAATACTTTATATTTTAGAGGGACCTGTGATTGTTCCTGCCCCAAGCTGGGTGAGCTATGGGCCTCAATTGCAAATAAGAGGAAAAGAAATAGTCCCTATTGTAACTTCTCGGGATAAAAAATATAAACTTCAAGCTAATGAATTAAAACAATGTTGTGAAAATATTCAAGATGATCAGAAGATACTGATCTTAAATAACCCTAGTAACCCTACCGGAGCGCTCTATACTGACCAGGAGATTAAAGATTTGTCCCAGGTTTGTAGAGAAGAAAATATAATTATTATTTCTGATGAAATTTACGCTCAAGTAAACTTTTCAAATAGAGACTATGTAGGCTTTCATAAATATTATCCTGAAGGCACCATGATCACAGCTGGTCTTTCAAAATCTCATGCCGCAGGTGGATATCGACTCGGATTTATTTCGCTCCCAAAAGGAATGGAAGATGTTATGAAATGTCTCTCTGCTATGATTTCAGAAACATTTTCAGCTGTTTCAGCACCTATTCAATACGCTGCTCTTGAGACCTATTGTGGTGATTATGATCTTATTCGTTATGTTGATCGTTGTACTAAAATTCATGGGGCAGCTTCTCTCTATCTTCATTATAGATTTATAAAAATGGGATTAAACTGTCCTAAACCAGAAGGAGCTTTTTACCTCTTTCCAGATTTTAACAACTTTTCAGACAAGCTAAAAGCAAAAGGTCTTAGTGATGGCGTAAAACTATCTCAGTTTTTAATTGATGAGTACCATGTGGCCCTGCTGCCTGGAGAGGATTTTTATTATCCTGCTGATTATTATGGTTGTCGCATTGCCTCTGTCGATTATGATGGAGATTATGTATATCAACAGTCCTTAATAAACTTATTCGAAGGTAAGGCCGATGTAGATCTTGATCATAAATTTATAGAGAAAAATTGTCCCAATCTTAAGAAAGGCTGTGATCAAATAGAAAAGTTCTTAAATGATTTATAGTGGTTAAATCAAAATCCAAATTAATTGGTAGCTATCAGCTGCTTCTATGAGTCTTTATGTCGTTGTTTTCAAGTGCTCTCAAATTGGCTATTTTTTTTTAAATTATCTTTAAACTGTCTACTTTTTAGACATATGTTCGATTGTGTAAATCTTAGACAGTTAATTATCCCCTAAGTAATCAAATATAGATGCACTCCATTGGCATATGCTTTGCATTAATACCCATGAATATGATTTTATTTTAAATATGCTTTGGAGGAAACCATGAAAGCGAAATCGTTTATTAAAATTTTAGTTGTTTTTCTTGCAGCTAGCTTAATTGTAGCTTGTGGTAAGAAAAATGAAACTGATCAGAATCCCTTCATTAACGGGATACAAAATCCCATTTCGGTTGCATTAACAGGAACATGTTCTGCAGGAAGTACTGCAGGAGCATTTACATTTCAAGAATTTGCAAATCAAGTAGCAGCTTGCAAGTTTTCATCACCAAGTCAACAAGGTACTTTGGCAAGTTATACAGAATATACAGGCGTGACAGACATGCTTAATTTTCAAGTTGATAATCAAAGTGGATGGTCATTTGATTGGTGTTGGGGATCAGACTGTTTTGATCAATCAGCATTAATAGGCAGAAGATTAGATCAAGGAAACCTTATCTATAGATCAGCAAACTTTGGTGTTGATAATGAGATGGGTAATAATCTTCAAGAAATGCTTAACGCAATTGTAACAAGAATGAGAGCGGCCACAAATGTAAAGAAATGTGTTTGGAATAGTTGGTACTACAACTTTGATTGTAGATCAGAATCAGAGATTAACTTTGAGTATGGAAATATTCAATCTCCAAGATATTATTTTGAATACAATAATAGAGCTTATATCATCGATACAAGATATCCTCTAATTGCTAACCCAGTAGGGATTCAGGATAAAGATACAGAACATGCTTGGGCAGTAAACTTATAAGAAAAATGTAGAAAAAAGATCAAGTATTTATAAAGATTTTCAAAAGGCCCCTCATCTAAAGGGGCCTTTCGTTTTTTAAGTGCGTCCTTAAAAAGTCTAGAATATAATAGTTCCAGCTAATGATTGAAAAAGGATAACAGAATGGCAGAATTCTCAACAGATCTCACAGATATAAACTATCTACTATTTAATTGGTTAAAGGTTCAAGATCATATTGAAGATTATGAAGCGAATGACTTGAAGGATATTATTTCTCAATTTGATAATTTCGTAGAAAAAGAAATTTGGCCTTCTCGGGTTATTGGAGATGTTGATGGCTGCACATTAAAAGATGGGAACGTAACAGTTCCAGAAGCATTTAAAAAAGCGAATAAATTATTTTATGATAATGGCTGGTATGGATTAGGATTTCCTGAAGAAATTGGAGGCATGCCTGTTCCACATGCACTTACCGTAGCTTGTACTGCTATTTTAGTCGGGGCAAATGTGTCATTTAGTATGTATTACGGACTTTCGAAAGCGGCCATGAACGTTATTTTAGAAGTTGGAACAGATAAACAGAAGTCACTTTATGTAGAGCAAATGATGACTGGTAACTGGGGAGGTACTATGTGTCTAACTGAAGCGGGAGCCGGTTCTGACGTTGGTGCAGCAAAAACTATTGCCACACCACAGGACAATGGAACATTCAACATGAAAGGCACTAAAATATTTATTTCTTCAGGAGATAATGACCTTTATGATAATATCATTCATTTGGTTCTTGCTCGAACTCCAGGATCTCCTGAGGGAACAAAAGGCTTGTCGTTATTTATCGTTCCTAAAAATCGCATCAATGAAGATATATCGAACGGTGAAAGTAATAATGTTGTCTGTACAAATATAGAAGAAAAAATGGGCATGCATGGCTCAAGTACCTGTGAGTTAACATTTGGAAATGAAGGTGACTGCATTGGTGAACTAATCGGAAAAGAACATGATGGAATGACCAATATGTTTATCATGATGAATGAAGCAAGGCTGCTCTGTGGTTCACAGGGAGACTCTCAAGCAAATCAAGTTCTCACATTAACTGAGCAGTATGCAAATGAGAGAGTTCAGTTTGATACACCCATAATTAATCTCCCTGATGTGAAAAGAATGGTTAATAAAATGAGAGCAATGTGTCGAGGAACAAGGGCATTAAGTCTTTATGCAGCTCACTTATTTGACATGGCAAAGAAAGACCCTTCAGTGGAGAGTGAAATTGCATTTTTAACTCCTGTTTGCAAGGCCTTTGCAACAGAAGAAGGAAGTCAAGTTTGTGTTGACGCCATTCAGGTACATGGTGGCTATGGCTACTGTAAAGAATATGGAATAGAACAATTCTTTCGAGATACTAAAATTTCCACAATTTATGAAGGAACAACGGGAATACAGGCATTAGATTTTCTGACTAGAAAAGTTTTAAAAGATGGTGGCAAAACTTTTATGACCATTTTGGAAAGAACCAAGAAAAGCATTTCGAAAGCGAGGACTGACTGGCCAAAAGAATGTGAGTTAATGGAAGAATCAATCGCTGGAGTGGAAACAATACTAGTTGCATTTGCTGTTGCAGGTCAAAATAAAAATAATAACTATATCCTTGATCACTGTACTGATTTTCTCCATTATTGTGGAAATATTTTGGTAAGTTGGCTACTCTTAGACTTGGCCATCCTCGCAAAACAAGATTCAGAGCTGGCCACCGGTGATCACCTTAAATACCTTAAGTCTAAAGTATTGGATTTTGAAATCTTTTCTCAACACTTTTTAGTTAGAAACAAAGGTATTTATGCCACTATAATGAATTTTAGTAACTAAATTTCATCATTACTATTTTTCAGAACAGTGATAAACTAACATTAGTTTTAATTTTAAAAAAAGTAATATTAATGGCAGACAAAAAAGAAATCTTGAAGGAGGTTTGCGAATTTAACAAGGAAAGTCATGGAAGTTCAACCTATGACCAAGACTCTATCTACATTGTAGGTCAGAATCAGAATGAATTTGCACCGCTAAACTTTATCAAAAAGAAAGTGGAAGGACTCACACATGTTGGAGAGTTACTTTCAACTGGTTTTGTAAGTGAATCTTTAGATTTATTTGAAAATAGTAATTTCTCAAAGTGGTTTGAGCTTCAATTTAGCAAGAAATTGACTCGTAAAAAAGTTAAAACAATTACAATCCTTAATGAGCCAGATAATAAAGTTATTTTTGAAGCAATCTCAAATGTAAACACGGCCTATCAAACTTTAAGAGAAATGCAGATCCTTTTAAATGGCAAGAACCTTCCAATTCAACTTGGAGAGTGGTACGCCAAATGTATATTTGGACTATTGCAAAAAAAATCAACTTCACAAAGGGGATTTGATTTTCTATTAGATAATAAGAGAGTTGAAGTTAAAATTAATTGGGCTGATACATCTTCACCAAAAGGAATAAAGCTTAGAAAGTCTCTTGTTGAATTGTCGGACTATTGCATCATCATCTATATAGCAAAGAATTTCATGATTAGAGAGATATGTTTTCTCGATTCGGCCTTTGTTGTTCGAAAATTTGCCGGCAAAGGTCATACTTTATTTTTAAAAGATGTTGATCTTAATCCATATTTCTTTTCTAAGTCTGCTAAGCACGTTGAGAAGGTTGCGAACTCAACATCGCTTTTGAAATATGCCACACCAAACTTGGCAATGAAGATCGCAGAATATTTCTCATAATGTCATAAATTTTTATTTTTCTAATATGTAGCAATTGAATTCATTCTTGATTATAATGGACAAATGAAAAAATCACTAATAGTTATCCTAAGTTTGTTTTTTATTTCTCTATCATTCGCTAATGACGAAAAAGAACCACTTCCTGTGACTAAGGATGTTGATGATTCGTATAAAGCGAGTGGCAACGCCGAATGGTTTTCTGATCAAAACCTTTGGCAACATTTTCATTTCAAAGCGGGATTAGAAAAATTTAATTATCAATCTTTAGACAATGAATTTGAATTGGCCTGGTCTTTAGAAATAGGTAATGCTGATAAGTTCGATTACGAATATGTATTATCTTATACCCATAATTATGATCGTCAGACAGATATTTTTTCTGGTGAAACAGTACGTTCAACAGATGTCATTATGTCACAAGATTTTGACATCAATCGAATTAAAGGAAATCTTGGTTTAACCACATTTTTTGCTATGAATCGTGTTAAAGAAAATAATGCATATTTGGTTAAGTATAATGTCGAGGCATCTCCTTTTGGTCTAAAATATGATTTGCATGAATCAGATAAGATCACAGAGTTTAGTCTCAGTTACTTGCCGGCTTATTATTACTCCGAATATTTTGACGCTGGTGGGGCCAAGTATATAGACCAAGCATTGCTGCATGTCGTAAGAATTAGTTTCTCTGCAAGCAATAAAGCTCTCACATTTTCTAATGAAATTGCTTACAAAATAGTTAACCCATACGATTCATCTAAGAAAATTGATAATGATTATATGGCGACAAATGATTTAACAATTGCCTATAACTTAAGTGCAAGCTTTACACTTTCTTATAATAGTTTATTAAGTGTGAACAAAAGAAGAAAATCAGCTCAAAACCTTCCAAGCACTGATCATAGACATGGCCTAAGCTTCTCATTTGTTTGGAATTAATCTTTGAAAAAAGAATTTGATTTTATTTTAAAATTTCCGAACTTTATTTCTTAGGATTAATCTCATATTCAAATAATCTACAATCTAATTGGCCATTAAGAAAAGGGGTTTTCGCTTTCGTCTTCAAATGAATATTTCCAATAGGGCCCTTTTGTAAGCTTAAGACAAATACTTTATGCCCGCCAAAATTATGCTTAATATTTTGTCCAAATTGATAATAGAGCTCCTTGGTTTCTTCTTCTGTTCCAAGCCTCTCTCCATATGGAGGGTTGCAAATGACAATTCCAGAGTCTCCGAAAGTATCAATTTCTGTTGCATCAGCCTTAGCTAATTGTATGCAATAATTAAGCTTGGCTGCTTGTAGAGATTTTTTAATTTTATCAATTCGAATATCTGAAGCGAATATGTTGTTAGGCTTTTTTCCAAGCTTGGTTTCAATTTCATCGGCTTGCTCTACTAACCATTTTTGGTGAGGATTTATAATATCATTATTTTCTTTATACCAATTTTGTTTTTGATAGGCATAAGGCTTTTCAATTGAATCTACGGCCTTAAGTATTTTTAAATATGACGGGGGAAGGCCCATCTTTATGGCGCATGCTTCGATTATAATTGTGCCAGTTCCACACATAGGATCAAAAAAATTCTCATGTTTATCCCAATTAGTTTGGTAAACCATGGCAGCAGCGAGATTTTCTCTGAGTGGTGCCGCATGACCAGGCTGCCTGTAACCTCTGTCCGATAAAGGTTTTCCACAAATGTCTAAATAAATAAGTGCATTGAATCCATCTTTTTTTCCTCTTCCTTCTATTCTTGCAAGAAAAGGAAGGTCTGGGTTATTGGTGTCAACATTGGGACGTTCTCCTTTTTCATCACGATACTGGTCTACCATTCCATCTTTGATGACACGGCTTAAATGTAATGAGTTTTTAAATATTTTGGCTGCATCAGGGTCTAGTAATGTTGTAATTTTAAAAGTTTGGTCTAGATCAAAAACCTTATGCCACCATTTATTCTTAACCTTGGAGTACAAGTCATCTTGATTATTTATAGGATAAACATCCAATAATTTAAAGATTCTGCTTGCGATTCGAGTAAAGTGAAGTACCTTTAAAACGGAAAGTTCATCACATTTAAATTTAACACCACCATGAACTTTTTGAATGTCAGAAACGGATTGTGTTTTAAGTTCTGTTTCTAAGAAATCTTCTAGCCTAAGAGGGCAAGAAGCAAAATATGATTGCAGTCTCTTCTTCTGACCTTTCTTTTTATCATTCATATTAATGTCCGTTTAAATCATGAAATATCTTTGCTTTATAAATTAAATTCTTATATGAGTCTCGCATTGAGGGGTCTAGAGTACCTATTGTAAATCTTTTAATTCGCCATAGTGAAATTGAAAAAAGCCCTATGATAATTGCCAAATCTAATAACTCATTTTCTTCATCAGTAAATTTTCTCTCTCTATTGTAACCTTTCAAGTATGAGTCAATAAGAGGTCTTATTATTCTTCCTTTATGCAAGCATGTACCAGAGATTGAGATGCCTAGGTCGAGAAGAGTATGACCATGGCCGGACTGCTCAAAATCCAAAATAGCAGAGAGTTTGTTCTGATCAAATAATGTATTGTCATAATAGAGGTCTCCATGAATGAGACTGGTTCTCTTATCTGCGAGATTCCACTTTGCAAGATTTGGTTTTAATAGGTCATTATAAGAGCTTTTAAAATCAAGCGGACAAGTAAAATTTTCTACGAATTGACTTATCGAGTCTAAGTTGTCTCCAACTTGAGAATATTCTCTAATATTATTTAATTCATCTTCATTCCATTGAATATTATGAAGCCTCGCAAGACCTTGGCCAATTTCAAAACAAGTCTGATCATTAGCACCAGGAGGGATACCTTCTAAAAATGGAAATAGTACACCAAAGTATTGATCTAATTGATAAGTATATTTTTGATTTTTTAAGATGATTGGTTTTAGTGAATAGTCAAAATTTTTGTCACTTAAAGCATTTAAAATATTCATTTCTTGATTTAATTGTGATTGATTTTTATCATTTGATACTTTTAGTAAGTAGTATTTGTTTCCAATCTGAACTCGATAATTGGAGTTAGAGATGCCTGACGAAAGGGCCTTCAGGTTAGTAACTTTACCTAAGTCATAAAGAGCTAAGATTTTCTTAGCTAATGGTAAGTCGACAGTGGTGTAGCTACCCAATTTTTAATCCTTATTTATATACTCTGCAGCAACGAAATTACACGTCTAATGTCCAAGAAGCAATAGATTAAGCAAGGGGAATATGGTACAAATCATCATAATTTTGGATCATTATAATGCTTGAAAATAAGTACCCATGGGACTATATTTAAGCCGTTAAAATCACATGAATAATAAGAAGATAACCTAGAACGATCTTAATAGGAGATATTATGTCTGAAAATTACAAAGTTGCGGATATTTCCCTCGCAGAATGGGGAAGAAAAGAAATCACATTGGCCGAGCATGAGATGCCAGGCCTTATGTCTTTGAGGAAAGAATTTGGTCCAAGCAAACCATTAAAAGGTGCAAGAATCGCAGGTTGTCTACACATGACAATACAGACAGCTGTTCTGATTGAAACTTTAGTAGAACTAGGGGCAGACGTAACATGGTCTTCATGTAATATTTTCTCTACTCAAGATCACGCCGCTGCTGCTATTGCTGCCACTGGTGTCCCTGTTTATGCATGGAAAGGTTTAACTGAAGAGGAATTTGACTGGTGTATAGAACAAACTCTTATGTTTGGAGATCAACCTCTCAATATGATTCTTGATGATGGTGGAGACTTAACAAATATGGTCCTTGATAGATTTCCACAATATGTTGAAGGAATTAAAGGACTCTCTGAAGAAACGACTACAGGTGTTCATAGATTATACGAAAGAGTTGCTAAAGGAACTCTTCCTATGCCGGCAATCAATGTGAACGACTCTGTTACTAAATCTAAATTCGATAATCTCTACGGCTGTAGAGAGTCTCTTGTTGATGGAATTAAAAGAGCAACAGATATTATGATCGGTGGCAAGGTATGTGTCGTTGCAGGTTATGGTGATGTTGGTAAAGGTTCTGCCCAATCTCTAAGAGGTCAAGGTGGACGAGTTATCATCACAGAAATTGATCCAATTTGCGCTCTTCAAGCTTCAATGGAAGGTTACGAAGTGATGAAAATGGATGATGCTTCTAAATTAGGAGATATCTTTGTTACAACGACAGGTTGCTTTGATGTGATAAATTCAAATCATATCGATAATATGAAAGACGGATCGATTGTTTGTAATATTGGACATTTTGATTCTGAAATTCAAATTAAACATCTTCATGAGAATTATACTGAATCAAATATTAAGCCTCAGGTAGACATGTATACTCATAAGGATGGAAGAAGAATTATCCTTCTTGCTCAGGGACGTTTAGTAAACCTCGGCTGTGCAACAGGGCATCCATCATTTGTAATGAGTAACTCTTTTACAAATCAAGTGATGGCCCAATTAGAACTATGGGATCACTCAGATAAATATGAAAATAAAGTTTATATGCTTCCAAAGCATTTAGATGAGAAAGTTGCTAGGCTACATCTTGAAAAAGTTGGAGTTGCTCTTGATCAGCTTACTTCGGCCCAGGCTGAATACCTAAGCATCAAGGTTGATGGGCCATACAAGCCTGAACATTATAGATACTAACATTTTTAAAAGGGCTTCTAATGAAGCCTTTTTTTTAGGAATAGTTCATGAAGATAGCTATAGGTTGTGATCACGCTGCATTTGAAGAAAAAGAACAAATACTTACATGGCTTAAAGATAGCTATGAGGTTTCAGATTGCGGTACCTTTACAAATGAGAGATGTGATTATCCTGATTTTGCCAAGGCCGTTGCAGCACAAGTAACAACTGAATCGATACTAGGTATCTTAATTTGTGGTTCAGGGATTGGGATTTCAATGGCCGCTAATCGTTATGCTGGAATCCGGGCTGCGCTCTGCCGATCCGTAAACGAAGCAGAGCTATCTAAGCAGCATAATAATGCCAACGTTCTTTGTTTAGGAGCTAGAATTACAGCAGTAGAAGAAATGAAAAAAATAATCTCAGCTTGGTTTTCAGCAGGATTCGAAGAAGGAAGACATACTGGTAGGGTCGCTAAGTTTAATGACCTCGGAGAAATTTTGTCATGATCGAGTCTCTATATACCTTGAAAAAACTAGAATATTTCTTTTTTCTTTTGGTTGCTATTTTTGTAGGCTTTGGGGTTTATTACTCTAATGTGGATAGATCTTTCTACGAAGGTTCTTATGTTAGAGAAGATGGACTGATAGAATGGCTCACTGTCTTAGCTTTATTTATAGGATCGATGGTATGCTTTTATCGTTCTTATATATTAAAGCCTTTTAGAGGGAGCTTGTTCTCTGCATGCTTAGTTTTCTTTGGTTGTGTTTTTCTTTTTGGAACGCTTGAAGAGATTTCTTATGGTCAAAGAATTATTGGTTTTGATACACCTCCTTTCTTTAGACAATATAATTCGCAAGGTGAATTTAATCTACATAATCTCAAATTTGATGGAAAATCAGTAAATAAAATCCTGTTTGGATCAATGCTTGGAATAGGGGTTGTTTTTTATTTCTTGATTATGCCATTTCTTTATTTAAAAAAAGAACGTGTTAAAAAACTCATAAATAAATATGCGATACCTGTTCCAAAGTTATTTCATATTTTTGCTTACCTTTTACTAGCTTTTGCTGTGAAATTAATTGATTCCCCTAAGAAAGGAGAGATTCTAGAATTTGGAGGGTGTTGGATTTTTTTACTGATGAATTTCCATCCATTAAACATGGAAATATTTAGTAGGAGAAGCCTTGAAAGATAAAATAATGTTGCTTGCACTATTATCCATATCTCTTTTTATAATTTCTTCAAATAGTCATGCTATCCAAGGTACAGACCGGAAATTTGGGGCTGGAATGATGGTCGTTTCATCTACTGGGTTTAATTTTAAGCATTGGCATAAGAAGTCAGAAGCTATGGATTTTTATTTGTCATTTTCAGATAATAAAGTGGAAATCCACGCTGATTACCTATTACACAAACTAAACTTAATCAAAATAAGTGAAGAAAAACTTTCTCTGCATTATGGAGCAGGATTAAGAGTCTTAAATAAAGATAACGGAAAAGATCAAGTCGGAGTAAGAGTTCCTGTGGGAGTTAATTATTACATAAAGGATTTTGATAAAATACCAGTCGAAATCTTTGTTGAGATTGTGCCTATTTTTAATTTTGTAACAAAAACAGATTTAGATATAGATACTTTTTTTGGTGTCAGGTATTACTTCTAGTTTTACTTAAGTAATAATCCAAAAGTTTTCAGCACTCGTAAACGAAGAACTGCAAACAATGCCTCAAAAATTATTCCTCCTGCCATTTTAGATTCGCCATCTCTTCTTTCATAGAAAGTAATTGGAACTTCCTTAACTTTTTGTCCAGAGGCCCAAATTTTATAATTTAGCTCTAATTGGAAGATGTAACCTGTAGAAAGAATATTGTCGAGATTCAATGATTGTAGCGCCTTTCTGGTAAAGCACTTAAAACCACCAGTTGTATCAAAGACAGGTATGCCCGTCACAAATCGTGAATAAATAGAGGCAAGGTAGGAAAGTAAAAGTCTTCTAAATGGCCAATTAATGATTCTTATTCCATCAATATAACGAGAGCCTATAACGAGGTCATTTTCTTGAGCGGCCTTTAATAATTCTGGGACTTGGGCCGGATCGTGTGAAAAGTCACAATCCATTTCAAATACAAATTCGTAATCTCTATCTAATGCCCATTTGAAGCCCGTCACATAAGCGGTTCCAAGACCTAGTTTTCCAGTTCTTTGAATCATATGGAGATTATTAAGATGGTCTTGCTGCAGTCTTTTGACTACATCAGCTGTTCCATCCGGAGATCCATCTTCAATAATTAAAAGAGAAACACCTTTATGCATCTTAAATAAAGTGGTGATCATTCTTTCAATATTATCGATTTCATTAAATGTAGGAATAATAATTAAAGTTTTATCAAATGAACACATGTAGTGGACCCTAGTCAGCTAATTTACAAGTCTTCATTTTTACATGTTGGACAGCGCTTTATCAATGATTGGCGCGCCTTATTTGCAACCTTGTGAAAATAACTAATCGTTTTTTTACCCATTTCTGACTCGATGAGCCAAGCAAATCTCGAGACACCGGGGAATTGCTCAATTAGATATTCAATGACTTTAGGTCCAGCTAAAATATTTCCATTTTCTAGGATTAGATGAACAACCTTATGGCATTCTTCTTTTTCAAGAGAGGGAAACTGATCGAAAAGTTTTTCATTATGAAGAGATATTTTATTTATATGATCTGTTCCCGGTATTTTTTGAAGTGCTTGTGTGAATCGCTCACAAAGAGAACATTTAGCATCATAAACTATTAATGGAAGTTGAAAATCTTCATCAGTCATTATCTTAATTCTAACCTAGACCAGCCTGAAGTCATATACCGTCTAGAAATGATATCGAATACATTTGCACTAGTGTTCTTACTAATTTCAGCTGAGCGAACTGCCTTAGATCTAAATTTGACAACAGATCCACCTTTCTTAACTTTCTTATTTTTTCCAAAAAGCTTTTTAAAGTTTGTACCACGTCTTTTTTGTTTTTTATTTTGTAAACCGTTTCCTCCTCCAAATCTTAAAACAGAGTTTCTTGAACCTCTTTTCCCGGAATATCTTGCAACTCTATTAAGCGATCCTCCTCTAAATCTATTATTGTACTTGCTTGACCCTCGAGGACTTTTTGATGCAAATAAAGCTGCCAAAGAAGCGGGAACACCTTTTGAAGCAAGTAGACTCGCCTGAGACTTTTGTTTATTAGATAAGTTTCCGTTGAAGTTGGGATACTTATTTGCGACTTTTCGTAATCCCTGTCTGGCCAATGCTGATGTTTGATTCGTCCCGCCAGCGGCATTGGCGCCTACTAGCTCACCTCTTGTTAGATTTGAGAATGGTTTTGTTACAGACTTATTAAAGTTAGAGCCAAATCCAAGACTATTTATTTTACTGACAAACTCAGTGTCATAACATGTGTTGTTGGCGAGACAACTACACTTTGGATCTGCCTTTAGTTTATTAGTTAAACATGAAATCTGTGTGGAGGTGGCAGCAACTTGGCGTTTACGAATTTGAGGCATGCAGTATTGCACATCATTTTGAGTTTCTGGTTGAGCGCAGTAACAAGCAGTATCTGAAATGGGATTACAGTCTCCTTTTCCTGGTAATTTATTTGCGATTTTTCTCACTCCGTCAGCTGCTTTATCATGTTTTTCCTTTTCAGAAATATAAAAGGCCAAGAGAGCGTAGGAGCCAACTAGCTTTAATCCAATATTCCAGTCAAATTGAATACCGGCCATTGTGGCGTAGGTATAGCAAATTGAGGTGGCACCCCATCCGATTATCTGCATTTTTGCATTCTCTGCTCTTTCTTCATGTGACATGGCGGCTTTAAATAATTGATCTTTTTGGGCAGTGTCAGTATTTGAGGGGAGGTCTGCTAGGTTTTGCTGGGCAGATTGTTGTTGGAACATGGCCAAAACTTCAGTACCAATGGCTATATATTTACAATTGTCACTTTTAGTTTTCTTTTCTTCACCACCTTCTGGTTTAGCACCGTCTGCTTTAGCAGCTTCTGGTTTAGCAGCGCCAGCACCTCCTTTTTCAGCTACCTTAAATTCTCCACCAATAGCTCCAACAATCATTCCATAAGCTTTTCCAAGAATCGCAGCATAGGGGCTTCCTACATCTTGCCCACCACAGGCTTCAGTATTTCCTTTACAGGCCTCGTCTAATTCTCTTTGTTGATATCCACTGTGAATATAATTGTCTCGGGTATAAGTATCTGCATCGTTTAAATTATTTGGGTTATTATTTGAACTGGAACCGTTAGAATCAACCACCCCAATAATTTGTGCTTGAGAATTTATTGACATTATAAAAATGAAGCAAAAAATAAATCGAGTGAGGTGAGCTCTTTTCATCGTAATTTCCCTTAGTTGTCTCATATTTTACCATAAATATTGAATAAATAGAGGAGGCAGAAAACGATCATAAATAATTTAATAAAACTCGCCAGTTAGTGCCATTATGAGTTCTCAGATGCTATATTGTGCAGGCAGATAATCTTGGCAGATGGCGTAAATAACAATAAATTTGTCATATTGGGGTTCAAAATGTCCAAAGAAGGCCAGCACACAGTCAGTACCAATCTATCCCATGCAATGGTTCATTACCTCTTAACGATTCATAAATTAAAAGAAGATAGGGGTTATGCACGAGTAACAGATATTGCCAAAAATCTTAATTTAACAAAAGGCTCAGTTTCAACGGCGATTAACAATCTAAAAAAGAAGGGTCTAGTTCAAGAAGAAAAAGACTCTAAATTCCTATTACTGACTGAGACAGGTCATGAAGAGGTTCATCATATTCTTTCATCACGAACACTTCTCTATTATTTTCTTAAAGACTTTGTGGGAGTAAAATCTGAGATTGCTGAAAAAGATGCCTGCTTAATGGAGCATTTAATGAGTCCGGAAACTAATGTTAAGTTTTTCCAGTTCATGAAGGATTTGGCATGTTCTTGTGATAGATTAAAAGAGATTGGAGACCTTCCTGAGAGCTTAAAATTCTCTACAAGTTTAGACCTTTGTAATTATGAAAATGTAGAAGAGTTTTCGGAAGATCAAAAAGGTGACACTCATATACTTGATAATGAAAAGATATAAGTTTCCTCTATGCTTATTAATGCTTTTTGTTTCGACAAGTACTTTTGCTAATCTTACTGGTTACTGCTTTCGTACACATGTTTCTCTTGAAAATGCTAAAAATAGTCTCAAGGCCATATTACATCCAAGTGATACGATTTTTAAAAGACCTTCTGAGCATTGTCTTGAGGTAAAAGGGAGTTTTGGCCGAGCGTCCTTGTATGAAACATTTTTAAATCGAAAGTTTGGAATTGATAGAACCTATGGAAGTGCTTTGGAGAGTCAGGAGTCGCCCATTGCTCCTGCCTGTAATATAAATGTGAAAAGATCAAGTAATGATAATAAAAAGAGTAATTCATTTTCTATTGGGAAGAAAAATAATATTTCTCAAATAGAGGACAGTGGATCGAGAGTAACAAATTCTCAATTATTAATAGACTCAGGACGGATAGGTTCAATCCGTGTAGATAATTATAGGGTCAAAATAAAATGCATCAATATCATCAGAAAATTTAAGTTGGAAATAGAGTTAGAACACGCTAAGGGCGGGATAAGTACTTCGATCACAGTGGCACCTGGTCAAGAAACTGATTTGGGTGCTATTGTGGATGACCTAAATAATAAAACACAGTCAATTTCTATTTCAGAGGGCCTTTCTAAGTCTAAATCTACGGGAAAGGTGAGGTCTCGTTATTCACTTTCTGTCCGATAAATTAATGAGCTAAAGAGTTAAACCTTTTTTAATATAGAGATTCACGTCCATTGTCCCTGTTACAGTCCACGGGTTGTGATTAAGGCCATAATTAAACCATTGTTTAAAGGTCATCGTTTTGTATGGAGGAACCCACCACCATCGAAATGGCGTTCTTATTAGATGATGAGTTTCTTTTAAAGCATCTTGTGTTGTTTTGTCTTGAGTGCTTGAAAGTACATAGTCATAATCTTGGGTAGGAGTTATTCCTTGAATATAGTAAAATCCAGGTATTTCATAAAGATACCAAGTTAATGGCCAAGTATTTTCTTTCAGAATCAGTAATTTATGCTGGCGTGGCAAGTGTTTAGACTCCAATTTAGACTTAAGTTTGAATAATAAACTCTCATACTGTGTTGAAGTATGAACTTGTGATATTAACTCCGTTGCATGTCCAGCTCTTGAGTAGTTAATCATTATTGCCATTCGTAATTGAAATAAGAAACACAAAGCAATTAAAGCTTTCATCCAAGTAGTTTTAAAATAAAAATGAAAGTCACTGACTTCTTCGCTCAAATAGAAACTTAAAAAGATGACACCAAAGTAGATAGGGTATAGAGACAACCAGGGAACTTTCTCTCCAACGAGACTATAAGTGAAGAACATGGCAGTGAAAAGGTAATTGAATAGGGCAAGCTTATTCTTTTTTTCCAGAAGTAAGATAGAAGTAGAGAAAACCGCATGAAACATGAGAATTACAAATGGATAAATATCTAAAGGCAACTTAAGCTTTAAGACCTCTGATAAGAAACCTGAATTAAATCTAGCTTCAGGAATTAATTGATTTAAGAGTATGGATATAAGAAGGATAGTCGAAAATATTATCCGAATATTCTTTGATCTTTTCATATAGAAGTGAAACATTTGCGATATAACAGCAATAAGAAATACTTGCTCGTACCATGAAAGAAAAAGAATTTGATATATAAAGGGGCCTTTAATCCTATCGATGTTATGTTGTTCAACCCAGTAGGCGAGTGACTTTCTATATAGTCCATCTAAAACTCCCTGTGGATAATTAAAAAAAGCTGAGAAGAAAAGGATGAATAAAAAGGCACCAATCAACACAGAAACGACAATCGGAATGATGTTCTTTTTACAAAATGTGAGTACTTTCGTTAAATAAGTTTCAGTTTCGCATTTAAAGACCTTAACGAATATGGCCTCATAAAAAAGATAGAGAAAAAGAATAGCAAAATGAAGAAATGCATTTTCTTTAATAGTAAATTGAACCATAAAAGGAACGATAAATAAGAGGGCCCGTTTCCAAGGACATTTAAACAGGAATGCTATGAGAGACAATGAAATAGCGATTAACATTGGTGAGTCATGCCTCACATATCTGGCCCAGTAAATGAGGGACGGGGCGGTAGCCAGAAATCCTGTTAATAATAGGACTATGTTTGATTTAAGGTATGATCTAAAAATATAAGGTAAAAATAGCAGTGCTGAACCCATCGTTGCCATGAAGATCCTTGCTGAAGAAATTGTTGTCCCAAAAATTTGATACCAAAAAGGGTATACGCAATAGAGGAATGGACCATGCAGCATGGGGTGATACTTATAATAATGAGTGGTGGGGTGGTGATAAAAATATCTCCCATAGATTGCATTTAGGGATTCATCATGGTGAAAAGGTCTAAGATCAATGTGGAAAAACCTTAATAGAATACCGAGTAGTATAAGTGAGCTTATAATAATCCAGAATGTATTATTATAAGCCTCATTATTATTTGACTGCGATAATTGCTTTTTCATAGCTCCATTCTTTATAAAGTAAAAGTTTCTTCTTGTTCACCGTTTATCATTTTGTTGACCCACTCAACCCCTTGCATGAAGGTATGATCCTGATTACTAATCTCATACTTCCAAGCTCCAAATCGTCCCCTGGAATATATATTTTTCTTTTCCAAATATGGAATACATAAACACAATACTTCATCCCTCGTTAGAGAAGGTGTGGGGTAACCGTATTCAAATCTTTTATAAAATTTAGAAACAATTTTATGGTTAGGATTTAACAATTTAGATGCAATTAGCCCGTCGATAGTTTCTTGTAAAATATTGTCACTTGATACTTTCTTGTCAGGAGATTCACTTGTTTCGGTCATTAAAGAATACTGGGTATTATTATCAGGAACATTGTTAGGGCTGTAATTAGAAAATACCGTGACCCGATAAAAAGGACAATTATTTTCCGGAAAGTAGAGCCAACATTTTTTTGCCAAATGTTTCGGGGTTGGTCCCTCAACTCCAATTCCTACTATATGGGTAGAAGAATAAAGAAGCTCTTTACTCTTTGAGCTTATGGCCTCTGGCATAGGTGATATTTTTGAGCATAAGATATCAAGAGGCATGGTTGAGAGTAGGTATTGATATTCAATCTTTTCGCCATTTTTTGTTGTAACAATATTGTTATCCGAATCAATGGTATCTATTTCTGTTGCGAGGGAGATCTTGGACGGCTTAATCATGGATGCGAGGCTTTTCCAGATCGCACCTGTTCCACCAAACTTTGGAAATTGGAAAGTATTATTTGGTCCCCATGAAATATCATCTTTATCTTCTTCAATATTTTTTTTTATTCTCTCTATGTCTACAACAGATACTCTTTCGCCAATCCAGCCATATTGCATTTTTTCTGGATGGTAGGCCCAAACTTTGTAATTATAAGGAAGTAGGAAATGACTTGCGATTCCTTCACCAAAAGATGCGAGCAGCCAGTCTTTAAAATTCTTTAAGCTGTTTGAGGAATTGTTGGCCAGTGCTTTCTCAAGACCCTCAAAACATTCTTTAAAAATATCTTCAGGTAGTCTGTGAATATTATTTTGCAATGGGTAAGGGATAAATCGATCTTTCATCCATATGAAAGAAGCTCTTTCATGGGTAAGCCAACCCGTTTTTCCGAGGGCCTTTTCCATAATTTTATCGAAATATTTATAATGAGAAAATTGAACATGACCACCAACATCCCAGGTAAAACCCTGTGCATCAACAAAACTCGTTGCCAGTCCTCCGGCATAATCCTCTTTCTCTAGTACGAGAAAATCATTTTCTCCAAGCTCTTGTAATCTTAAAGCCGCTCCAATTCCGCATGGACCGCCTCCAGCAACGAGATATTTTATTTGCTTAATCAAGATTATTTCCTTGCCTGATTTCCTTTTTAATCTTTAACGCAATAAACGTGAGTCCGACTCTAAATTTAATCAACTCCCAAAATGATTGCAGGCAGGCCTTTAGAAGTCTAGTAGAAACAATTGATACAACACCTGTCTGTCTTTCGATATGTTCTACAGGTGTAACAAAGACAGATAGGCCAGACTTATAGGCCAGTACTGTTAGAAATATATTTGGTGCAAAAAAATCTTTTGGAATATATTTTAAAACAATTCTAAAGTAAGATGTGTTTAAAAGACGAAATGGAACATTCGCATCTACTATCCTAAATGTGAAAATTGTTTTTAATATGAGCTTTAGGATTTTTGTTATCAACAAACGCATGGCCGGATCATGTCTATTCTTACGATGCCCCAAAAGAAATACATAATCATTTCGTTTTTCCCATAACTTTCCAAAATCATGAAATTTAAATTGATCATCGGAATCAGTTTGAAAAATCCACTTGGGATTAAGATTTAAGCATTCATCGTAAGCGTATCTTAATGCAACACCGTGACCTTGATTTTCTTGGTCTAAAATCAATAGTTCTGGAATTTTATTTGCTAGCTCTTTTAGCTTTTCAAGAGTTTTATCTCTAGAGCCATCATTGACAACTACGAGCTTATATTTAATATTCAAACCTGAAAATCCGTCGTTCCATTCCTTTATAACTTTTTCAATACACTCTTCTTCGTTATATGCTGGCATGGCGATACATAAATCTAACTGATCATTATTCTCAGTGAAACTCTCATGGGTCAAGATTTTCTCCATATTAAACTTCTAAGTATTTATTATACTTGAATAATGAAATTCTAGTGAGACGGGAAGGATGTGCTTGAAGACCATAATAAAGCTAATAGTTGATATAAAAGCTGGAGTGTCCGAACTCGATGAAGAAAGAAAAAAATCGTTACCTCTTTCTTGTCTCGTGATGTTCATACTCTTATTTACATACCCTATAATACGTTCAACAGTGACTTCTATTTTTCTAACAGGATTTGGAGCTGAGAAAACTCCTCTTGTCTGGTTGTATTCAATTATTGGTTTAAGCATTTCAATAACCTTGTATAGTAAATTTCAGATACAACTTTCTATACAAAAACTATTCCAGATAACGGTGCTATTATCGTTCCTTTTTTTTATTTTTAGCATTTACGCATTGGAGAACGGTCTTAATTGGTGGGCCTATCCTTTATTTATCTGGAAAGAAATCTATATTGTTCTTTTAATTCACCTCACTTTAGGATTTATAAATACAATATTAGTAGAATCAGAAGCTAAAATTTTATTTGGTCCGCTTGGTGCTATTTCTAGTGTTGGAGGAATAATTGGAGGCCTACTTACTACAAAGCTTACATATAGCTATTCCTCATTGACTATATTGATAATTGGTTCATCCATATTGCTTATTTCGGGTCTAGTTTTTAATTTTACAAGCCGTAAGTTTTGCCTATCGCATAATAAGGACTTATCAAAAAAAAGCAAGGTCTCCCCTCTTTCTTCAATTCGCTATATCAAAAAATTTGTATTTCTCTTAGCACTCATTGTTTTGCTATCTCAATTTGTCATTAATTTGGCCAACTTTAAATTTAATCTAATATTTAACTCCTTAGTTCCTGATAAATTGGAGAAAACACGTCGCTTAGGAACTATCTATGCTTATATTAATATTGTGAGTCTCTGTACTCAAATATTTATTATTCCTATGGCATTTCAATTTTTTAAATTAAAAACTGTGCATAATTTTATACCAGTATTTTACTCAATTATTGCGTTGGGAGGCTTAATTCTTGGAGGAAATATTCTAGCACCTGTGGCCGGAGCTTTTATATTATTTAAAGGTCTAGATTATTCTTTATTCTCAGCTGCCAAGGAATTACTTTACTTTCCGCTTGCCGCAGAGCAGAAGTATGGTGCGAAATATATTGTCGACATGATAATCTACCGTTTTGGTAAGGGGTTAATCTCATTACTTCTTATTTTTTTTCAATCCTCCATTTTTGTAAATAGTTTACTAGCTATTTCTCTGTGCGCGTGGATAATATGTCTTCAGCAATTTCATAAAGAAAGTGCTAATATTCAATCACAAAAGTAGGTCTACATGAGCGCATTTTTTAAAAAATTCGAAACACCATTCGATACAATTCCTTTTGATTTAATCAAAACTGAAGACTATTTACCAAGTCTTATAAAGGCCATTAATCTAGAAAAGCAAGAGATACAAAACTTAATTGATAATGATGAGAAAGAAACCTTTAGAAATACAATTGAAGCTTTAGATCTAACTGGTGAATATGTAGGTGTTATTGCAAGTGTATTCTTTAATTTGATGAATGCAAAAACTGACGATGAGCTTCAGGCAGTAGCAAAAGAATTTTCTCCTCTGCTAACAGATCACTCAAATGATATTTTATTAAATGAGAGATTATTTTCACGAGTTAAAAAAATATGGGACGCCAAGGCAAACCTAAACTTGTCAGTTGAAGAAATGTCATTGCTTAAAAAGAAATATAAATCTTTTGTTAGAAATGGAGCTTTATTAAATAAGGCTGAGAAAACTGAGTTAAGAGCTATTGACCAGCAACTCTCAAAATTAACATTATCGTTTGGTGAAAATACCTTGAAGGCCACCAACGCTTATGAATTAAATATCACAAATTTAGATGATTTAGCTGGATTGCCATCTTTTGCTGTTGATGCCGCTAGGATAACTGCAAAAGAGAAGAAAAAAGAAAATACTTGGACCTTTACTTTGGATTATCCAAGCTTTGTCGCTTTTATGACTTATTCTGAAAATAGAGTTTTACGTGAAGAGCTTTTTATAGCATATGCTTCAAAATGTGCCTCTGAAAATGAATTTAATAATGAAAAAAATGTAATTGAAATTTCGAAATTAAGATTTAAACGTGCAACCTTATTAGGTTACAGAACTCATGCTCACTTTACACTTGAAGAAAGAATGGCTGAAAATCCTGAAAGAGTAATGAATTTTATTAAAGATATGGTTTCTCATGCTAAGCCTGTTGCAGAAAAAGAAATTTCTGATCTGCAGGCTTTTGCACTTAAGCGACAAGGACCAGAAAAACTAATGGCATGGGACTATTCTTTTTATGCAGAAAAACTAAAAAAGGATAGGTTTGATCTCGATGATGAAATACTTAAACCTTATTTTAAATTGGAGAATGTGGTTGGAGGAGCATTTAAAGTCGCTGAGTTATTGTATGATTTAAAATTTAAAATCCGAAGAGATATTCCAACATATCATAAAGATGTTCAAGTCTACGAAGTTCAAACTTTAGGCGGGAAGCATGTAGGTGTTTTATATGCAGATTTCTTCCCTCGCGAGAGTAAGAGTAACGGTGCATGGATGACAAATTATAGAGAGCAACGTTCAACTTTGTCCCAAGATATCAGGCCACATGTTTCCATCGTATGCAATTTTACTAAACCAACTGATGACCTTCCTTCACTGTTAACTTTTAATGAAGTGAAAACATTATTCCATGAATTTGGACATTCATTACATAGTTTATTATCTCAGTGTCGATTTCAAGACCTTTCTGGAGCAAACGTCTGCTGGGATTTTGTGGAATTACCTTCACAAATTTTAGAAAATTGGGTCGAAGAAAGCGAATGTCTTGATTTGTTTGCGAAACATTATAAAACTGGAGAAAAAATTCCTAAAGAATTAATTAAAAAAATAAAAGATAGCTCTAACTTTCATGAGGGACGAAATACATTAAGACAGATGAGTTTTAGTTTAATTGACATGGCTTGGCATACAGGGGACCTTTCTGAAGTCACTTCGGTGAAGTCCTTTGAAGAAGAGGCTGCCAAAGGAGCAGAAGTTCTACCTAGTGTAAAAGAAGCTAATTGGTCAACTTCGTTTGGTCATATTTTTCAAGGAGGGTACAGTGCTGGATACTATTCCTATAAATGGGCTGAAGTACTAGATGCTGATGCGTTTGAATTATTTAAAGAAAAAGGTATTTTTAATAAAGAAGTGGCAAACTCATTCAAGGAAAATATTCTGTCCAAAGGGGCATCAGAGCATCCAATGACTTTATATAAAAGGTTTAGAGGAGCAGGGCCTTCACCTAAAGCATTGTTGAAAAGAGGCGGATTAATAATCTCTTAGATCGTTTTATCTTGGGCAGCTTCATCTCTAGAAACTTGTTCTAGAGATGAGTTATTTAATGCCTTCATTTCTTTTAAAAAGAATCTCGGAATCGTCATTATTAAGAAGGCAATTCCCACAATTTCTAAAAGTTTCTGCGCAGTGAAGGAGTTTCCTAAATAACCGATGAATATCCCCCCTGCTATATTTGGAATAACAAATGATAAGTCTAATAATGAATGAGCTCTTGTTAAGAACTTGGTCTCAACTGTTAATGAAAGATAATTAAGCTGTGAGGGAAGACGAAGGAATACGAAGACCCCCCATATGAATATCACTATTAATGAAAAATAATAATGATGAACTTGAATCCAAACATTCATGATAATAGCTTCGAGGCAAATACAATATGTAACTATTTTACCGGGTTTCAAGTATTGGGACAATTTAGAAGAAGATATGGCGCCTACGATTCCACCTAATCCAAATATAGAGAGAAGTATCCCGTACTGCCTTTGACCTTGGTGTAATACCTCCGTAACAAATGGGAGCAGTAATGGAATCAAAACCCCAATACATAGTCCACCGACAATACAATTTAAATAGAGGGAAATAAGATCTAATCTTTTAAGGACAAGCTTTAGGGCATTATTTATTTCAGTGAAAAAATTATGTTCTTCTATGTTTTCATTTATATTCTTAGGGGGGTGGTAATTTATCTTCATTAATAAAAATACACCTATAAAATATGTAAACAAATCAAAACTAAGTACTTCTGTAATTCCATTAAAATAAGTAAATGCAAAAGCTCCAACGAAAGGTCCAACAATATGTAAAATTGCCATAGTAGAACTGAATATTGAGTTTGCGGATGGAATATCTTTTGGAGGAACGAGATCGTTAACCATAGTATGGCGAGAAGGATTATAAAGACCTGTAAAAAAAGCAATCAGCGAATTAACTGCGATAATGAGTATTAGGTGACTAGAAAAAATTAAAGATATCATTAACGGGATTCTACAGAGATTACTGAAGATAAGAATTTTCTTGCGATTATATTTTTGTCCAAGCGGTCCACCAAGTATACTACCAAGAGTGAGAAAGGTGAGAAATGCCGCTCTGGTGATGCCTAGGTAGGCTTTGTTTTGTCCTGATATTTGAAAAACAAACAGCATCAGGGCCGTTTCAGTGATAAATGAACCCATTTCACTGAAGAATCCAGATAAAAATAGTCTTCTAAAATTGGGAAGCTTTAATACGTTTGGCACCGGTTTCCTATTTATATTGTTCTGCTAAGTATAATTCATTTAATACCCGAATTAAACACTATTGCATTCGGCTGGTAAATTGAAAACTTCTTCTAAAATAATGAGTTTTTGTTAAGAAGTCTTCCATCTAGCTCACATTTCTTAAAATAACTCTCTTTTAACGATATTTAGAGAGAACATTTGTAAGAACTTAATTGAAGCTAAATTTTTACTATATAGTAATATATCTATAATTCTATTAGATCAGGAAGATCAGGCTGTTACTTTAACCACCGGAGGGTTATATGAATTCTAAATTGTTACTAATCTTAGTATTTATTCTCAGTTTCTCAAGTACATCATTTGCAGGCGCGAAAAAATGGATCACCATTGGCAAAGACGCTTCATCTATGAGCTTACAAAAATTTAATTCTAGTATGAAGGAATTGAAATCAAACTCAGATATTTCTATCATCGAAATAGATGAAGATGATGTAAATTCTCTTTCCCATGAAATGCATGAGCAATTCAATAGATGTGGAGGATTTATTTTTCATGATAGCCTAGAAGCTGCTGAGAAAGAATTAAATAATATTGGAAATAAATCATTTGCTACTAAGTCAATCTTTGCAGACTATGCAATCAATCAAAATGATATTGTAAGGCCATTAGTTGCAGCAGTAACAGCAAATAATATTAAAAATACAATTGAAAAATTATCAACATTTAATAATAGATACTATAAATCGCAAACAGGCGTTGCTTCTCAAAAGTTTGTTAAAGAGACTTGGGAAGGATTGGTAAGTGGTAGATCTGATGCTAAAGTTGAATACTTTCAACATCGGGCTTGGGCACAACCTTCTGTTATCTTGACGATTACAGGTTCTAAGTCTCCTAAGGAAGTGATTGTGATTGGTGGACATGCAGATTCAATTGCCGGTTATTTTGGTGGATCAAGGGCCCGTGCTCCTGGTGCTGATGATAATGCATCTGGAATCTCGACAATTACGGAAGTTATTAGAGTGCTTGTTGCAGGTAACTACCAACCAGATAAAACGATTAAGTTTATGGGCTACGCAGCTGAAGAAGTTGGACTTAGAGGTTCAAAAGAAATTGCTCAATCTTTTAATGCAAGTAATGCAAATGTAATAGGTGTAATGCAATTAGATATGACCAACTTTAATGGGTCTGATCTTGATATTGTTATGATGACAGATTTTACTAACGCAAACCAAAATGCATTCATTGGTAATATTATTGATGAGTACGTATCAGGAGTTTCTTGGGGATATGATAAGTGTGGATATGCTTGTTCTGATCATGCTTCATGGACAAATGCTGGATTTCCAGCTTCTATGCCATTTGAGGCAAAGAAAAGAGATATGAATAGAAATATTCATACTTCTAGAGATACAATCTCCCAATCAAGGAATACTGCTTCTCACGCTGCTAAGTTCGCTAGAATGGCAGTAGCTTTTGCAGTGGAACTCGATAAGTAAAAATATTCTACATTGTTAAAAAAGAAATACCTCCTCATTTAGGAGGTATTTTTTTACCTATGAGATTCTCTTTGTTACCATTATGCTACATTCATATAAAGAGAGTTGACATACATGGCCAATATAGAAATCCCTAACCTTGCTGATTTTGAGAAAATTAAAGAATTATTACCCTTAGAAAGAAAGACAATTATAAAAATTAATGGCTTTAGCCAGGAAGAAGATTATGTCAGATCAATTGAAGATGCTACAATTATTCTTATCTTTTTGTCTAAAGTTCAAACTCATTTAAGAAAATTTTTCAAAAAAAACCTTTCGCTCCTATCGTTATTTAAACATGAGTATGGAGCTTTCTCAGAATTCGTTAATCGAAATTCAGTATTAGATAGATGCTTCTTAGATGATTGCTTATTTCCAGAGAAAGAATTATTTTTCTTTGGTCAAGACGGTGGAATTTCAAAAGATATTTTAGATCTGCATGAAAAGACATTGTTTGAATGGTGTGATGACGTGGGAGAAAAACATCAATTGTCACAAATTGTCATTAAAGAGAAATTTCATTTAAAGCTTAAAACCGAAGATTTAGATTGTCGATGTGTAGGATGTATTGCCGATTTTCGAGCCAGAACACGTGAGTTTATTTTTGATGAGTGCAAAGAAATTATAAATTCTTCACATGTTGAACTCGAAGAAAATCTCAATAAAAGTATCGATTCGTTAAATCATATCTACCTTCAAATGCAAAAAAAACTGGATAAAAAGTTTCATACCGTAAAGCTTTTATTGAAAAGAGCAACTCTTAATAGGCTTGAAAATCAAGTAAAAGGCATTATAAAAGAAAGCTTTAATTATCCTTCCTATATTGCTGTAAGGCATTCAGAAAAACTTATTCCTCATTTAAAAGGTATTCTCATTGATGAAGGATTAATAGATGATTTTGTCACGGACCAAGAGTACCAAAGGTTCTTCACTCAAATTTCATCAAATATCTGGCGTGCAGAAAAGTATATTGCAAGAGAATTTAAAAAGTTAGTAAAATCAATAACTCTTTTAAAAAGAAAAGATATCTCTTCAACTATTTTGAATAAATACTTAGGAGAATTTTGGACCCAATCAGTTGCAAGAGATATGAAAAGAAAGATTATTTACCATATCGGCCCAACAAATTCAGGTAAAACTTATCATGCGATTAATGCATTATCTCAAGCTGGAAAAGGATGTTACTTGGCGCCCCTTAGATTATTGGCAGGAGAGCTGTACGATACATTAAATCAAAAAGGTGCAAAAACTTCATTGTTAACAGGTGAAGAAGTTATTGAAGTAGAGAATGCAACTCATTATTCTTCAACGATTGAAATGGCAAAGCTTACGGAAGTATTTGATTGCTGTGTGATTGATGAAATTCAAATGATTACAGATAAACAAAGAGGATGGGCTTGGACAAGAGCTTTAGTAAATATTGTCGCGACAGAAGTTCATATTTGTGGAGACCCTTCAGTCCTCGACTTAGTGAAAACAATCGTAGATTTATGTGGCGACGAACTCATCATAAAAGAATATTCAAGGATGACAGAACTCGTAGTTGAGAGACAGGCTCTTAATTTAGGGGAATTAGAAAAATCAGATGCCTTAATTGTCTTCTCAAGAAGAAATGCGTTGAGATACAAGTCTGATTTAGAAAGACTTGGTTTTAAGGTCTCTATTGTATATGGGAGACTAAGTCCTGAAGTAAGAAGAGAACAATCCCGAAAGTTTGATAATCAGGAAACAGATATTATCGTCAGTACTGATGCCATTGCAATGGGGATGAACCTTCCTATAAAGAGAATTGTATTCTCTACTATTGTCAAATATATTAACTCAAAAGAATTTCAAATATCAGATTCAGAAATTAAACAAATTGCAGGAAGAGCGGGAAGATATCTTCGATTTCCCACTGGCTATGTTAATTGTCTTAAGAAAGTAGAAGATGGATATTTCCACATCAATGAGGCAATTACAACAACATTAGATCAGAAAATAAAATGTATGGTCGGTCCTGATCTCGATATCTTTGCACAAGTAAATGGTGCTCTTTTAGCTAACCATCTTCCAGAATTGAAACTCTCTGAATTCTTAAGACTTTTTAATACCATGACCTTTCAGAAGCCATTTTACTGTGTAGAGCTCACAGAAATGATTGAAGTCTCTGAGATGGTGGAAGAAGCAGATATGGAAGGAACACTTAGTAACTCTGAGATCTTTGGATTTGCCTGCGCTCCAGTGAACCTTGGGCTTGTTGAACATGTCCAATTCTTTATCTACATACTTGGAAGATATGTCGCCGCCCAAGATATTTTAAATGAACCTATTAATCATACGTCAGATGATATTGATTATTTAGAAACATCAATCAAGTGTACAGAATTGTATCAATGGCTTTCTAGACATTTTGATAATAAAAACTTCCTCTATGATGAGAAAGATCTTCTTGAAAATAAAATGAAAGCAGTTGAAAAATTAAATAATATGCTATCGGATAAGATTATTGAAAAATGTTCAAGTTGTGGTGGAAAACTGGAAGATCAAACAAAGTTTAGAATTTGTGAAGATTGTTTCAAGCAGCGTCGTTATTCCCGCCCTAGTCGAAGGAATGATAACTCATCAAAACCAGGTTCATCAAAAGGGACTGATAGAAATAAAAGTAGAGGTAGTAAAAAGAATTCATCTAGACGAAAAAGAAAGAGATAAAATTGGACATTATTCAACAAGCACAATCCATTGTTGAAGGAGCAACACTCGAAGAGAAATTAAAGCCTCTTAAATACACAGAAATAAATAAAACTCAAGTCTCGTTTTTCATTGATAATCCTGGCAGGAATAAGAATATTAATTTTTCCAGTAAGCAGCTGAAATTTCCTGCCAAGAATAAATTAGCTACTATCGAAGGTGCAGGCATTGCTCTGCATTTCTTTGCTAATCATGAGCTTCTAGCTATAGAAATGATGGCCATGGCCATTCTTAAATACCCCCTGCAGGGGGAAGCAGGAGATCATTTTAGAAAGGGAATGATTTCCACCATTCGAGATGAACAAAAGCATTTTACTCTTTATAATCAAAGGATGGAATCCCTTGGAATAGAGTTTGGAGATTTGCCAGTGAATGACTTCTTTTGGAAACAAATTCATGATTGCCCAACAATAGAATCATTTCATGCCATGATGAGCCTAACATTTGAATCTGCTAATTTGGATTTTGCATATTATTATAAAGGGATCTTTAAAGATTGTGAGGATTTTGAAACAGCGAATATTCTTGAAATAGTTTTAGAGGATGAGTTGCGACATGTTGCCGCAGGCTGGAACTACTTAAATGATTTCTCGACTAAATCTAAAAAAGATATATGGGACCATTATTTATCTTTACTGCCCGGTAAGATAACTCCAGCTAGAGCAAAAGGTATTAATTTTAATTGTGAATTAAGAAAAAGGGCAGGATTAAATTCTCATTTTATAAATAAAATTAAAAATTATAAATCAGATTTTAATATAACAAATAGAAATTCATGGGATTCAAAGTGAATCCTCATCGTGTAAATATTGATTATGAATTTGAATTGTTCGATAGTGCTTATAATCCTCTAAATAGGAAAAATAAAAAAGTTTGTGAAGAATTCGAGTTCATTTACTTTTTTACTGAGAAAAATGAGTTGAATCTATCAACGGGGAGAGAATATGATTCCGAATATCTTTCTTACTTAGAAACTATTTTAGAAAAAAAAATAGCGATATATCCATTTGATTTGTCCGCATCTCCATGGTGGGGTTCATTCGAGGACATCGATACTAAAAGAATAACAAATTCGAAAGAATTCTCATTTACTATTGCAAAAAACCTTAATCTCTTAACTGAAATGAGCTTTTTTATCAATAGTTCAGGAGAACTTCCTGAGCTTAATCCTAATCAAAAATATCTAGTGAAAAGTCCTTACCTTATGAGCGGTAGGGGACAAAGTCTATATGATGTAGATAATATTCCAGAAACTCCTTTTCTCTTGGAGCCATACCATAACGTGATAGAAGATTTTGGAATAAGAGTTTGTTTCGAGAAGGGAGTTCTTTATTGTGTCGAATTAAAGAATTTAAATGGCAAGCAATTTTCGGGGGGGAAAATAATTAACTTACCGGAAATATTTGATTCAAATATTCTGATCGCAATTGCAAAAGAGTATCAATTAAAAGGCGTCAAAAAGAGTATTCAAATAGACTGTTATACCTATGAGAATAATATTCGTTATTTAGTTGAAGCTAATGATAGAAAAACGATGGGAGACTTTATCTATTCTCTGTATGAACTATTTAACAATTCCTCTGGAGGAAGAGGTCTTTATGTTGAAAATATTCAAATCAGAACTTTTAAGGATATGAGGTCTTTTTTGGGCAAAAATATATATTCTCCGGAATCTAAAAAGGGGGTAATTCCTTGTTCCCCACCTGGTAATTTGAAAACATGGCTTTATGAGGTAGAATGATTAAATGCTTGATGATTTAATAAGTAAAATTAAAGGTATGCTGGGTCAATCTGAAGATGATGAAGATGATGAAGAGTATGAAGAGCATGAAGACGAAGATGAGAAAACCAGTATCATGACTTTGAAGCCTAAGGATGAGGGGGATGAGGATGCTGTAGCTAAAAAGAAAACCATGATCATTCGAGGAGTCGTCATCGTTGTGATTGCATGGATTTTCCTGGAAGATATTGTTATGCAGAAAGACCCTCCCCCTGAGAGAAAAAAAGTACAAAGAAATAAATCAAAAAGAAAAAATCCTAAAAAATCAAAGCTTAAAATTGTTAAAGCAACACCTGTTCCTATGATAGAAAAGAACACTGAAGAAGTGAAGGTAGAGCCTACAATTGAAGCTACAGCAATCGAAGTTGTAGAAAAAGTACCTGAAGCAACTACGGATGAGCCACCCTCAAAAGTCGTACCAGATGTTGCAATTAATGAAGAACCCATTAAACCGCTGAATACTCCTGAGCCGGTTATTACCCCCGAGCCTATTATTACTCCAGAAGTATCGCCAGTAGAAAAGACGATAGTCGCTGGTGAAACTGAAGATGATAGCTCTATGGACTCTTTTTTAAGTGATTTGGATGAATCGACTCCTACTAATTCTGAAGTCGATACTACAAAAGGTTTATCTGCTCTCGGTGATGCTCTTGTGAAAATTAAGCGAGATAAGGAAACACCAAAAAGTGCCAAGGCCGCCGCCCTACCTCCTGACTACATAATTATAGGCAGAGGCCTTGTATACAATTGCGAAGGAAAGCATTGGGCTTGTGTGGACAAATCATCATACTTTCAATGCTCTCGTAACTTTAAACAAAGTAGAATACAGAATATAAAACCAGCGTGTTCTGTTATTGCAGTTTATAGATCTGATGAAGACTGCCAAGTTGTTCAGACCCATAAAATTAATACATCTTCCCCTACTGATTTCTGTAAATAAACTATTGAAATAATTACGCAGCGTCTTTTTTGAATTGACCGTTAATTATATGAAGAGAAAATGTTTCTTCTTTCTTGCTGTTTTCTTTCGTCATCGCCAAAATAAAATGTTTTACGAGGTTGGGATCAAATTGACTTCCTGAAAATTCATTTAGTTCATCAAAGGCAGTTTGATATGGAAGACCTTTTCTGTAAGGTCTTGTCGAGGTCATCGCATCAAAAGTATCTGCGATCAGAATAATACGTGAATAGTATGGAATATCTTCCCCTTTTATTCCTTCTGGGTATCCTCTTCCATCAAATCTTTCGTGATGATGTTTTGCAAACTTAGCAATTTCTTCAAAAGGCTTAAATCCTTCTAAGATTTCAGCTGTTATTTCTGGGTGACGTTTCATAACAAGAAATTCATTTTCATCTAATCTTGCTGGCTTATTGAGTATCTTATTTGGAACACCTATTTTTCCTATGTCGTGGAACAATGCTGAGACTTCTAATTTATAAAGCTCATCTTCTGGTAGACCTAATTCTTTTCCAAGTGCCAGACTATAATAAGCAACTCGTAGACTATGACCATACGTATACTCATCACTCGCTTTGAGTGCTTTGAGCATACAATTGATAGACATTTCAAAAATCTCTCGATTCACAGATTTTTTACTCATCTGAGGAAAAGGGAGAATATTAGTCTTTTTGGTCATTCACTTGGCCTTCAAGTCCCTAGTTCTTGCTAGGTGTTATTTTATACCATTCTTAAATAATTTCGGAATATTGGCCGTCAAACTTTAGATGAATTGGTTGATACTTCTAATATCAAGTGTGTGGACCAAATAAGGGCCTTTTAATGATGCCTCACTTAATAGTCATTCTTTTTTTGTCTTGGTGCTAAGCCATTGAATATACATATGCGAAATGATTTCATGAGAAGTGTTTTAAATATCCGTGAATCTGGTTAAAATAATTAAATTGCAAGTATTAACAGGTTGAGATTATTATGCTGAACATATTCTTTATTCACAAAAATAAAACAGATAAGGAATACTTTGAACCTTTTTTTTTAGAACTAGATAGTACTTTAATAAATTTACAATTCTATGAAGAAGATCAGCAAAGTACTAAAAATCAATTAACTATTATTGTCGTTAAAAGTTTAAAAGATCTAGAGAATATTCATAGAGATTTATCTCGAAGACTATTCATTGCCGTAAGTTTTAAAAGTATTTCAGTAGCAGAGAAGTTAGATTTCTATCAGAAAACATCAGAGATAAAATCCTTAAAGGGTGTCATTGATATCGACAAAGAGTATGAGTTTAATCTTCCGGTTCTCAATAGTGCTTACCAAGGGGAGCTAGAAAACCTTATGATAAGTTCTATTTTTTCAAAGGACGTAGAAGAAATCTTAAGTCAGTCTTTATCTGATCTCCAACGACTTAAAAAGGTACATGAAAGAATAGTTCCGATTAGACAAGAAACAATAAAAGGATTAACCATTACAAGCAAGTTTGGAGCCGGCGAAAGTGCCGGCGGAGAATTTCTGGATATTGTGAAGGGAGATAAAGAATGTCTTGTCCTTCTAAGCAGTTCTTCTTCCTATGTTGTCTCGAGTATTATATTAACTCATTTTGAGTACTTTCGAGATAAAAAACATTTCTCATTAGAGGAAATAGAACGATTCTTAAGAGAGTTGTCAGCGGATATCAAAGAACGTGATTTTGTAAGGGGAGATGAAAAAAATCTTGATGTATTTATTGCTCGTATTGATTTAAATTCATTGACTATGGAAGGAATGTATTTTGGAGATTTCGAATTATATAGATCAAAATCTGAAAACCTGGTTGGAAATGATCTCCCTCTAGATGAAATGTTTTTTGAAAGAGGATATTTTTCTTCAAGACTTAAAAGAAGTGAAAAATTAATGATTGTTTCACCGGGATTTAAGAAAAATATGAATGAATTATACCCCGGATTGAGTGTCAAAAAAATACTAGCTGGCTTTGAAAATCAAACACCGCGACAAATTATTAATGAAATATATTTCCAATTAAAAAAAAATATATCGGGGGATTTCTTAGCCCACGATGCAACTGTCATTCATATTGAGGTCGACCAAAATGTCATTGTTCAAATTTAATTTAACCTTATTGTCTTTTCTTTTTTCTACAACAGTATTGGGTGAGATAGATAGTCTAGGCTGCCTTAAGTCAGAGTTTACTGCCACTGTTTCTCATAAGGGATTTCCCTTCGGATTAACTCAGAATATATTGAAATTAACTAAGAAAAATTGTGAGCTAACCCTTGCTCATGAAAAATTAAAGTTTGTGAAAAAGAAATGGATGATAGATGTTTGTAGAGCTCCCGTACATATCAAGTTAGGATCTACAGGTGAGATTGAAGTAATAAAGAAAAAAACAAGCTGTGGTACAGACTCTAAAGCAAAAAATGATGATTTTTGTAAAATGTTAAGCTCTATGGAGCAAATTATCCAAGATGATGGACTGATTTTTGCAAAAGGTGAGAAAGAAGACCTAACCAGTGAGCATGGGAAGATTTATTGTACCTATGTCTTACTTAGATCATACCTGAGATTTGATAAAATTCTCTCTCGAACAGATACTGAACTAGGTTTTGATTTAGAAAATCCAATGAAAAAAATTGTAAAAGAGGTGATTGTTGAAAAACTCTTGCCGAAAGTACAAGTGGCTCCAACCAAAGAGCATGGAATTGCTTCTGATATCTTGGGAGATAATCATAATCAAGAGGGAGCTCTTCCCGCTCAAGATACTGAAGTTCCTAGATTAAAAGAAATGGGGAATTTTTAACGAATTGTTTTGAATGCCACTTCTAAATCTTGGATAAGATCATTTACATCCTCAATTCCAATAGAAAGTCTGATGAGATTATCTGTGATGCCTAATTCTTCTCTCGTCTTTTTTGGAATCGATGCATGAGTCATAATGGCAGGATGTTCAATTAAGCTTTCAACTCCACCGAGACTTTCCGCCAGTACAAAAAGTTTAACTTTAGAAAGAAATGTCTTCGAAAATTTAACTTCTTTTTTCTTAAGAAAGAATGTAATCATGCCAGCATAACCAGTGTTTTGTTTTTTCGCTATTTTATGTCCGGGGTGGGATTTAAGGCCCGGATAGAGAACTGACTCCACCTGTTTATGCGATTCTAACCATTTTGCAATGATCATGGCATTTTTTTGATGGGCCTCCATTCTGACTGCAAGAGTTTTTAAGCCTCTTAATACCAACCAGGAATCAAAGGGTGATTGGCTTGGTCCGATTGAATTTTGCAGGTACCATAATTTTTCATAATATTTTTTGTTATTTGTTAGAATTGTACCACCAACAACATCTGAATGACCATTAATATATTTTGTCATTGAATGCATAACAAAATCCGCACCTAAATTTAATGGCCGTTGAAAATAGGGGCTCATAAAAGTATTATCGACCAATGTTAGACATTTGTATTTCCTTGCAAGCTTAGTCGTTGCCTTGATATCAGTGATTTTTAACAGAGGATTAGTAGGTGTCTCAAGCCACAAAAGTTTTGGTTTAAACTCTCTTATCATTACCTCTAAAGCCTTGGTATCAGTTGTATCGATGAATTTAATATTATGGTATTCATCGAAAATGCTTTTGAATAATCTATAGGTCCCCCCATAAACATCATCCCCGACTAACATTGGAGTGTCTTTTGGAAATACATGCATCATCAGCATGGCAATAGACATTCCACTTGATGTAACAAGACAATACTTCGCATTTTCTAGAGCACTTAAACATTCTTCTAGTCTGCTTCTTGTTGGATTATGGCTACGAGAATACTCATACCCTTTATGTTTTCCGGGTGAGGATTGGACAAAAGTAGAGGTTTGGTAAATGGGAGGTATGATCGCGCCTGTCTCTTTATCTGGGTGACCACCAGCGTGGATAGTAGAAGTTTTCAGGTTCCACTTTTGTCCCTTATTTGACTTTCGTTTTGTCATTATATACTCGCTTTATCATTAATGTAATGAAGTATATCAATATTAGTTAAGATATTAGAGGGATTACCATCAGTAGTGACTATTACAACTTCTTTTTTCAAAAGTGTGTCTGCAACATCAGAAAGTAATTGATTATTGTCAATAGTTTTAAATTTGTTATGACAGGCAATCGATATTGAGTCATCAAGTGTAAATTCACCCTGAAAAACAGGTTTCAATAAATCTGACTCAGATACAATTCCAGTTACAGTATCACCACTCATGACAGGGAGCTGTGAGATACCTTTGTCATCCATGATTTTTATTGCGTCACCAACTGTTGCCTTGTCTGAAATAGTGATCATAGCCGGTTTGTCTTTACCTAGGTAATTTATTATTTCATTTATTTGTACATTGAAAGATGAATCTAGATAAGCATTGTCACTCATCCAATCATCGTTAAATATTTTTGAGGCATATCTATTTCCAGAATCATGTAGAAGAATCAATATTTTTTTTGGCTCTTTTAACTTCTTAGCATATTTAATTGCTCCAAGGACTGCACCTCCCGCAGAGCCTCCAGCATAAATTCCTTCTTGTTTAAGAAGTCGTCTTGTCATGATAAAGCTTTCTTTATCTCCAACAACTTCAAAATCATCGATCATATCAAAATCATAGTTTCCAGGAATGAAATCTTCTCCAAGTCCTTCAAGAACATAAGGCTTGGCCTCACAATATTCTCCAGTCGCGGCGTAATGAGCGACAATAGATCCTTCGCAGTCAATTCCTACAATTTTAACCTTAGCCCCCATTTTTTCTTTAAAATATTTTCCACAACCTGAGATTGTTCCACCTGTGCCAACTCCTGCCACAAATACATCAAAGTCACCTTTTGTCTGTTCGTACATTTCCGGAGCTGTCCAATTATAATGTGTCTCACGATTGTTCAAGTTGTTATACTGGTCTACATAAAAAGAATTTGGAATTGTGTCAGAGAGCCTTTTTGAAACTGAGTAATAAGATCTTGGATCTTCTGGCCCTACATTTGTAGGACAGACCATCACTTTTGCGCCAAAGGCACGTAGGTTATCAATTTTTTCTTTAGATTGTTTATCTGCGAGTACGAAAATGCATTTATAATTATGTATTGCCGCCCATAATGCCAATCCAACACCGGTGTTTCCAGATGTTCCTTCGATAATGGTTCCACCTGGCTTTAGAGATCCGTCTTTAACTGCTGCATCAAGCATGTAAGCGCCGATTCTATCCTTAGTTGATCCTCCTGGATTCATATATTCCAATTTGACATAGATTTCGGAGTCTACATTTGTCGCGACTTTGTTTAGTTTAACAATTGGTGTTCCGCCAATTGCTTCTAGAATATTTTTTCTTGCGCCTATGAGCATATTTTCCTCCACATACTTATTGATTAATTGTTGTTTTATTTATTTCCAGCTGGTCGCTAGTTCACTGACATGTTGAGTTGGTGATGAGCCTAGGACTTCTGGGAAATCTAAAATTTTGTCAAAATGTACCTTGGCAAAATCTTTAATTTTATTCTCTCTATTTAGCATAGAAGTTTTAACATGTGAAAAGTCTTTATCTTCAGGATACCAATCTTCCAAATAGGGTCTTAGGCATTTGTTTATGGCCAAGAAACTGTCATTATGCATAAACTCAATAGCCTGTTGATGGAAATTGCTGGCCTCATCTATCTTATATTGCTCAACGGAAGTAACTAAGAACCAATTCGAGAAGGAGATCTGTCCCAGTTTTTCCTCAAACTTAATTGCTGAAAGGAAATGCTCTCGATTTTTGTATAACGCAGCGATAGCATCTACAAACACATTCACAAACTCTTTTCCTGTCACCTTTTCTAAGTAGCTAAGAAGCTTTTTCACTCCTGTTGAAACAATCAGTCCTAGCAGTCCCTTTGATTCCTTCTCTCCTTTTTTAGTAAATCTTTTTCCTAAAAATCGGAAAATTTCAACGAAGCTCTTATCAAAAAAATGCTCTATTTTGAGGGATGATTGCAAGAAATCTATAAAATGCTTTCCTGGGGGAGTATCTAAAATAATGGTGTCATAATGATTAGTACTCAGTTGATACTGAACTTCAATTATTGCCATGATCTCATTCATCCCACCATTCGGTCTTGATAAAATTTGAATAATCGGATTGTCAAAGACAGTCTTTCCTGGTGCCGAACTCATTTCGAAATCCATTTTCTGTAGAGTCGTTTGCGGAGACATAAGAAGGGCATCGAAAGTTTTTTCATTCTCATTAAAATAATCAAAAATGCTTAGGGGAACAGTTTGAATTTCACCTTTCGATTCGTCTTGTAGATTTAAAATCTGCTTGAGCCTTTTTGCTGGATCAATAGTGATGAGGAGTACTCTTTTTCCCTCGTGCGCTAAATGTAATGCTCGACTAGTGGCAAGTGTTGTTTTACCAACTCCCCCTGTACCACAAAAAAGTTCTATAGGTTTCGATCTCAACATAAAGATCCCACGAGATCTTTTAATTTATTAATCATTTCAATTTCGTTTCGTACTGATAGATGAGGTAATTCATGTTCAAAATTGTTGATAAATTCAGCCTCGACTTCTTTTTCTAAATTAACTTTTACTTTGAGAAAATCGGGTAGTTCTTCTTCTTTATCTTTTATTTCTTCTGCCATATGTAAAAGATCATTGAGTATCAGTTCTACTCTATTAATTTCGAGAAGCTTAAAACTCTCTCTTAATTCAAGACTTTCATTGGCCGCCATCAAAGTAGGTAGACAAACTATATAAGTTTTTAATAATTGTTTTTGATACAGAAATTCATGCATTCTTTCTATATCTTGAACAATAAGTCCAGATCCAAACATCTCCTTAAAATTATGACTTGATTCAAGCATAGTTAATGCATGGCCAGAAGAAGGGGAGTCTAAAATAATTGTGAGGGTAGGGTCTTTTTCTAACTTCTCTATAATATGACCCATAAGAATAACCATTCCAAGTCCAGGAATCATATTAAATAGAGACTTAAAAAAAGGAGTTTTCATAACCCACGATGCTATAGTCTTTGATCCCAGCTTTTTGCCTACGTAGATTTGGGCACTTTCAGCTGGAGTAATTTCAAAAAAAGGAATTTCTAAATTCTCGCAGAGGTTTGTATTGGTTAATTGGTCAAAGCTACTATAAAGAACATTTCTACAATTCTCTTTAAGATGTTTTGTTAAAGCTAATGCAACAGAAGTTTTTCCAACTCCACCTTTACCGGTGATAATAATTAGTTGAGGTGTTGCAGTAAGATCCACTTTAGAAAGTATACATGCCCGTGATAAGCATTTTTGAGTAGGTTCCTGAAATTTCGCTACCAATCTCTTGCTTTATATCAAAAGGATTATGGTACTGAAGTTGAATTCCTACACTGAAATGATTATTGAGCTTTAAGTCAGCTCCCGCTCCAAGGTGCCAACCAAATATTAGCTTTCCTTTGGAAGTGACATAGACTGAATCAATAAGACGTTTAGCTCTGGGAGCATAAAACCCAAATCCAAAAATACCATAAGGCGCAAAAGCATCAAATTGATAAGCTTTTGCTTTGATTCCAATTGCTAAACCTGAGGTTTGTACCCATTGTTCTTTGAAACTGTATTTATCATGGTGAAGATCAATAGTAAGGTCAAATGAATGACTAGCAGAATAAGTATAAAGGATATCGAGTGTAATTTTGTTTTCACCTAGCTCTTCAAAATCTCCAAATAAAGAAGTTTGTCCAATTCCCAACCCTAAGGAATGTTTTCTTAATCCGTTTGGAATTCTAGGCTCTCTAATCATAGACGCTGGAGGAGGATCTTTATGAATTGGCTTGGCAGGTACTATTTCAGGTTCAGTTTCAACAGCTACCGGAGTAGCAGGTTTTGGAGGTCTGAGATTATTGATATTCTCGGCTTGGACAGATCTAAAAACAAAAAAAGTTCCAACCATATAAAACATGATTGGAACTATTATTTTTTTGACTTTAACATTTTTAAACATTAACTCGCCTAATGGCTTGTCCTTTTCTCAAAGGAAACTTAATAACAACTTTATATTAGTTTAAAGTTGTTGGAGTTTCAATTGATGAGTTTAAAACATTAGCTTGCATGAAAGGTTGTAAAACTTCAGGAGTTGTTTCAACAGCAACTTCAGGAGCTTCAGTTCCCTCTAATCCACGGATATATCCAGTAAATGTACCTTCAGTTTCTCTAATTACTCTTTTAAGTAACTCAACATCACCTTTTTTAAGTGACTTTCTTTCCTGATCAAAAAGAAGTTGAATCTGTGTCATGTAAGTGATGTCATTTTTAGTTTTGTTATCAATTACTTGAATTTCATGACCTTCACGGATTATTTGAGAAATTTCCTCAAGAGTCACGTAACAACTTTGATGTGTGTCATAAAGCTTTCTGTTTTGGTACCTTTTAATGATTCTTACTTCATTCATTTTCTTTCCCCTATTTAGAACCGAAGTCATACAATTTCTTTTCTACAACTTTTTTCTTAGTATTGTTTTTAAATTTTAAAATATTTATTAAATCTGTTACCTAACGCAGGCTCTAGAATCTTCTACCACTTATTTGCAAAAAGTTAACGTGTTGTGTAGATTTTTCATTGCTCCGCACAAGCCCGTCTGACATATTATGTATCCAGTTGAAATTTCACAAATTAAACTAGATGTAACAAAACTAATGCCTTGTCCAAGTTAATGCATCAATGAATTAGCAGTTTTAAATTGATGCTGTCAACCTAACTTGGCCTTCAGCGCACAATTATTTATACATTTATTGTGATTATAATTAGTTAGAAGTAAACTAGTTTACATCTTTATTGAACTGACTTACTAAGAGTCTCTTAAGTGGAGCATGAAAACGGTCATTTATGTTATGAATGTGTAGATATTTGCCTTATTCTCAAAATAAATCTTAAAACTCTAAAATCTAAAACTATATGGACGAAAGGTAAAGTAATGGAAAATGGGCATTACCGTTTTTGTGAAGGATTAATTTATGCAGAAATTAACTATTTATTTACTGTTACTTGGACTTATGTGTTCGTGCGGGAGTTTGCAGAAAGGACATGTTGTTGATGCTTTCAATACTATTGACACCAAGTACAGTCAATCGGGAGATCAAAAGTTAGTTGATGATGAGCAGTTGAAAAACTCACTCGAAAAAGCAGAAATTAGGTTAGAAGAGTTAGTAACAGAAGCAAAGAAAGCAGGATCTGGTGCAGTAACATTTTTATCTAGCGATTTATTTATCAAGGCCAATGATGCATCCATTAGGGGAGATAATACAACTGCCGCATTATTATTTAAATATGTTCATATGCTTGTACCAAAAGATAATTGGGTGAAGAGAAAATATGCAGTTGAACTCATCAGAATAGGAGACTTAGAACTCTCTGAGAAGATTCTTGCCGAAATTTTTCAATTAGAAGGTCTAAAGGAAGAAAACATTGGATTAATTTTAGGTGGAGTTTACACAGCATTAGATAAATCTAAAAAAGCTAGAAAAATCTATAAACAAGTCATGGTGGCCCATCCTAAAAATGAAGAAGCTTGTATCTTTCTTTCGAAATCATATGCTCTAGAAAAGGAGCATAAGAAGGCCAAGAAATTACTTAAATCCTGTGAAGAAAAGATTAAAGGCAAAGCTATCTTCTCTTACTTTATGGGAAAAATGTCTGTTGATTTGGGAGATCGCGAGGAGGCGATGAGTCATTTTAGACATGCTTTGAAAGTTGAGAAAAAGTATCATCAGGCTGCTATTGCCCTTGGGCTCCTTTATGAAGAAAAAGAAGATTTCAAAAATTCAGTTAAAGTCTATGAAAGGTTTTTGAAAGTAGACGAAATGAACTATCCAGTCTTATCAAGACTTGTCCAAGTACTCTTTGCAAATGGAAAGTATAAGGAAGTTCTACCTTATGTTGAGAAGCTTTCATCTTTAGATCAAAATGATCTCAATTTAAAAGTTCGATTAGGAATTTTATATACGGATAGAAAAATGTATCAAAAAGCAATCAGTGTGTTTAAGGACATCCTTATTGCGGCACCAAAATCTGATAAAATACTTTATTACTTAGGTTCATTGTTTCAACAAACAAGTAAGTTTGAAGTTGCAATTAGATATTTTCAAAATGTGCCATCTGAAAGTACTTTATTTTTAGATAGTAATTTGCAAATAGCTCAAATGCTTCAAGCACTTGCGATGCGAGATCGGTTAAAATGGGAGCCAAAGTTATTAAGCTTCGCAGAAGGAACAAAATCTGGAGACAGCAAGGCAAGAATAGAAGTAGGAATTGTCTTAACAACTTATTGGGAAGGGCTGAGTGAGATCTCAAAAGCCGTGACAACACTTGAAGAATTAAAGGATCTTCAAGACTTTACTGAAGGGCATGATTATTATCTTGCTTCACTTTATGAAAAGAACAAAACTTATGAGAAAGCAAGATCATTGATAGAGGACATGCTTGTCAAAAATCCTGATAATCCACATGCTCTAAATTTTTTAGGATATTCACTTCTTGAAAAAGGTGTAGAAATGGCACGCGCTTATAAATTGATCCAGAAAGCGGTTAACTTAAAACCAGAGGATGGATTTATTAGAGACTCTCTTGCTTGGTATTATTACAAAGTAGGAAAGTTTACTGAAGCGTTAAGTGAATCAATTAAGGCAAATGAGGCCGTAGATAATGATGTTGTCATTACCAAACATCTTGCTATTATCTATAAAGAAATGAAGAAGTACAAACTCGCAAAAAAGTATTACGTGAAGGCCCTTAAGCAATGCAAAATAGAATCGGAAAGGAAAGAAGTACTAGCAGAACTCCAAGATTTAGAAGTATTGCGACTTCCTGCCTCGAGGAAAATTCACAAGTAATATTTAAAACGATATGGTCTGCTACTTATTATATTATAGGCATTACTCCAATTCTATTTAGTTTATCTTCTTGCTCTTCGCTAAAAAAAACAAATTCTGATCATCAAACTGAAATTAAACAATACATGAATAAGGTCTGTTTATCATCAGAAGGTAAAGGTAGACTCCAGTCTAAAGCTGGAAAGCATTTATTTAGATTTGAAGCCGAGTTAGATTCAAATGCTCAGTCATGGCAAATGGCGCTTCAGTTACCACTTCATGGGGAGCGTATGATGAGCTTAACTTGGGATCATTTGGGTGTTACAAAAATTAAAGGCTCTTTTTACGCTCAAGTCATCAATGCTTTAAACAAAGAAAAAAACTCAAAAGAGCAAAAGCTCTTGTTAAGAAGGTTCTTAAGCTTTTTAGCTTATGTGGCAAAATTAAAAAAAGAACTTATTCAGAACCCTGCAATGAAAATTACATGTTCGGGAAATAGCTGCGTCGCATCGGGGGAGTCTTTTATTTGGTATCAAAGCGGCTCTCAGAAATTAATTAAGCAGAAAATCAATGACAGATTTGATTTGGTCCTTAAAGGGATCTCTGATGTATCAGGTTACTTTCAAAAGTTGAGTTTTATAGTTGAAAATACAAGAGAAAGTTTTAGTGGCCCTAATCCACTTGAATTGCATTTGTTCTTAGCGTCATGCGATTCCATAAAGTAAGATTCCTAGCTTTGCGACATATTCCCTCAGCAAAACCTTTAAAGAGTAGTAATTTCATGCAAATTTATATATATATCCAGTGCTAGATAAGTTTATATCAGTTTAATATTATTTCAAATTGTTACATAACAAGGACTATCTTATGAAAAAATTTTTACCATTGGCGCTACTACTGTCTCTAGTTGTTTCGTTAACTGCATGTACAAAAAAAGAGACATCAAATATAAAGGAACTTCACCTTACAATCAGTGCAAAAGTTAAAGGAATGGATCCTATTTATGCTAACGATGTGTACTCAAGCAACGAAGTCGCTAGAGTTTATGAAGGTCTATTAGAATATCATTATCTAAAAAGGCCATATACATTGGTTCCTAACTTAGCGGAAGCTATGCCTATCGTATCAGCAGACGGTTTAACTTATACTTTTAAACTTAGAAAAGGCGTTATGTTTCATAATGATGCTGCTTTTGATAATGGAAAAGGTAGAGAGCTTACTGCTGAAGATTTTGTTTACTCAATCAAAAGGCTTGCTGATCCAAAGCTTCAAGCTCTTGGATGGTGGCTACTTGATGGTAAGGTGAAAGGACTTAATGAGTGGAGAGCAAAGTTTGCAGATCTTACTAAAGTAGACTACACAGAGGAAGTTGAAGGTATAAAAGCTTTAGATAGATACACAATTCAATTTCAACTTGCTAAGCCATTTCCACAATTTCTTTACTCATTAGCAATGCCTTTTACGTTTGCTGTTGCAAAAGAAGTGGTTACTAAATATGGAAAAGAGTTTATTAACCACCCAGTTGGAACTGGACCATTTATTCTTCCTGTATTTAAACAATCAAATAAAATTACTTATACAAAAAATCCGGCATTCAGAAAAAAACTATATCCTTCTGATGCCTCTGCAGAGTTCAAGCACTTATTAAAAGATGCTGGAAAACCATTACCATTTGTTGACAAAGTCGTTGTTGATATTCTTGTGGAATCTCAACCAAGGTGGTTAAACTTCCAAAAAGGTAGAATTGATTATATTGTAATTCCAAAAGACAACTTTGATTCCGCAGTTATTCCAGGAAAAGGCATTACTGATGAATTAGCGAAAAAAGGCATTTCTCTTTTAGTAACTCCATCATTAGATGTAACTTACACCGCTTATAATCACGACAGAGAGTTATTTCGGAATCTTAAACTTAGACAAGCAATGTCTGCTGCTTATGATCCAGCTCAGTCAAATACATTATTTTACAATAATAACGCATTACCAGCTCAATCAGTTGTTCCTCCTGGAATTGCAGGAAATATCTCAGGATATAAAAATCCTTTCCATGGTCCAAATTTAGAATTAGCTAAAAAATTATTAGCAGAAGCTGGTTACCCCGAAGGTAAAGGACTCCCTGAGATTACTTATGACTGCCCTTCTTCAACTGTTTCAAGACAAATTGGTGAGTTCTTCAAAAAGCAAATGGCACAAATTGGTGTGAAGGTTAAAGTTATCAATAACCCATGGCCAGAACTTCAGAAGAAAATAAAAAATAGAACTGTTATGATGTACGGAATTGCATGGGGAGCAGATTATCCAGATGCAGAGAACTTCCTACAACTATTATACGGACCAAATACTTCACCAGGGGCAAACGGGTCTGGGTATAATAATGAAGAATTTAATGCTCTTTATAAGACAGCAGCAGTAATGCAAGATTCTCCACAGAGAACTGCTTTATACGAAAAGATGAATAGAATTGTGGCCGAGCAAGTACCATGGGTATTTGGCGTTCACAGACAATCATTTGTTCTTCAACATTCGTGGCTTAAAAACTATATCAGTGCCGACTTCAATGCTGGACAAGCTCAGTACTTAAATATTGATCTTACTAAGAAAAAAGATATGACTAGTAAACTCTAGGGAGAGTATTTGTGAATTTATGGGTCTATACCTTTAGAAGGCTTTTATACGTGATTCCAGTTCTGCTGGGCGTATGCTTAATCATTTATTTACTCTTTAATGTTGTGGCAGGTGATCCGACGCATATTTTGCTTGGAAAACATGCCACAGCAAAACAAATGGCAGAGCTTAGACATGAGCTGGGATTAGATAGACATTGGTTTATGCAATATCTCGATTTGGTTAAGTCGGCCTTCACTTTTGACTTTGGAAGATCTTGGAGTACTAAGCAACTCATTTCTTCAATGATTTCTGAAGGAGCTATTCCTTCACTCACTTTGACGGTACCTGGATTTTTTATTTCAACAATTTGTGCAGTAAGTTTATCCTTATTGGTTTCTTTTTATAGAGGCGGGTTATTTGATAAGTTTACAATCTTAATTTGTATCTCTTTAATGAGTATACCATCCTTGGCGTATATTTTATTTGGACAGTATTTCTTTGCCTATAAGCTAGGGATGTTTGAAATTTCAGGCTATGACTTCGGGTTTCCACATTTCATACCTTATATTCAGTTGCCAGTGCTTATTTGGATCACTTTGACTATTGGACCAGACCTTCGATTTTATCGAACAGTTGTTTTAGACGAAGTTTATCAAGACTATGTGAGAACCGCTCGAGCAAAAGGCCTTGGAGAAAAGCTAATACTTTTTAAACATGTTTTAAAAAATGCAATGATTCCAATTGTAACTTATGTTGTGATTCAGATTCCCTTTCTTATTCTTGGAGCATTACTTATAGAAAGTTTTTTTGGAATTCCTGGATTAGGTGGAATCACATTGAATGCGATTAACTCATCAGATTTTCCTGTCATTAGGGCCATGACTATTCTTAGTGCTGTTGCCTATATTATTTTTGGAGTGATTACCGATATTCTTTATACGGTTGTTGATCCAAGAGTAAGGTTAAATTAGGATAGATAAATATGGAAAATGTACAATCCAATAGTTTCGCTACTACTGAAATAAAAGAACTAAAATCAAAATCACTTTGGAGGCATGCTTTTGAAACTCTTTTAAGAGACAAAACAGCTGTCGTCTCCCTTTTTACTGTCGGAGTGTATGCTTTGATTGCATTGCTTACTGCCTTTGGCTTTTTGGCTGCAGACTGGGCAGCAGAAGTGGGGCCATCATATCAATCACCTTCCACTGAATTTTTATTTGGAACCGATATTTTTGGTCGCTCTGTCGTTGCCAAGACTTTAAAGGGAACTCAAGTGGCCATGTCAATTGGTCTCAGTACAGCGGTGCTTTCAGCAGTCATTGGCGTTTTCCTGGGATCAATTGCCGGATACTATGGTGGAAAAATTGATGAAATTATTGTGTGGTTTTACAATACCTTCTCTTCTATACCGTCAATCATGTTGCTGGTTGCGATTACTTTTATTTTAGGGAAAGGACTTGTAGCCGTCTATCTTGCATTAGGACTTACTTCTTGGGTAGGTCTTTGCCGACTGATTAGAGGTGAAGTGATTAGACATAAAGACAGAGAATATGTTCATGCAGCGTCTGCTATTGGAGGAGGAGATTTTAGAAAACTCTTCAAGCATATCCTTCCCAATGTTCTTCACATTGTTATCATTAACTTTTCGCTTCAATTTCAAGTTGCTATTAAAGCTGAAGTGATTCTTTCTTATCTCGGACTAGGTGTGCAAGGGCAGCCAAGTTGGGGAACAATGATTGATGATGCCAAGCTAGAGCTGGCTCGAGGTGTTTGGTGGCAGTTGGGTGCTGCAACATTTGCAATGTTTGGTGTGGTTCTAACATTGAACCTATTAGGAGATGCTCTTAGAGATGCCCTCGATCCAAAGCTAAAAGGTAAGTAATTAATTTAAAATATTATAAAAAACTAAAAATTAGGACAGGAAGATAAATGAGTCAGAAAATTCTCGAAGTTAAAGATTTAGTCGTAGAGTTCAATACTGATAGAGGAAAAATCACTGCCGTAAATGGAGTGACTTTTGACGTTCATAAGGGACGATCTATTGGAATCGTAGGAGAGTCGGGATCAGGTAAATCGGTATCCGCCCTCGCTATTATGAGATTAATTCCTAATCCTCCAGGAAGGATTGCTGGTGGAACTATTAAATTTAATGGAGAAAACCTTCCAGATATCCAGATGGATGAAATGAGAAGAGTTCGTGGAAATAAAATTGCGATGATCTTCCAAGAGCCAATGACATCTTTAAATCCTGTTTTTACTGTTGGAAATCAAATTGAAGAAGTTTTAGAACTTCATCAAACTGAATTAAGCCCAAAAGAAAGAAAAGAAAAAACAATTGATATGCTTAGGCTTGTTGGGATTCCTTCGCCTGAGCAAAGAGTTAAAGAGTACCCTCATCAATTATCAGGAGGAATGAGACAAAGAGTCATGATTGCTATTGCTCTTTCTTGTGAGCCCGATATATTAATCGCCGATGAGCCTACAACCGCTTTAGATGTGACTATCCAAGCACAGATTCTTGAACTTATGAATAAACTTCAAAGGGAATTAGGAATGGGAATCATTATGATTACTCATGACCTTGGAGTTGTTGCTGAAACTTGTGATGAAGTTGCCGTTATGTATTGTGGGCAAATTGTTGAAAGAGCTGATGTGGATACATTATTCAAATATCCCAAGCACCCTTATACAAAGGGACTCATGGAATCAATTCCTGCTTTTGATTCAACTTCAGGTAAGAAAAAAGAAAAACTAACAACTATTGAAGGAATGGTTCCTTCATTGTTTGATCTTCCTGCTGGTTGCAACTTCTATAACAGATGTGTTTCTGCTTCAGATAGGTGCAGAGAGTCAGAACCTAAACTTTCCCCTGTTGAAGGTTCTCATGAAGTTAGTTGTTTTAATCCATTAAGTTTATAAAAATAAAAAAGGTATATAAAGATGAGTGAATATCTTCTCGATGTAAGAAATTTAAAAAAGAGATTCCCAATAAATGGTGGTTTACTAGGAAGAGAGGTTGGAGCAGTTAGCGCTGTAAATAATGTTTCTTTCAAGATTAAAAGAGGTGAAACTCTTGGTCTCGTAGGTGAATCTGGTTGTGGAAAGACAACTCTAGGAAGATCTATTTTAAGACTAATTGAACCAACAGGTGGGGAGATAATCTTTGATGGTGAAGATATAAGAACTTTTGATGCTCAAAGAATGCGTGCTTTAAGAAGAAGAATGCAAATAATATTTCAGGACCCGTATGCATCGCTAAATCCTCGTATGACTGTTGGTGCTATTCTTTCAGAACCTATGGAAATACATGGACTCAATAAAGGAAAAGATGCTCGAAAAAAAAGATTGTATGAATTATTAGATCAAGTTCAAATGCCAAGAGATACATTAAATAAATATCCGCATGAGTTTTCAGGTGGACAGAGACAGAGAATTTGTATTGCTAGAGCACTTGCTGTTGAACCTGAATTTATTGTATGTGATGAGCCGGTTTCAGCTCTTGATGTGTCTGTACAAGCTCAGGTGGTGAACCTTATGATGGATCTTCAGAAAGATCTAAATTTAACATACCTATTTATTGCTCATGATTTAAAAGTTGTCGAATATATTTCTTCGCGAGTAGCGGTTATGTATCTTGGAAATATGGTCGAGGTCGCAGAATCACACGAACTTTACGGTGGTTCAAGACATCCCTATACCAAAGCATTGTTCTCGGCCATTCCTAAGCCAGACCCTAGCTTAAAACAAGATAGAATCATTCTTACAGGTGATATTCCTTCTCCAATGAAACCTCCAAATGGATGTCATTTTCATCCACGTTGCTGGCAGGCCACTGATGAATGCAAAAATAAATATCCAGACCTAACAAAACAGTCAGAGACACATGAATACAAGTGTTTCAATCCGATTACCTAATACCGTACTGCACTAGTTAATTACTATGTTAATCATCTCTTTTTATTGAGCGAATCTCTCAATTATATCTTCTCAATTTTTAAATATTTCGCTCTAGAATACCGATTAGATTAGATAGAGGAGCGTTTATTGGAACGAAATAGTACATCTAACCATAGCTTTTTAGATGAGGATTCAGAAACTGATGTAACTGAATCTGAAATAGAAAAGTTTATCTTAATTGATAAATTGGAAAAATATATTTTTTCTCCTGGCACAATAATGTGGAAACGTAACTTTGTCCTAGCTTCACCAGGGGACTTATTAGTGCATCAGTACTTTGAAAAATTCAAAAAGCTGACAGACAGACTTCCTTGTGAATATATTCTTAATCCAATAAATATCTCTCGGTTTAAAGACCTCTTCTCGGATTTTAAATTGGCCACAAAATTTAAAACAAAAAATCAACAAAGAATTAAGTTATTAAAATGGTTCAAGTCTCTTTACTGGGAAGGAGAGAAGAAAGCTGTTTTAGCAGAACTTATGGAAGCTGCTCATGATGTTTTTTATGATTTACCTGAAACATTGGACGTAAAGTTAAAAACATCAAACTCTGACCTCTTTCGTGTTTATTCCCTTAAGGCCAGTATACTTGTCATGCTTTCTCTTTCGGTGGGAATTATTGATTTTAAATATCTAAAAGATCTTTATCATTTACCTTTCTTTTTTTATATAGGCTTAAAAGAGCCTCTCTCATTCAATCATGTCGAAGCATTTAAGTATGAATGGAGAGCTGATGGTATGGCGATAGATTATTTGGAAAAAAACGATGTCGCTCAAATTGAAATTGATTCATTTAGTGAAAATTCAAAAACTAGTTTAAATATATATAAAGCTTTTTACAAAGCAGAAGAAAATACAAATGAAGTATATAATGTTTTCGCTAAAGCTCATGAGCGTTTTTCAGGATTAGGGAAACCTAAAGGATTAAACCAATATGAACTTTCAGATATTGAAATACTTGTTGTATTTGTCTGCGAAAACTTTGGAGTAGAAGATACTAATCCGTCTGTTGAAGACTATGGTAGAAAATTAGGCAACAGAGTATTAACTCACAAATCCTTACCGGCGAGAATTAAGAATATTCTTCAAGGGGTATTTGAAAAATTGGATGAAGCAGAAGAACTGCTTCTTGGAGCGTAAGTAAATAGTGGGAATTAAAAAACTTCTTAATATTTATGAGAAAATCCCTGACTTCCTAAATTGGATATCAGGAGATGATGTTGCTACAGAGGAAAATAGTGAGCTTTGTATTGGTCCGCATGATGAAGAGAAAACACCGGAAATTACTTTAGATAAGGTTACTGATCTTTATAAATTTGTTTCAAATGGTGGAGATTGTATTATTAATCCTTTTGCCAATAGTCACAAGGAATTTATATCTCATGCTTTAAAGAGATACCTAGGATTAGAAAAGAACTCTATGAACTTAGATGATTTATCTAATGGACAGATTATTGAGCAGTATAATTTAAAACTATGTGATCATTTATGTGTCGGAGAGTATACCGATGTAATTGCAACTGATGCCTATGTACAAGAGCATAACTTTGTAAGAGTTAGAAATTACTTATTAAAATGTATGAGTTATTTCTCTTATCTTAACAAAGGCGATATTGCTTTTATACCCATTGATATTGAATATGGTTTTAGTAAAGATCAGTTCTATGTTCAAGTTCATGCTAACGTACAAAACTTTTTAAGAGAATATCTCTTAAGCTCTTTTAAATCTCCAGATAGGGAATATCCTTTTCAGTCTCTTTTAAAAGATGCATTCTACGAAACAGACTTTATGGAAATTGTTTATCTTGAATCTGCAGGGAAAATCATAATATCTTCCGTTTGGTATAAGGAGCTTGGCCTTGATGACTTTTGGCCAACTCTCATTTTGAATAATATTCAATCATATGAAGAGAAAAAAGCAGAGTTGGCTAAAAAAGTTAAGATAAAGATTGCAAAAATAACTATCAATCTTCCTAGCTCTGAGCTTCCTGGTAAATCCGCAAAAATGAAGGGGGGAGTTTCAGAAAGCCAAGAAAGTTTAGTAAAAATCAAACATATTGTTGAGGTTATACAGCGATTTAGAGTAACACAAGATGATGAAGCTCGAATCCCCTTAAAAGAGTTATCTGGAGAAGAATTAGATATTTACGAAGAACAATTTGAAAATGAGATAATAAAAGAGCTTGACCCTGAACAGAGAAGTTATATTATAGAATGTTTGGGCAGTCCTAATGAATTTAATAATGTTGAAAAAGCAATAGATCAAATCCTTACTCCTTTTGATGCTAGTGTTTATGCCGATCATTTCAGTGACAACATCGAAAATCTTACCACAAATGAGGTTAACGGTTATGTGAACTCTGAATTGGAAGCCGAAGAAGAAGCTAACTATATAGAAGATGATGGCTGGAAAGAAAAAAAATCTGAAATCGTTAAAAAGATAAGAAGACAAAATGAAGAGCAGTCAAGAGAGAGCACTGGACGTGTAGAAATGAATAGTAGCTTTATAAATATCATTTCTACGGGACTTGAAACTTCTCCTCGTAAAGTTAAACCGATGGTTAACGATCTTGGAAACAAATCGATCGAAAGCATGGTTAAGAGAAAAGCAGAAGATGGAGAAAATTCCTCAGATAATTTTGAATTAAAATTGGAAAAACAAGATCAAAAATTTAAAAACATGCTTGAGTCCGCAAATGAAAAAAATATAAAATACAAAAAAATCATTGATATGATGAAAGGACAGATCTCAGTGATGGCAGATGCCGAAAATAAAATAAAAGCTGCTGCAGCTGCTGCTAAAGAGCGAGGAGAGATGCTTAATGAGAAGTTGCAAATAGATGCTCTCAAATTAGAACTAAAAAATGCACTAACAGAAGTTAAAAATAGAGAATCGACAATTGACAAGATACGACAATCTACAGATAAGGTTATTAAACTTAAAGATAAAGAGATAACTAAACTAAGGACAAAAAATCCCACTAATGCAGCCGTTCTAGCATCTAACGATGAAAAAGTTCCCTTTAAGAATAGTCAATTAAAAGTAGAAGAGGAGATTGGAGGAGATGAAAAAACTAATGAGATAATTCTTGAAATAAAAGAAGAAAATAACATCTTAAATCACCAAAATGAAGTTCTTCAAAAAAGACTTGCGCAATTAAATGAGAATATGGAAAAGGGTACTCATGAGGCTATTAATCGTGCAGAAGTTCAAATAAATAAACAAAAAGAAAATAACTCCCAACAAGGCAAGTTATTGCAAGGTTCAAGAATAGAGAAAGATAAGTATATGAGAATGTATAAGGTAAAGGAAAAAGAATATTCACAATTACAAGAAGAGTATCATCTACTTAAAATGAATATTACGAAACGTGAGTCGATACATAAAAAGGATGCAATAAAAAATAACGAACAGGTAACCTCCTCAGATGTAACCGATAGAGCTGTCGCTGATAAAATGAAAGCAGCGAAGACAAAAATGAAAGCGTATGAGCAAAAAATTAAATTTCTAAATGCTCAACTTGATGCTGCAAATAAAAAAAATGGAGGAACTGCAGCCACAACGAAATTTACCAAATCGGATGGTGCTACTAGTCTGAAGTTAAGGCAGTTAGAAACGTTAAAGATCAAAGCAGAAGACAGTTTGGCGAAAAGTTTAAAGGACGTTATCGCTGCGAAAAAAGAGACTCATGTGCTCAAACAAGAACTTATGACAGCAAAAAATAAGATTGCTGAATTTGAACGGAAACTAGGTAAGAAGGCCGCTTAATAATTTCTCGAAAAAATTATTTATTGAACTCTTTTTTGTGAAGCCAATCAGCATCTTTTGGTGGTTCTTTTGTTTTACTCCACTCTTCAAGCATAAGAGGTGCAATTTCTTTTAATTTTCTCATTTCTTCTTCGGTACTCACCTCACATGTAAGTTCAAGGCGATGTCCGTTTGGATCAAAAAAGTATATAGATTTAATTATTCCATGGTCAGTAATTCCAAGAACATCCAATCCACTTTCTTCGAGTTCTTTTTTGGCTGACTCTAATGCATCTAAATCCTTTACTCGAAAGGCGATATGCTGAACCCATAGTGGAGTATTAAGATCCCGGCCCATTTCTTTTTCGCCTGTAATTTCAAAAAAAGCTAAAATGTTTCCCATGCCAGCGTCGAGAAAGACGTGCATATATGGATTGGGTTCTTTAGTGGAAGGAACAATACTCTCAGAAATAGAGACGAGTAGCTCCATATTTAGATATTTTTTATAAAACTCTACAGTTTTTTTGGCGTCTTTACAGCGGTAGGCCACGTGATGCATTTGTTCGATCTTAATCATGTGCAATCTTTTATTTTATGTAGTTATGGTGCCCAGGAGAGGACTTGAACCTCCACGCTTGCGCACTAGATCCTAAGTCTAGCGTGTCTACCAATT
>JABGXW010000107.1 GCA_018675575.1 Bacteriovoracaceae bacterium | reverse complement strand
TTTCAGCAACAATACCGCAAAGGCCGTCATGGCCCTTGCGCATGTCAACAGGTTCTCTATACAGAAAAACTTGAAGCTTTCTTGAATTAAAAATCAATGATTACTCATGTTAAGAAAGGAAAAAACATCTTCTCGGTTTAAACCAGAAATCACGTAGCCACTTGGAGAAGTGATTTTAATATCACTTAAGCACTCTTCTTTTTTACTTTCTAATTGCGGGAAACCTGGATACTAACTTCTTTATTCTCTTTTTTACGCCATTTAGTAATGGTCATATTACCGACTCCTAAAACTTCAGTCAGTTCCTTTTGCGAATAACCTGAATCTAGCGCCAAAAGAGTCCTTATTCTTAGAACATGAGGATAAACAATTCTTTTCCCCATTTTGTTTTTCTGAATTTTTCTAAAATCTTTTTTTAATTTAATTAGATCGAACATATCAAACTCCTTTTTGATTTGGAGTAAGCTTCAAAAGCAAAAATGATATTGGGAAAGAGGTGCTAGGCGCCGGACATACCTTATATTTGATTTTATAAAAACCTTCCTTCAAGAAAGAAAAAAAAATATCAAATAAGTTCAAGTGTCGAAGCCTTTATTTTATCATTCATACTATGATTTCATTTTAATACAAATCCTATTTTAGCGAAAAAGGTCAACAAACTGTGTAACTATCTCTGTGGCTGGCCCGTAGAAATTTAAATCGTATTGATGACTTAAGGCCGTCGCTTCCAAGTTTAATTCTATACAAAGTGCATTTTTCATTTTTGCAGCTTGGACAAAGCCAGCTGCAGGATAAACGTTATTACTCGTTCCAATGCAAAGATAGAGGTCACAATTTTCAAATGCTTTTTGTATTTCTGTTGAGTATTTAATTGCTTCACCAAACCACACAATATCTGGTCGTACGAAAGAAAATTCTTCAGACATGACATCTCCCTCAAAATAATCCACTTTTCCAGTTTTAAGGCAGAATATTTTTTTTAATTCACCATGCATATGTAGAACATTCTGACTCCCCCCTCTCTCATGAAGATCATCTACATTCTGAGTAATCAGAGTAAAGTTGTCCACTATTTTTTCTAAATCAGATAAAGCAGTATGAGCCGGATTTGGATAAACATCTTGTAACTGTGCTCTTCTTAAATTATAAAAACGATGAACCATTTCAGGATCTTTATAAAAACCTTCAGGTGAAGCAATATCTTCAATGGCATGATCTTCCCAAAGCCCGTTTGAATCCCTAAAAGTTTTAATGCCGGATTCTGCAGATATTCCTGCCCCTGTAAGAACGACGACATCTTTGCAATTTTTTTGCTGTAATAAATTCTTCAAGGAGTCCATTTAACTATGATACTCCTAACATAAAAAAAATCAAAAGTTTAGAGACCTTAACTTCAATTTAATCAATATCAAAAGTATAGTTTTGGCCATGAATTCCGATAAGACAAAAGGAGAGAAAATGCCTGCCATTAAAGTAAATCAATTATTAAAACAATTCCAAGATACAATTGCTGTTGATCATATTTCATTTGAAATACCGTATGGAGAAGTAACAGCTCTCATTGGATCAAATGGTGCTGGAAAATCAACGATTCTTAATATGATAGCTGGAATACTGCTTCCAACGTCAGGTGAAATTGAATTTAATTCTAAGAATTATGATAATAACTATAAGGAAGTTAAGTCCCAAATTGGATATCTAACTTGCGATATGGCACTTTATGAGACTTTTTCAGTTTTGGAAACATTAGAACTATTAGGTGATCTCAAAGGTTTTTCAAAGAATAAAATCAAAAAGAGGATAGAAGAATTAGTAGAGCAATTTGACTTGAGCGACATCATGAACAAACATTATTCAGCGCTCTCAAGCGGTCAAAAACAACGATCACTCATTTCAGCCTCTGTAATCCATGATCCTGAAATACTTATTTTTGACGAGGTTACAGCATCCCTAGACCTTGTTATTGCGAAAGATATCATGGATTTCTTAATTAAAGAAAAGGAAAAAGGCAAGGCCATCATTTTTTCTACTCATATCCTCAGTGAAGTCGAATATATAAGTGATAGGATATTAATGGTTGAAAGAGGGAAGCTTGTTAAAGAAACAAATTATCGTTCTTTAATTAATAGTTCTCAGTCAGAAAATATAACAGAAGCATTTTATCTGGCCCTTAAGGAGGAACAACTCAAGGTCGCATGATTTCAATAAGAAACATTAAGACAATTTTCAAGAAGGAATTTCTTCAAATTATGAGAGACAAGTCAGTTCTCTTTACTAACTTCTTCGTTCCTCTTTTTGGTCTTCCTATCTATATGATTTTTATAATCGAGGCTTCAGTCTATGTTGTCAACAAAAAGGATGTTCCATTAAAAGATGACACTATTTTCAAAATAAGTTATCAAGGTGATTTCGAATCAAATCTAATCAAAAGATTTAAAAATGATAAAAAAATAAAATTAACAAAAGTTGGATCCAGTTTAAAAGAAAAAGATATTATTACTTACAGAGATAAGTTTAGAATTTATAAGAAGCTCAAAAGAAAAAAGAAAAACATTAAAGATAAGTTTAAGTTAAAGAAGAAAAATTTAAAAGAACAAAGTAATGAATTAAGTGAGGCCAGAGAAGAGTACCATCATGCACTCGAAGTATTGAAGAAGCAGCATAGTAAAAAGTTTGATCTTCATATAGCGATTTTTAAAAATAAGGCCGGCTACTATGCTGCTTATTTTTTTCATAGTGAAATAAATACTGTTGCAAGTGCTGCTCAGAATTATTCTGAAGCGCTTATTGAGAAATTTGAGAGTGAACAATTAAGTATATTATTAAAGAAAAAGAAACTCCAAGACCATCACCTGAACCCCTACTCTTTTTGGAAAGTAAATATAGATAAGCAAGCCTCAAAAAGCTTAAAAGTTATAGGCATAGCAATGGGTTCGGGAATTTTGTTCTTGCTCTTAATCTCTATATTTAATGCATCTATAAATACCACAATTGGAGAGAGAGATCAGAATACTTTCAAAGTTCTCCTAATGAATCCGATTAGTTTACATGAAATTTTTATGGGTAAATATCTTAATGTATCCTTGCAAGGTATTTTAACTTTAATTCCGTACTCTATAGAGGCAATCATTTTCTATGCGTGGGGCAAATCACATTATATTTTTGATGATGTGCCTGAAATAACCACTGCAAGATTATTCTTCCTCACTGTAGGAACAATATCCACAGCAATGCTTGTTAGCTCAATGTGTTTTCTCACTAGCTCTTTTGCTAAGAGTAGAGTTCAAGCACAATCTTTGATTACATTATTAATTATTTTCATAGCTATCCCTCTTGGGATAATCGGAATAATGGATATAAAACTTACAAGTATGAGTGCCTTTCTTCCACTCGTCAATTTTCCCATGTCTACAGAAAATCTAATAACTCTAAGTCCTGATTACTTTAGTATTTCATTGGCCATTATGTGTAATATTATAACATCAATGATCCTTATATGGTTTTCACTTGGGGCCTTCCAAATACAATGGAAAGGAAAGTCGGATACTCAATCATTGAGTGACCTTCTTTCAACAAAACGAAGAAAGTCAAAAATGTTAGTTCCTGCACATGCTTATTTTTCATTTGCAATTGCCTTTTTAGGATTTGTATATGGCGGGACTATTATTTCTGTTTTCAATATTAACTTAATTTCCCATGTATTTTCCCCCATCATATTTTGTTTAGGTACAGCACTCTTTATTATTTATTATTCAGGATTAGACTTTACAACTCTATTTAAATGGAAGGGATTAGATTTTCTTTACGGAATCCGACTGGCTGCAGGAGCCTTCTGTCTATCTCTAGCGATTCAATTAATATTAGCAAACTCTGTTGTTTCAGAAGTCTTCAAATCAGCATTTCCAGACCTGCTTGGAGATGAGTTCTTTTCATCGAATGTTGGAAATTTCTTTATTTTTGCTGTTATACCTGGATTTACTGAGGAAGTTCTCTTTAGAGGAATCATATTTAAAGGTCTAAGAAATCAATATAGTTTCCTTATCTCGATGATCATTTCCAGCCTTTTCTTCTCGATTGTTCACTTATCAATGTTTAGGTTAGGACATACTTTGATCGCAGGCCTATTATTAGCTTATATTTACGAACATAAAGGATTACTATCTGCAATGTTCTTTCACCTTGCCTTCAATAGTTATGGAATTTATTTCGGCCAGAATGAAAGCATTAACAGTTTCATTAATGATACTTCAACAGTTGAAAAATTCGCTTTAGTCCCTCTATTAACACTTTTAGTATTAATTTTAGTATTATTTCGAACAGGATTTACTAAAGAAAAGTTAAGTATTTAAAAAGAAAAAGACCGCTTCCTGCAGTCTTTATCAAAAGAGACTTCCTAAACATAAATAAATTATGACAGTCATAAAATGAGATGACAAGGCACTAAAATAATATTTTTATTTTTTTTCATCGTAATGGATTAAATTCCATTTTCTGCAACCAATATCTGATCGAATATCCCCCCCCCTCCTCTATCAAAGGCTTTAAGGTATCAGAGTGTTTGAGCGGAAATTCCTACCAGCGGAGTAAAGCTATCAAGAAATTTTTATCTATGGCCCCGAAAAGAATTGTAACAAGGAAATTAAAAATGAAAAATCTAATCACTATTGCATTAATATGCTTATCTTTTAACGTGTTTGCTGCTTTCCCAGAGGCGCTACTCGAAGACTTTACTGGGGAATATCAAGATCCAAATGGTTCAGCTACTGTTTTGAATGTAGAGTTTGGTGACCTCGTTATGGAAGACTTAGAATTTTTTGTTGAAAAACAAGGAACATCTCTTATGCTTGAAGCTTTTGGGGAAGAAATTGAAATTGAAGATATACCTCAAATGATTGATGATCTTGAAGTATTAAATATTAGTAATATTTCAGTACTAAGTGAAGCTTTTCAAGCGCAATTAACAATGAACCATCTTGATGCAAGTTTTGTAACTGCTGATAGTACAAAATCTTATGACATCAACACACTTCAAGTTAATTGTAATAATAGATCCTCACAAGACCCACGAACAGTATTGCAAGAGTTTTTAGATTCATGTCTTAATGAATACGGAAAGATCACCCTAGCCGGTGTTAATCTTACTACTGATGGAAAAGAAACAAAAATCTCTGGAGTCAATGTAATAGCAGATGGAAACGATTTGAAAGTCTCTTTAAAAGCAAAAGGTATGAAGGTGAAAGGTACCGGTGAAGTCTATTACGAAGGCGATAGAATCAGATTAAAAATTACCAAAGTAAAAGCAGGAATCTTTAATCTCACGAAGAAGATATTCAAAGAGCTCGGTAAAATCCAATCAGATAAGATCATTGTCAATAGGCCATGGGTAACATTATTATTAGATACTACAGACGAAGATTAATATCTAAGTACGTGATGCCTCTTGCAGCACGTACTTATTGGATAATGTCTACGACGACCTCTCATAAAAGATCTACTTCTATAATCATAGATAGTAGTTGAATTGATCCATCTTCCATTAAACTATGCCACTATCTGACTTGTTCTAGGCAGAAGATAAAATTAAGTTTATTGCTTAGACCTTTTTCAAATCTGTTTGACCGTCATGTTTGCCTCTATCAATTTCAGGACGATTCTCCCAATAAAGACCTTGATCTTTCATTTCTTCATTCCGAGCAGGATGCATGGGATAGAAAATTTTGTCTGTTGGGGTTTCACCTTCACCAACGACAATGGCCTTCACTTCTTTATCAGAATTATTCAATAAGGTATGTGCTTGACCAGTTCCAGGCGGCAGTCCTACACAATCACCAGGACTTAAGTCATAAACAAGGCCATCAATCCAAATTTGAGGCGTTCCTTCTAAAATATAAATAAACTCCTCTTCCTCTTTATGTGCGTGGGGCCAAGAGCTTCGATCTCCAGGAGCTAATACTTCGTAATTTATTGCTACTCTTTCTAATCCAAGCTGTCTTCCTAAGGCGACAGTGGTTCCAAAGGTTTCTTTATCTCCTGGATAAGAGAATGTTTCATTTTTTTTTAGCTCTTCACAATTTTTGATACAATCTAATCTTCTGCTCATATAGAAATATCCTAAGTTTCAATAACTAAATATAATCATACATGCCTAGTTTCTCAATGTCTTTAAATTCTGCTTAAGAATTCAATATTTCATAAAGGGATATTTTTAGATGTTAATTGAACCAATTAGAAAAGAGACTAACTGACTCAGCGGGGATCCTATTTGGATAATATTTCTTACCCCACTCGACAAGCTGACGACTCTTACTGTTGACTGGATCAATAGTCATTGTTTTTCCATTTGCAGAGTAAACGCTTTTTTTCCTATATCCATCATATAAGACAGTCGTTTTATTAAGAGTACTTGGTGAGTTATAGGAAAGACATAGAAATTGTTTTCCATTATCATTTCTCTTTTTTACTTTGTCGGAATGAACAGATAGCAATCTATCTTTTTTTCCATTTGGTCTAATACATTCATATTCACATGAATAAGATCCTTCAAGATCTCCATTATCATTTTTAAATTTCTTGTCTTGATTATTAAATTCACTAAAGGATGAGTCTGAAAAATATCTTTTAGAGCCAAAGGCCGTTGTATAACAAGTTCCAGGTTTTGGAGAACTTACAAAATCGATATTAGATGACAGATGTTTAACTTTTGCCCTGGTCATAGCACTGAGCTCTCCTACTTCTCGATCAAGTCTCTGAACCTGGAATAGAATAGATTTTTGACTTGGAACTGATTGTAATGATTTTAACTTATGGCAATTATTCCTTTTTAAATTATAAATTTTTCTTAGTGATTTACCATCCGTTCCATTAATACTCTTTATGATTTCAGAAGTTATATCGGGGTGACTATAATAATCTGTATTTGAGTTACTACAAACCTTTGATAGCTTTTTAAGTATCTTTTTTTGTTCTTGTTTCAACCTTTCTGCAATTATTTTCTGACCTTCTCTTGAAAGCTCAGATCCAGAACCGATCATACTCGCAAGACTAACGGCTGCTCGAGCTCTTGCTAATTTACTAGCACTTACTAATGCTTTCATAGTTTTTATTTTTTTCGATCCCGAAGAAGAAACTTTGTTAAATATTCCGATTAGCTTGATTTGATATTCAGAAAAGTTTATTTTATCATCATCAAAAACCATATTAAAATATTCGGGGTATTTTCGAGTAATTTCTAAAATAGTCTCAGGGCCTAGATGCATTAAGTTTTCAACGATTACAGCTTTTTGAATTTCTCTGGCAAGATAGCTACTTGAACTATGTGTATGAAACATTTTTGAAACTTCTAACATATTTTTGGCAGTTGTTATTTTTGTTATAAAGTCTTTTGCCTCTCCTCCTAAGGCTGAACATTTGATATCAAGTCCTTTCTCCTTAATCAGATTTACAAAATTAGATCTTGCAACCCATTTTTTTATGGATATATCTCCAGCTTGCAAATCTTTTTCAGAATAAAAATGATGATTAAGAAGATCTTCAAGATGTTTTTTTGCAATTTTTCTCATGACATCTTGTTCAAATTCTTTCTTCGTTTCTTCTGCCACAAATGTATTTGCAAATCGAATAAGAGTATTTGGATTATTGATAGTGTAAACACAATCAGTTTCATTCTGATTTAAACTGTTGTTTCTAGTAAAATCACAATATTTTGGGACCTCTGTGGCCTCTATTTTTAGATCGAGAAATATCATAGAAACAATTGCAATCAGAAATATGTGAGATATTTTTTCCATTTGTTCTAATCGACATATTAACTCTGGTACTTGAGCGTTTTGCATAATTTTAGAGACTTAGGGGATTTATCTAATACGATTTCATTTTATAGCTCTGATATATCTCCAGCATAAATACTCTTAGTAATGTCAATATATCTGACAATGGCTTGAAATTGATCAATTTAAATCATTCAAGTCATTGAAACTATTTACCTATATTGGCACTGAATTTGTATATATAAATAGTAAATCAATTTATTGGGGGAAACAATATGAAGACTACCTTTACAACTCTACTAGTACTTCTTTTTTCTATTTGGAATTCGGCTACAGCATTTGAAAATAACTGTCTTGGTGATCCAATTAACCTAGAACAAGAAGTGAACCAGTCAGTCAAGGACTTAGTTGCCGTAGTTGAGGCCAATAAGGTTAGGCAAGACCTATTGAAGGCCAAAATTCAATACGGGATTCTTGCAATAGGAATTGGCGTAGCTGATATTTTTCTTACAACTAAAGATGGAAAGATTGTGGACCTCAATGTACACGCAAAAGTTGGACTTCTTGGAATAAATTCAGTCATTAATAAAAAAGTCACAATTTCACAATTAAAAGCGGGACAGCCTCTTAAATTTCAGATGCAAGGAGGAAATAGGGCCGTTCTTATCATTGAACCAGAAGCTGACTTTAATGAAAAAGGTGGATGGGCCAGATTAAAGATTTGGAATGGTAGTAGTTATACAATCGAAAGGATTGCTATCACTCAAGGCAATAATAACCCGAGAAGTAAATACAAAAGCTTCCACAATAATATTTCAAATAGTAATGAGATAAAAGGTTTAAAAATTCAAATGCATGGATCAAGTATCTCTAAAATGTATGTCAAAAGTTTTACTCTTGAAAAATAAGGGACTTTACACGGTCAACATAAATAATGATTCCAAGTGGTTCATGACTTAACTTTCATCATACCAACTACTTAACACAGACTCTATGCGTGAGTTATGGGTTTATTTGGCTCTTTGGTTAGAAAATGTTTAAATATTTCATAACTTTTTAGCAGAGAGCATTATGAAGAAACTTATCTTAATTCTATTCTTTACCATTTCAAAAAATGCCCTATCTGTGTGTATCCACGAAAAAGAAATTGTCGGAATGAATTTGGCAAAATTAAATGAAGCTCACCAAGTTTTTATTAAAACAGAAGAGAATAAATTTATTGCATATGAAAACTTTAAAATTAATCCTCTTCGCAAATATCAAGTTCAGTTTAAAAATAAATTAAGAATTAATAATTTAAATTCAAAAGACTATAATAAAAAATATGTTGAATATTACAGCTATCCTAGAATCCAAGAATTCATATCCGAAAAACAAAAAGAGATAGAGAAGTTAAGTTATGAAACTGCTATTGTAGGTAAAAGCATTGAGGGTCGTAATTTATATTCTATCCGACCTAAAAGTATTGTCCCAACAAAGAAAACAATTCTTATTTTTGGCAGACATCATGGAGACGAAGGTACTGCAAATTGGATTATAGAAGGCTTCATCAATAAATTCCTCTCAGCATCGACTGATTTTCATGAAAAATACCAACTTGTCCTCTACCCTATGGTTAATCCTGATGGAGCAGAAAGAAGAACTCGATATAATAAAAATAATCGTGACTTAAATAGGTCATGGTCTTCTCAATTTAATCGTGCCTATGATGAAGTCAAAACAATCCATAAAGACTTAAAAACGTATATTGATCAAAGTGAAGATATTATTATCGCATTAGATATGCATGGATCTTTTACAGAAGACTTTATCTACAGAGTTAAGAGAAATTACATCTCTTTAGATTTTTTCAATCATCAACAGGAACTTATTGATGAATTAGGGTCTTTTGACAGATGGCAAGAAGGTAATTTCCAACTTTCAAATGGTCACCCAAAAATGGCCCGAATTGTTCTCATTAATTCCTACCAACTAAATGCCTTAACACACGAGACTCCTAGAGATATCAAATTAATCAATAGAAATGGGCGATCTAAAGCAAGCTTGCTAATTCAGGGTAATACCATATTCCAATCAATATTAGGATTATACTAATCAATTTTAGTATACTTTATTGACTTCACTATTGAGAAGATCTCTTAAGTACTCTTTCCCAAAATTTGTTAAAAGCATTCCATTAACAAAAAATGTAGGCGTCTTTCTCACTCCTAAAACTCTTAAGTCGTCGAGGTCTTGCTTAATTATATCTGCAATTTTTGGTGAATCCATATCCGATTTCAGTTTTTCCATATCAAGTCCAAGCTCTGCAAGAAAGTCAAAAATACGTTCTGGCTGAGGGTTATGATGACTTCCCCACTGCGGTTGTTTCGTAAAAAGAACTTGCAAAGACTCCCAGTATTTACCTTGGAGTCTTGCAGCCTCTAGCGCCTTAATGGCCATCTTTGAATTACCATGAAATGGGGCATATCTGACAACAAGCTGCACTTTTCCTTCAAACTCTTTAAGTAGTTCTTTGACAGTAGGATAAAAACTTCGACAACTCTCACATTCAGGATCCAAAAATTCAATTAAATAAACTTTGGCATTTCTGTCTCCATATTTCGGAGCGTAATCTCTGACAAAAATTTCATTTTGTTTTTTTGCTATAAAACTATATTCCTCATTTCGATTATTTTTAAATATCATAGAAGCTACAATAAATAGAATTATTAAAATGGCGCTTGTTCCGAGATACATAAGTTTTTTGTTTTTCATATTTTTTCCTGTTTCAATTTATTTTTTAATAAGATTAGTAAAATTCCAATCGCTGTGAAGGATATAAAAGAGAGTAACGGTATAGTGATAAATCCCAACCAATCGATATATACAGTTGAGCAGGACACTCCTTCTAAACATGGAGATGCCTTCTCTGGAATAATTTCAAGATGTAATAGATTATGGTAAATAGCTATTATCCAACCCATGAGCACAAGAGGAAAAGAAAAGGCCAAGGTCGCTTCCGCTTTTTGAAAAGAGCCTATTAGAAAAATCATGACGAGAGGATACATACAAATTCGTTGGTACCAACATAAAACACAAGGGGGAAATGCCATCACTTCACTAAAGAATAAACTTCCTAGCATTGAAATCGTAGCTATTATCCATGCAACAAAAATGATTATATTTGAATTTAGATGCTTATCCATTAATATATAATACCATCCCTATGTCTTTATGACACCATTCACTAAATATATTTTTAATTTTGTAATTATTGTGACACGATCAGCCCAAAGCTTGGTACTAATTGAATACTTCTGATGTAAACATTATAGGCAAAATTATTTAAACGATGAGTCAGCTTATCAATATTCCTATACCTGCTTGAAAAAACTACTCACAAAGATTCTTTAAAAGTACCTGAGAGAATCGGCTAAAACGGACCATTTATTATCACTGTGTATAGAATATAACTGTCTTAGAGATAATAATATTTCAATAGCTTACGCTCATCGATATCACGAAATACCCTTATTCATGGGGTATAATAGTATAATGAAGACTCTAGCATTAACATTCATTATCATTATTTTATCATGCTCTAATGTCCAATCAGCCTTTTCTTATAAACCCAAAAATAAACACATTACAAACCTATTAGAGGGTAAAAACCTAGAGCACGTTTTTAGATATAAAAACATAGCAATCTATAGCTCTAAAGATTCTACACATGTATTAATTTATGTATGGAGAGAAGAAGTGTTGATCAAGGAGTTTAACTATAATCCTTGTAGGCTAATAGCTGAAGAAAAAATACAACTTACGGGGCTGGGATTTTCTATTTTTCAAAATGCAATCGAAAGAGCATTAATATTAAACGCTGATGCTATAGAAGTTGCGGAAGATTTCAAAGATAAGACTAAGATATTTTTTTTAAATTGTACATTAAAAAGTAAGTATTAAACGATACAGAAGAAAAATAACATCTACGAAGCCCTTTACAACTAAAACTAATATCTTATTTTTCTGATATATACAGTGGTCTTTGTGGGTCCTTCAAGTGTTAATGGAAATTGTTGTCATGGATCATATGGCCAAGGCCCAGTTAGACCAGTTATTCCAAGATATGATAAGGTATTACTCACAATTTTAAATGTTTTTAGTAATTACTTAATTTTAAGGTCTGCCATAGGATAAATGTATGCTTGTGATTGAACATATAAATTTATTAACTACCTTATTTTTCTTTGTGGCCATATTGTACTCCACTGTTGGATTTGGCGGTGGTAGTAGCTATATAGCTTTACTTATTTTGATGGGAGTAAGTCATAACCTAGCTCCCTCTATGGCCCTCATTTGTAATATCATTGTTGTCATAGGAGGTACTCTACATTTCCTTAATAAAGGTACTTTATCGTGGAAATTCATATCGCCATTTTTATTTTTATCAGTACCGCTGGCCTATGTAGGAGGATTGATTTCTATAAATAAAGATGTTTATCAATTCATACTTGCAATAGCTCTTTTTTTAGCAGCATCTCGCATGCTCTTTTTAAAAAATGCTAGCTTTCAAGAAAAAGAACACAATAAAGGACCGTCAAAACTTCTAGCAATGTCGATAGGAGGTGGTCTAGGCTTTGTTTCCGGCCTAGTTGGAATAGGTGGTGGAATTTTTCTCGCCCCCATAATGTATCTCTGTAAATGGGGCAGTCCAAAAATCATCGCAGCAACCTCAAGTGTATTTATTCTTATAAATTCAATAGCAGGACTTGTAGGCCAAGTTCAGAAAACGAATGGAATTGAAAACTTAACCCCTTATTTACAATTATTTGTGAGTGTCTTTTTAGGTGGGCAGATTGGAAGTTGGTTATGTAATAACCGCATCTCTTACAGAAAAATTGAAGTTTTAACCTCTCTTTTAATTTTATTTGTATCAATAAGGTTGTTTTCAAATGTTTTGATAATATAGTATCAATTTAGTTTTTCATGCGATCAATGCCACCATGTAAAGAAAAACAATTAGTGAGCTTTTGATTTCTAAACTCTTTGACAATTTGACTACTTCGTATTCCCTTTTGGCATAGGAAAAGGTATTTCTTGTCAGGATTAATCTCCTTTTTCCAAGATTTTATCTCTGAAAGAGGAAGATAAATTATCTTATAATGATCGTATGTATCATCACAAACAATTTCATTCTTTTCTCTTATATCCACTAAAATCATATTTGGCTGATTAAGATCTGGCAGCTCATAGTCCTTATAAAAAGGCGTGTGGAGCCCATAAACATCTTGGATTGAGATCTTTTTAGAGCATAGTTTACAATCATCTAATTTTTTCCATTTAATTTTTTGCAATTCTAAATTTAATAAATCAACCATTATGGTTGTATTGTTATGCTTACTTCCAAGATCCAATAAGAGTTTAATTGATTCTAATGCTTGAAGAGTTCCAAGGGATCCGGCAACAACACCAATGACTCCAGCCTCGCTACAGTTTTGTACGCAATGGTTCTCAGGCTTATTATTCCAAAGACATCGAAGACAGCCCGTATTTTTATCTTTTGAATAGTTAAATACTTGAATTTGTCCTTCATATTGATAAATTGAAGCTTGGATGAGGTCTTTTGAATGCCACCAAGCAAAGTCATGAAGTAAAAACTTTGTGTTAAAATTATCGCTACAATCTAAAATAATATCAAAAGAGTTAATCGTTTTTGATATATTTTGTAATTGTAATTTTTTAGTTATGCCCTCAACGGTTATAAATGGATTTTGTGTTTTTAATTTATCGCATAATACTTCTGACTTTTTTTTTCCAATATCTTCTCGGGTAAAACATATTTGCCGATTCAGGTTGCTAGGCTCCACTCTATCAAAATCTATAATACTAATCTTGCCAACACCTGCAGCTGCTAGATATATTGCCACGGGGTGTCCAAGACCTCCTGCCCCAACTATCAAGAATTTTGATTGTTTTAGTTTTTCTTGTCCTATTTCTCCGATTTCCTTCAAAACGGTCTGACGACTATAAAAATTATGTTCTTCCATGGTGCTCTTTGTGGACGTGGGAATCAGAATAATCTTTACAGCGATGACAGGCCACCCATTCTGCTTTATTATTTATATAATGTTCTTTCTTCCAAATAGGGACGTAGGATTTTATTTCACTTACAATATATTGGCAGGCATTGAATGCTTCTCTCCTATGAGATGATGAAACACCTATCCAAATCGCGACTTCTCCAATTTGTAAATGTCCATAGCGATGGATACATTTTGCAAAATGAATATTAAACAAAGCGAGTGCATGCTTTACTATCTTCTCACCTTCTTTTTGGGCCATTGATTCGTAACATTGATATTCAAGAGAGCTTACCTCTAGACCATCATTATGATTTCGGACACGACCTTCAAAATAAACAAGACCACCAGCAGCTGGATTATCAAGTTCCACAGATTCTTTTAAATGATCTATCGTTTCTGTTGTTAGATTAAACATATTAACCTCCTGCTACAGGTGGGATAAAAACGATTGTATCTAATTCTGCTAATGTACTTGAAAATGCCACATATTCTTCATTAATTGCAACTTTCAAATTGTGCTCATCTAAATTTAGTTTATATTTATCATTGATACATCGAAGCAGCTCAAGTGGAGTTTTGGCCTCAGTCTCAAGAGTCTCGCTACTGATTTCAGTAGCTTCTCTCATAGATGCAAAATATTTAATTTTAATCTTCATAAAGTTCACTTTCCTTTTGTATCTGAGTATAGGCCTCTTGAAACTCCCCTGGAGTGTTCACATTACCCAAAAAACTTTGAGATATTGGTTTTAAACTTTCAATATGAGAATTCATAAGAACTTTTCGTGGACAAGGTTTTCCCAAAGCAAGATATTGTCCAAGCTTCAATGCGGCCTTTGGTTCATAAATAGCACATAATGGTTCAGGCCATTTTCTTTCTTCATTATAAAAGCATGTAGCAACACGGTACGGGTTTCTCTTTTTTAAAAGGTCATTTATAACTTGAGCATTAATAAAGGGCATGTCACATGCTAGGACTAACCAAGCGGCATTAGGATGTTTATTAAAAGCACTTAAAATACCTCCAGTGGGACCAAAATCTACAAATCGATCTTTAATAGTTGCGATTCCTTTCACTTCAGTTGAGTTTGTCTGCTCTTCGCGGCAAGACAGATAAGTTTTTTCTGTCATTTTTTCAAGAAGTTCATACAGATGATCAACTTGAGACTTACCATGATAAATTATTTGAGACTTATCCTGTCCCATTCTTGTGGAATGCCCACCTCCTAGTATTAACCCATAGATTGGTCGGGACGATATTATATTTTCCCAAAAGCCAGTGATAAAATCGTAAATGTCTTGGATATTGTTTCTATTAAAATAAGGGATGCTTTCAACTGGTCCTGACAGATCAGTTCCAACGATTGCGAGTAGTTGTTGTTTATCTTCAGATAAATACTTTTTTAATAAATTATGATCATCAACGCTCCCTGTCCACATAAGTACTTTATGGCATAAAGAATCTTTATATCCTTCAATAAAAACAACGTCTGAATCAATAAAGTTTTGGGCAAACAATATACGTTCATTTTGATCATTCAGAATTAATGCACTTTTTTGGCTTGAAGAAATCGCAATATTCGAAGCCCCTGCCTCTCTTGCCATATAAGTATCTTTACCATCTTTGTCCATTTCGAACTTATGTGCATCATGTTTAATGTAACCAACATTTAAATTGGAAGAAAACTTTTTAATTAACTTCTGTATTAAAGTAGATTTACCACTTCCCGAGTGACCACAGATAGAAAGCTCTAGAGGGTGAAATAGACAACTTTTAGTTTTTAAAATCACTTTTACCTCCCAATTTTTCTATAAGCTGACAATTTTCAATCTTCATTTCGTGTCCAAATGCTTTACACATATCATAAATAGTTAAAGCTGCTATTTGAGCGCCTGTTAAGGCCTCCATTTCAACACCTGTTTTTCCAAATGTCCTAACTTCACATCTAATAACAGCATGTTCATTTTTTAGATCAATTTCAATCTTGGAGCCTTCAATATTAAGTTGATGGCAAAATGGTATAAGACTACTCGTTTGCTTCAAGGCCATGGTTCCAGCTATTATTGCTGTCGTAAAAACAGGACCTTTTTTTGATTGAATATCACCTTCTTTAAACTGTTTTCTGACAACTTCAGGTAACCAAATTTCAGACACTGCAACAGCAGACCTAAAGGTTTCATTCTTATTAGATATATCCACCATGCAAGGGTTATTTTTCTTATCAATATGAGTAAATTCTTTCAATTAGCCTCCTATTTGATTCATTGGTTGTAAGACTTCATAAATTCTGTCTACAGGTTTTAAGGCCATCGTTTTAAGTAATATCTTTTTTATTTCATCAGTTGATTTATTTTTAAGACTAAATCCTTGATTCATCATTAAACAGGGTCTAATTTTACCGGTAGCAGAAAGGCGAAGACGAGAGCAACCACCACAAAATGGTTTTGACTCAGAAGCGATAATTCCAATATTTGCTTTATTGTTGAGTTTAAAATTAAAAGAAGTAGAATCAACAGGTAATTGAATTGGCATTAATGTTGAAATGTTTTTTAATGTATCAATAATTTTATCAGCACTGATAAATAATTCTTCAAAGCGATTTCTAGCCGGACCAATTCTCATTAGTTCAAGAAAACGAACTTCAATTCCATATTTTCCAGAAAACTCAACAAAATCTTTAATCTCATGATGATTCATGTTCTTCATTAAGACTGTGTTAATTTTCACATTAAATCCAAGTTCTTTTGTCATTAGGATGGCCTGTAATACTTTTTGAAAATCACGAGAACCAGTCATGTTGAAAAAACCTTTTTCATTGAGACTATCCAAACTGAAATTAATATTTCTGCATTCTGTTTTTTTTAGTTTAGGTAAATGTTGTTTTAAGAACAGTCCATTCGTTGTAAAAGCGAGTTTTTTTAATTCCAACAAAGATAAGTCTTTTACAATATCCATAAAGTCGGAGCGCATTGTAGGCTCACCGCCAGTAAGCCTAATTTCATCTATTCCTAAATTTACGAGAATACTTGATAGTGATTTTATATCTTGACGAGACAGAAGCTCATTCTGATTTAAGAATTGTGGATTTTGAGGCATACAATATATGCAACGTAAATTGCATGCATCGAGTAGAGAAAGTCTTAATTTATGAATATGTCTATTATGTGAATCGAATAATCTCATTACAATTAACTCCTAAACCATTTAAATAAAGGATAAGCTTCGCCTTTATTGTAGACACTCTGACGTGAAGGAAGTTGCAAAAAACCATCACTCTTTGCAAGGCTAGAAAAATCACCGGAGCCATTGTTAGAAATAGAGGTTGCTACCTGTTGACCATTTTCATTAAATTCAACAATTACAGAGCAAAATAATGTAAAATCTTTTTTGAAGTTTATATCCTGTTTCAAAATGGCATATTCTTTTATTAGTTCAAAACCCATTGCTTTAGAAAGTCCTGGTATAACATACCTCCTCATGCAGACTAATGCTGAGACAGGATTTCCGGGAAGTCCAAATACATTCTGACTTTTTTTTCCAACACCAAAGAACATAGGTTTTCCAGGCTTTTGCTTTATTTTATGAAATATTTTTTTGACTCCTAAATCACTCATGATACTATGAACGAAGTCATATTTCCCCATCGAAACGCCACCGGATAATATTAAGACTTGATGTGTCTCAAGAACTTTTTCCAGAAGACAAATCATTTCTTCTTGATTATCTTTTAGGTGAAAAAAATCAATTTCATTTTTTAATATGCCCAGCCCAGAAAGTTCTGCTTGAATACCATAAGGATTTGAGCGCCAAATTTGCCATCTTTCACATTCATTTCCGGGTTCAATTAATTCATCACCAGTACTTATAATAGCAATCTTAGGAAATTTAGAAACAAGTACTTCTTTACTTCCTTGCCCGGCAATAAGAGCAACTCCAGCAGATGTGAGTCTCGTTCCTGTTTTAAGTAAAACTTTACCTTTATCATAATCACTACTATGAAAGTGTATATTTTTCTTTTCCTTTAATTCATATTCTTTATTTATATAGGCAGTACCTTCTTCAATCGAAAACATCTCATAAGGTATCACGGTATTAGTACCAATTGGTAACATGGCGCCTGTCATTACTTCAATGGCATTACCAGAGTCTTTTAGAGTTAAAGCTGGTTGACCGGCCCTTTGTATCGCTTCAATTTTATGTTTCTTAGTGGATGATTCTTCAAATTGGATAGCAATTCCATCCATTGCAACTCTATCAAAAGGGGGTTGTTCTCGTTTAGCTAAAATAGGTTCGGCAAGAACTCGTCCAACAAGATTGTTTAAAGAAATAATTTCTTTTTGTAATTTTACAGAATTACACAATATCAGCTCTTCAGCTGATTCTACTTCAATCATATTCCCCTCCAAAAACGGGAGACGCCATCGTTTCCAAATGGCGTCGTATCGTCCTGAGTCCTTTGCAGCAATGCTTTAGGTTAAACAGGATAAGGAATTATTCCGACTATACTATAAGTTATTGTAAAAATCTTTCGAGATTTCTTGTCCATAAGATTTAAGTCTTTCTCGATAGATAATAACTAATTATAGAATATTCTATTGCCCTCTGCGCCATTGTGCGCGATGCCAACTAAGTGTTTGGACAAATGACCCTATACATGGATAATTCCTAAATAAGATTTGAAAAAAGCATGAGCCCTACAAGCAACACTCCAAGAAAATAAACAAAGGCCCTTTTCAATGGATGATTTTGTCCTAGATGGATAAAAGAATGTATTAGACGAGTTAAAACAAAAAGACTCGCCACAATTATAGTAAACGAAGTTACTTTCTGTTGTTGAATACAAAGAACTGAAACAATGAAAAAAAGTATGGGAATTTGAAAGTGATTATTAAAGTGGTTTTGTAATATCGTCAATTCTTCGGTTGTCTCTCCTTGATATGCCTTGAAATGTCTTGCGCGAACTTCTTTTCTAACTACTGCCCCTCTTCGGCGGATGAACATATAGTACATATAACAAAGAAGATAGACGTAATAAAAACAAAGTATACCAATTAGATTTTTTTCCATATTTCCTACTTAGAATGATTAACACGTTCAGAATAAAGAAAAGAATAGGATTTCAAAAGATGCAACGCAAATCGATTGTTCGAAAAACGAAAAGGAATAATTATTTAAATGAATAGAGAGGTTAGAAAACGTAAAAGTGGGATATTCCTAATACTCGAAGAAGTCTCCCGTAAACAGTTGACTATACTCAGGAAATAATATTAATGTCTCTCCCAGATTCCAACTCATTTCTTATTTTGTAAATTATGGTTATTCGTTTATAATCTATCTTATGAAAGAGAGCGTCATTCTTTTGATTTTACTGCTCACCATATTAACTCAAGTGTTCCTTATATATTACTAAAATCTATGGTACTGATTATAAAAATCTACTCAAAATAGCTCAACAAGGGTCATAATGAAAAAAACTTTCCAGTTTAATGTCAAAAATAAAACGACTGATCGTCAGATTGATTCAATTAAAAGTGAAGTGAAAAAATATTTTGGCCGGGAACGCAGAAAAAAGCTTCCAGAAAGTGTCGATTACTGGGATTTTGAGTGCAAAATTGGAAATAATGAGAAAGTTGCAGATTCGGTTCATATGTCAAAGATTAATGAGATGATCAACAAAATAGCAGCAACAAAAACAGAATCTTTCTACTTAGAAATATTGGCAATACCAGCACAACGAATGAAGAAATAGTATGGAGAAAATTGCAATTTTTGTTGATGTACAAAATATTTATTATACCGTCAAAGACGGACTTAAGGGACAATTTGATTATAATTATTTTTGGAAAAAAGTTTCTAACAAAAACGTCCTACTAGAAACAGCATTCGCATATGCAATTGATCGAAAAGATAAAAAGCAGATTCAATTCCAAAATATATTGCGAGGGATCGGATTCACCGTAAAACTTAAGCCATTCATTTCCCGACAAGATGGTTCAGCGAAAGGTGACTGGGATGTTGGCATTACAATAGATATGTTAGAAGTGGCCATAAAAGTAGATAGATTGATTTTACTTAGTGGTGATGGAGATTTTGCAATACTTGTAGATAAACTTATCTCAATGAAGAAAACTGTCGATGTTTATGGTGTACCTTCGTTAACTGCCGACTCTATAATTAAATCTGCATCTCGTTTTGTCACGATAGATAAATCTTTTTTAATTCAAAAATAGTTAGTCTCTCTGCTAAACTTTTTAGTATGAGAGAGCTTTAAACAGTATGGTGTTATTCATATTGTTGTTTTGGTGAAGTTCTTTTGACAGTATAAAAAAGGCCCCATCTCAGGAGCCTTTTTAAGATCTTTTTACATGCTTTGAAAATGTATATTAATCTATGATTAAAGTATCTCACTAAGCGCTTGAAAAGCCAAGTTTACAACATAGATTAATTTATTCGTAGATACTAAAATATCTATTTTCTATTTTAAACAATTTTACTTTTCTAGGATAACTTGTAATTTCTTCATCCTTACTGCTTTTTATAAAGCTATATGAGATATAACCCCATGAAAAAGACTCTGCTGCTATTACTGGTATTAGGCCCTTTGACCTCTTGTTTCCTAAACAATGAAAAGGGACCGCTATATCTCACTGATAAAATAAAAGGTAGTAACGAATTAACTACCGATTCAGCAGTATATGAGCTTAGAAGAAAAATTCGATTACTAGAAGAAAAAGGCCTTGAATGGAAAGAAATTCAAGAAGAGGCCCAAACGAGTTTCAAAAGCATAAAGAATATTGTCCAAAAGAAGTGTTATGATTGCCATGACTCTGATACAAAACTTCCCTTTTATGGACGCTTATTTCGACGTATTAATCCCATTAATAGGCACCAAGAAGAAGGTCTAGAAGCTTTTGACTTTGTAAGCAAGTTCCCTTTAAAATCGCGGGGAAGTGAAAACCAACTTTCTTTATTAAATGCCTTTAGAAATTCAGTCGTTGATAAAACGATGCCTCTTAAAAGTTACACTCTCTTCTATCCATTTCGAAAGATTAAAAAGAAAGATCAAGCTGCTCTCTTAGAATGGATTGACCCACTTATCGAAAGGTTAAAAGGCTTTGAAGAAAAGTATTCTGAAATTATTATTGATCCAACTCCAGCTGGAATGGCGAAAAGAATTTTTTCAGAAAAATGCTTTCGTTGTCACGCAAATGGCTCGTCTAAAGGTGGCTTTGGAGAAATGCAAAACCTTGAGGCCTTAAAAATATCTAAGTTCATCAATTTAGACAAACCCACCCAATCAGAACTTTATACAATTTCACTTTCTCATGAAATGCCTCCCAATTTAAAAGAGGCACTAACTGAAGAAGAGCTTGAGTCTATGCTGCTCTGGATCCAAAACTAGCTTCAATGACAGCAAATGCTTTAAAAGAAATGGGTATCGAAAAAGGTACTAAATTATATTCTTAATTTTAGTCTTCAAAACAGTAGTACCTTCTTTGCTCGATTTGCGGTAAAATATTTTCATGAATCAATTTTCGATTACTGTTCTACTGGGTGCCTTTTTGCTCTTTCAGTTAGAGCTAATTATGGCCAAGAAGCTGCTACCTATATTTGGGGGGAGCTTTACCGTTTGGACCACGTGCATGCTCTTCTTTACCAGCATGATATTCTTTTCCTATTTCGCTACGAATATAATTTCGAAAAAAATTAATCAAAAAAAATATGCAATCGCGCATATCTTTTTACTTATTGTTGCCACAGCTTTTTTTCCATTTAATATTTCTGAAAATGTGCAACTACAAAGACCCATTGTCAGTATTTTAACTACTTTATTTGTTAGTATGGGACTGCCATTTTTTCTTCTTGGCATGACTAATCCATTGCTTCAAGACTGGTTTCACAAAATTCAAGACAAAGAGTCTCACTTTCTATTTTCCGCCTCAAATATTGGTTCTTTACTAGGGCTTCTGTCATACCCGCTGCTAATAGCACCACTTTTAAGTTTAAATCAACAAATCAATCTTTGGTGTACTGGCTATGTTTTTTACATTATTGGCATTATCACCTGTCGCCCTAAAAAGAGTCTAGAAGTAATTGAAGTGAAAGAAGAACCGATTCCCTTTCGATCAAAGCTCTACTGGGTTCTATTAAGTGCCACAGGGCTTGCTCTCATGTTAGCAATTACGAATATCATAACAGCAGAAATGGGATCTATTCCTTTACTATGGACTATCCCCTTAGTTATTTATCTTCTGACCTTCATTCTAAACTTTAAGCAGGTACCATTTTACCCTGCTTCACTCCGAAAAATAGCACGCATGCTAATCTTTGGCCTAGCAGTAATCTTATTAGTGCTAGAAAACAAAGGCACCTCGCTTCTTTTTTTGGCCTTACAATACTTGATCTTATTTTTTGGCTGTATGTTTTGTCACCGCAAGCTTTATTTAGATCGACCTAAGAGTGGCGAGTTAACCTCTTTTTACCTCTACCTTAGTCTAGGAGGTGGTATCGGGAGTTTATTTATGAGTGTGGGCATCCCTATTCTTGGAAAGGATTGGGGAAATACTTCATTAGAGTATCTGGTGGCCTTGGCGCTTTTTGCCTCAGCTCTTCTAGTAAAAGAATTCGAACAGATAAAATTGACCTTTAGTAAGCAGGCCCTGGCATCCGTTATAATCGCGTCACTTCTTATTGTCTGTGGAATTATTGGGACCAAGGTCTTGCTTAAAGATCAGTCGCCAGTATTAAGCTTTAGAAACTTTTATGGCCCTTATCGAATTGTAGATTCAAATGGTATAAGAAAGTTTTTTCATGGAGCTACACTTCATGGGCAACAGTTTTTGGACAAAGAAAGAAGTAAAGAACCTCTCCTTTATTTTCATCCCCAGTCTCCAATAGGTGAATTCTTTGCGACTCAAACCCAAATTGAATCGGTTGGGGTACTTGGCATGGGAATCGGTTCTCTAACCGCTTATGCTAGAAAAGGACAACATTGGGATATTTATGAAATTGATCCGGATGTTGTTGCTGTGGCACAAAGTCATTTTACTCATCTAAAGCAAGGCCTGGTAAGACCTACAATTCATATTGGTGATGGCCGCCTTAATTTACAAAGTAAACAAGATAAGTCATTTGACCTTCTAATCATGGATGCATTTAGTAGCGATTCTGTTCCTACACACCTGATTACGTTGGAAGCGATGAGGCTATACTTAAAAAAGTTAAAAAATGATGGCGTCCTGATCTTCAATATCTCAAATAGATATCTTAATTTAAATAAAATTCTGCTAAGCGCAGCTATCAAACTAAATATTCCTCATCTCACTCAGCTAAAAAAGTTCTCTGATAAAAGACTTGGGAAGAGCCACTCTTCTTGGTTTTTAATGAGCAAGAACCAAAAAATTATCGACCAGCTTAAATCGAAAAAGAGTTGGACAACAATGGACCCAAAAAAGAACAAGATTCGCGTCTGGACAGATTCGTATACTAATGTACTGGCTGCCTTTAAATTCTTTTAAATTCTTTAGAACTAGAAGAATACAGTCTCTTAGCTAAATTGATAATGCTAATTACTTTCTGAGACGTCACCATCATAAGCACCGATGATCTCAAATGACTTTAAGTAATCTCCTGTTATAATGGAAATCATGAATGATTGCTGTTCTAACAAAAGAGATGAGAAAGAAAAAATACAAGATTTAGAAAATCGAGATGGATTGATTTGCTATTGTTTTAAAAAATCTAAAAAACAATTATTCGATGCTGTGAAAAGTAAAGAAGATGATTTATTCGTTGATGATATAAAATCAAAAATGAAAAGTCCTGGATGTTTTTGTGAAACAGCAAACCCTTCAGGCAAGTGTTGTTTATCTGATGTTCAAGCATTCATAAAAGCTCTAAAAAATTTGTAACTCCAGTAACGTTTTGATTTTATTGGTATCAAAATTTACGCCTATCTATTCTCTTAAATAGATAGGATTAGAATAAATCCAAGGAAATCGTCTTAAAATATGTCCGATTTTAGTAATCATGTGACGACTTAAATGAGTAGGGAGCAATAAAAATATTGATAATTTTTTCATGAAAATAATCTCCTGCGCCATCATAGACTAGATAAAAGAACGATGTACAGATAACTGCACAGTTTTTTACAATTTCAAAGAACTAAGTGATCTAATACTGTAATATCACATAGTAATTTTAAAACACCAATACACAGAGATGGCGGCTTAACGCCTTGAGATTTTCAGGATATTCTGCTTTGAAGTTTGTGATGATGTAACTGTGATAAAGCGAGTAAAATATCTTGTCCCCAGCACTTGTTCCAGGATGAACCCAGTGACCGCTAGCATTTTTAACTTTATAAACCCTGTCTTTTCGGGCGGCCATCAACCAAGCATCTAGTACTTCTCGATGGTGATTAATTCCCTTTATTAAATCTTTTCTAACTTTAATTAAGCGCTTATCTTTGATTCGAAGTTTTTCCATTTCTCCTAATATTTCATCGTAATAATCTATATGTATCGTATCTCTGGCCAATTCGTGTTGGTCAATTTTGCCAATAACTTCCAACAGAATGACTTTCTCAATAACGGCCATATCAGTTAGGGTAAATAACCTTTCAAGCTGCTTTGCTGTTTTAAGGTCGAGATTGCTATGGCCAGAATCATAAGGCTTGTAAATTTTTCCGAATCTGGCATAGGCTTCGTCTAAGCTTTTGCGAGCAGTAATTTCATTTTTGTCATAACGAAAAGTCTTCTTGCCCTTTGCTTGAATTGGTGCAGAGATCAGCAATAAAACTAAAGATAAAAAGAAAGGACAGAGTTTTTCCATACGTCGATTTATCGGTAAGATATAGAATACGATCAAGTCAAACAAAATATATTTACTTGGCAATAAGTTTTTGATTTTTTACAATTATAAGTATTAAATATCACATAAGATCTGACAGGTTTAGAAAAATTTAGGATAAATTGAAATTCTAAAATATAATAATTAAATGAAAGGCAAGGCATGTCATTTATTTATTTTTTACCTTTTAGGGGTGCTGATTTCTGGATGTGTAGCTGCTAACTACATCGAAGTTTCTTTTGATAAACAACCAGCTCAAAAAAGTGCCGCCATCGCACAGATGATATGCCCAAATGGTTATGTGGCCATTCCAGCTAACGGCAGTTTAAATGTCGAAGAATTTTGCATTATGAAATATGAGGCCAAGGCCTGGCAAGATGATAATGGAGACTCTCAAATAACTATTAGTGAATTGGATGAGACT
>JABGXW010000106.1 GCA_018675575.1 Bacteriovoracaceae bacterium | reverse complement strand
TCCCTGGAGCAACAGCATCAATTGTCCCTCCCCCATTAGCCATTCCTGTAAATGAGTTAATAATTCCCCAAACAGTACCAAACAAACCGATAAATGGGCTTATCGAACCAATTGAGGCCAATGTGGAAAGTAGATTATTTAATTCGATATTTGAATTGTTAACGCCTTTTTTCAGTCCACGTTCAAGCACACCTAAACCAAAGTCCTTAAAATGATTATGCAGACCAGCTCCTTTATTTTCCTTCGAAAAAATTTCTCTAATTTTTACTAACTCGTCGAAGCCTTCTAGGAACATGGACCGAAAGGGAGAAAAAGGCATTTCTTGTGTTTGATCATATATTTCTTTTAAGCTTGCAGAAGATTTATATAGTTCTAAAAATGTATTGTTGTTTTTCTTCATGGATTTAAGTGCTTTTCGTTTTTTTAATATAATTGCCCATGAAAACACTGATATAAGTATTAAAATAAATAAAACGAACTTAACTACGGGGCCCGATTCTAAAAGAATCTTTAATATATCCATACTTTGCATTGTTTCCAATCTAACCTCTACTTCTGAAATGTCTTACTACAGAATTATAACACTATAGTCATACATTATTTTACAAGGGTAATATTTCAACTTAGTTGACTGATTTCTTCAGATTTCTTTTTATATATTAAGTAAATTATAGGTACTAAATTAATGCCGAGATATACCGGAGCAGAAATGTTTGCCTTAAGAGCAAAGGCGGAAAAACGATCAGACCAAATGGGATCTAGTCCTAATAATGAAGCTGCAGGACTGATATAGAGTAGCATAAGAAATACCGGTAAAGTCCAATTTAAACGTTCCCAAAAAATAAGAAAACAAAGAATTGCAAAGTTAAAAAATATTAATATTGTTAATCCTTCAGCGTAGAAATAGGTCACCTTATTATGGCCAATGAACAGCAGAGCATAAATTGGTATCATTGAGAGTTGTTTTTTATAAGAAAGTTGATAATAAACGTTTATCGAATAAACAATAAATATCTCTACCCCATAAAAAAAGATTACTCCATAAAATGAGGAAATATTATGTTTGAGATTATAGGAATCCATTGGGTCTAGATTTCCTCCGCCATACAAAAAGAAAAATGTAAGTAATAAAGTAATCATGACCAAAACTTCTCTTGAAGGAGAGATGATCCCTTTACCAAATAGCTCTCTAAACGGATATCTTCTGCTGAATTTAACTGTGATAAACTTAAAAATGAGCGCGCCTGCTAATACTTTAGATAGAGTCGATATGGACCATGCATTTTCAAAAATCCAATCATCAATAATGGTCAATCGATGACCTAGAAAAAAATGGAAGTAGGCTATAATTGAAATTATAATGGTGTGACAAATCCAATTAAAGACTGCAAATAATGAAAAATAAAATATATGCATTAGCATATACTTTGAATCATCCCGACGCCTCATGTTAGAGCACTGTCCGTTTTGGTTTCAACCAATTTATTTGCAGTTCAGGTGAAGGATAAATCTTTACATAATTATCGTAGAGAATATTTGTTTTGATTAAATCATCAATTTTTTTCAGCACGCCAAAATATAGGTTCCATAGTTTTAAGTTTCCTTTCAAGATACTACTAACTGCTTTAGTTACTTCAAACTGCTGTTGAAAAGTAAATCCTTTGGCATAAATTAGGTCATCATATCTTTTAAATAATGTTTTAAATTCTTTTAAGTTCAATTTCTTTCCCTGAAAGTTCGATCCAAATAATTCTTTCATCTTTGTGGTTGTGACATAATTTTTGAAATAGCCTTTTTTAACTCTAATAAAGTCCTCAAAGAGAAGAATAGAAATTTCAAGTTTCGACAAGTCCAGAGTTCTAATAAAGGGTACAGACAATAAAAAGATATACTCTCCTTTATTGGCCGGTATCGCCATATGAGTGATATTTGGGGTATTGACCAATAATATCTTTATTGTTTTTTCATAATATCCATTGTCTTCTAAAAACGTTTTGAAGGTCGTTTCTATTCCATAATCAGGTTTTTTAAAATCCCACTTAACAATTGAGGCATTTTGAATGAGCCAAACTTCAGATAAGAAACTCCAGATAGATTTCTCATTTGGAATATCAAATTTTAATTTTCTATTTAACACTCTTCTCTTTTTTAATTTTGTAATCTTTTTCTGTTTACTCGTAACTTGTTTTGTGAGTTGATCTGACTTCAAAACCTTTTTTATAGAGTTAAAATCTAAAAGCTCATTTTCTTTTTCTTCTATCGTTTTTTTATCTTTTTGCTCGGCATAAGTTATCAAGGAAAATAAAACCGCGATTATAAATATATATATTCTTTTCATCTTACTCTGGTCCTTTTTTGTAAATAAAGGTCATTGAGTCGTCCCCAATTATACATTTCGGAGATGTCCATTTCAAACTGATCGAAGAACCTTGGATACTTATCTTGAAAGCATTTTGGTCTTTTCTCGCTTAACAAATGCATCATAATATATCCGTCATAAGGACCAACTTTTATAAACTTATAGGATTTGTTAAATGTTTCAGCAGAGCGACCATCGTGTTCAGTTACTTTATATATCTTAACAGGGTGACCACAACTAATTGTTGTAACCGCAGTGGAATACTTAGAAGGGTTTTGATGCACATGAGCGAACATATCTTTCATAAATGCGATTCTGACAACAGATTTTTTTATTACTTTAGCCTCAGAAAGAGTTCCGATAATTAAGATTGTTGAAATAAAGAAAAGTATATATTTCTTCATTTATACTTTCCACCTAAATTGAATAGTTTCCCATTCATGACATTGAGGACATCTCCAAAAAATATCATCCGAATTATATCCACATACTGAACAAAAATGTTTTGTTAAAGATTGGTGAAGATTCTGAAGTAATTTGCTTGTCTGTTTTAGGGCCTCTTCTGTTTTATTTAATTCAATGAGTATTTTAATATACTCTGCTTTCATTACTTCTGTAGGGTTTTCATTTTCTCTCAGCCATCTATTGATAAGCAGTAAGGCTTCTTCTGATTGCTTATTTTGTTTTAGCAATCTTACTTTCGTCAATATAACAGAGTGAGAATTTAAAAGTTCTGAATCATCTATTTTAAGAAAGAACTCTCGTATTAATTTCAATCTATCTTGATATTCTACCCTCTCAGTTTCATTGGGAGTCTTAACTCCTTCAGAGAGGGATTCAAAAATAAAAGAAGCATACATTGGATGCTCTTTAAGTAATTCTAATAATAGATATTTTGACTCTTCTAATTCGCCACTAAATAGATGAAGTCTCAACTGAAGAATCTTTGCGGAAACAGAAGGTGCAAACCGAAACGCATCTTCTAAATCATCTGCACATTTTCTGATATTACCCCTATTTAAATTTTCTTTTGCCTTCTGAACGAGGATATGCGAAATGGTTTCGGCTTGATTTTCATGAGCAAATTTTGAAAGCATTATCCTGTAATTGTAAGCACCATCCCAATCTTCAATATTTTCATAAATTCTACACAAGGATTGAATAACTTGATATTGATCTCTATTAATTTTTAATACATCTTTGTAAGTTTCGATAGCCTTTTCAACAAATCCACCCTTGTCGAAATCAACAGCAAGTTCTTTTAAGGCCCTTAATCTATTAACCTCTGTAATATTCTCTCTTGCAATTAACGACCGGTGAATACTTATTGATTTTTCAATCTCTCCGTTTGATCTAAAAAGTCCACCGAGAGCAAAGTAAGTTTCTATTGTTTCTCTATTTATATCAACAGCATTCAGAAACTCTTTAATGGCCAGATCACGTTTACCTGAAATTAAATATTGTGTGGCATTTAGAAAAACTTTTGATTGGGCTTCAAAAATTGAATTTCTATATTTTTTAGATAATTTAATACCCGACTCTCTTTCTAAGAGATAATGATAGATAAGTACTAATGTAAATGCTACGGCAACAACAGCTAATAAATGACTTTGAAACCAAGCAATATAATAATCCATCCTGACCTTTTATTGATAGAGTAGAACTGGTGTTTTAGACATCCATGAGAACAAATTTAAGTTTGTACTTATCTCTTCAATATTTTCAATAATATCCCAAAAGCTCATTTCTTTTTTCTTCTTGATATACTTAAATCCAAATTTTCCTTTGAGGTTTAATTCTTTATGAATTCTTCTACCAGCTGTCCATAGTCCTGCGAGCTCATCAACTAATCCCTGTTTAAATGCTTCTTCCCCTGAAAAAATTTGTCCTTGAGCTAATTTTATTATGTCTGATTTAAGTTTTCCTTTACGTGTTTTTAAAATATCTCCAATGAATTGCTTATGAACTCCAGTAACCATTCCTTGCATTAAACCCTCTTCTTCCAAAGTCATCGCTCTTGTTGGGGAGCCAATATCTTTATACCTTCCAGCTTTAATATTTTTTTGATTAAGCATGACCTTTTCAGCTAATTTTGAAGCATCTAAGAACTGCATTATAACCCCTATTGAACCTGTTAAAGTTCCTGCAGACGCATAGATTCTTCTCGTAGCAGCACCTAAATAGTAACCGCCACTTGCAGCAACAGTTCCAAAGCTTGCATAAATAGGTTTACCTTCTTTTTTATTTGACAAATCCCAAGTAGAATCTATTCTTCTTACTTCTTCATAAATTTCTTGAGTTGGTCCAACTGCACCACCAGGAGAATTAATTCTTAAGATGATGGCCTTAGTACTCTTATCCTCTTCAGCAAGATGTATTAACTCTACAATTTTTCGAGAATCCATAATAACGCCACTTACTTCTACAACGGCAATTGTGCCCTTATTTTTCCTGGAGATACTTGAATCATTGGATTCATTATTAAAAACATTAATTGTGTAACTAGCAAAAATCATCAAGATGATAAAAAATAGAAACACCAATAACAAAACTCCATAGACAGCACGATTTTTATTAGCGGCCACAAATACTCCTTATTAGATAAACACCTCTACATCATCACAAATTCCACTACTAACGTAAATTAAAAACTATAGAGTCGATACCCGACGCGACGCGTCGGGCGAGGGCAAAATTTAAAGCATTTTTTTTAAATAACCGATAAATATATAGCAATGAAATATGACTAGGAACCTATTATGAAAATTGTATTATTCACCTCATTCATTACCTTTTCTTTATGCTTTTCAGCTTCAGCAGAGCAATATAAAGCACCAGATCTAAAATTAAAGAAAATTGATAATACTAAAATGAAAGCTCAGGTTAAAGAGAGCAATTGGGAATCTGGGCTGAGCTATAAAGTTGAAGATAAGGCTTCAAATGAGCGAGCAGTTGCCTCTGATGAAGAATTAGGTGTTAAATCAATGCCAAGTCGTGATCCTTCTTCTAACAGCAAATCTAAAGTGGTTAAAGAAGGTGAAGTTGAATCGTGGAAATTTGAAGATATTGAACAACATCCATAGTTTTAGCGTTTTAATTTTCTAAACTAGGCTGATCCCAAGAATTTACTTTTTCTTTGATACTTTTTAATTGACCACAGGCAGCTAAGATATCATCGCCTTTGGTCACTCTTGTCGTGCAAACATATCCTCTTTGTAATAGAGTGTCCTGAAACCATTTTATGGTTCGATCACTCGGCCTCTTAAATGCTGACTCTGGATATTCGTTAAAAGGTATCAGATTAATCTTAGATTCACTGATTTTTAGTAATTCACAAAGCCCTTCTATGTCGGTCATTTGGTCATTTAAATCCTTAATCAGAATGTATTCATAGGTGATTTTTCTATGTGATTTTAATGGAATAGTACTAATGGCAGCAAATAGCCGCCGCAGATCGTAAACTTTGTTAATAGGCATTAGTTCTGTTCGCACTTTGTCATGTGCTGCGTGTAAAGAAATCGCAATATTTACAGGCGGGAAGTCAGCAAGTTTTTCTATTTGGGGAACCATTCCTGAGGTAGAAAGAGTTATTTTTCTTTGTCCTAGGCCAAGGCCTTTAGGCTCCATCAGAATATGAGTCGCTATTTTTACATTTTCGAAATTATGAAGAGGTTCACCTTGTCCCATGTAAACAAGGTTAGTGAGTCTTAAATCTCTACTTACATTATTATGCAGCCAATGAGAGACTGCCATATATTGTCCTGTTATTTCTGATGAGTCTAAATGTCTCGTTAGACCCATTGTTCCAGTGTGGCAAAATGTGCATCCAATAGCACAACCAACTTGAGAAGAAGCGCATAATGTGAGTCTCCCAGGAGCATCAATAACTACGCATTCAACCGTCTTTTCATCTTTCATAGCAAGTAAAAACTTTCTCGTTCCATCTTTAGAATGGCCATCCCAGACAATTTTCGGGAGCGTAAAATCAAAGCTTTTGGCCAAATATTCTTTTACCTTCTTGGATACGTTTGTCCATTCTTCCATATCGAATATATATTTCTTATAAAGCCATTGATATATTTGTCCTGCAGAGAACTTTGGTAAACCTTCGGCTGCTAAAAGTTGTTGAAGGGCAGGTAAAGTTAAAGAATATATGTTTTTCTGTGTGTTTTTAATTCTAATATCCTCTTACTTTCGAGAGTTAATTAAGGTAAGTATTTTTATAATATCCTGCTATTAGGCTATTGTTACCGTCTTTTCAGGATCTTAGCAATGGCCCCCCTATATCTTTTACAGGCTTGCGCACGACAAATCTTCTAGTTAGGTTATAATAAATAAATCTTTAATAAAGGTAATCAGTATGAAAACAATGATATTAGCATATACGCTAATTTTAATCATTGCAGGCACAGTAAGTGCTAAAGACAAAGTAGAAATTCCATGGGTTCCAAGCATTAAGAACGTAATGTTGGATATTGGAGAATTTTCAGAAGAAGAACTCAATCCAGACTCAATTAAAATCTTAGTATGGAACATGTACAAGGGAGAGAATCCTTCATGGAAAGAAGATTATGAAAAATTAACTGAGGGACAAGATATTCTGATGAATCAAGAAATGTATTTGAATGATTTAATGAATAATGTATTCTCTAATCACGAAAGATATGGATATCATACTGCTACTTCTTTCATATATCTTCCTAGTAGAACGAGAACTGGTGTAACGACAGCAAGTAGAGTTAGAACAACAAGATATAAAGCACAAAGAAGTCGAGCATTAGAACCTGCAATTAATACTCCAAAGATGGCACTGGAAACATTTTATAAAATACAAGGCACTGATCAAGAACTCATGGCCGTTAACATCCATGCGATTAATTTTGTTTCAACACAAGTGCTTGGAACGCAATTAAAAGATCTCGCAAAAGACATTAAGAAATATAAGGGACCTGTCGTATTTGCTGGAGACTTTAATACTTGGTCTCCTGCTAAGCTCCGTCTTATGCGAAGAATTGTTGTAAAGGGTTTAAAGATGAAAGAAGTTACCTTTAAAGTCGATAATAGAAAAAAGGTGTTCAATAATATTATTGATTACGTATTCGTACGAGGACTTGAAGTTATAGACTCAAAATCCTATGGCAACATATTAGGATCTGATCATACACCAATGACTGTTGAACTTAAATATAATCTCTAGTGATTTACATGCACACGCTCAAATCATTTGATCGTGCTCCTTATTTAATTAAATATTTTTGAAAGTAAGCCCTTATCCTTAGAATAATCTACATTTTCAAGGCAATTTGATGAGTCTAATAAGAGATCTTTGAATTCTTCTAGAGAAGAACATTTTTCCATACAAGTGTTATAGTTTTCAGCAGAAAGAACACAAATTAATGGAGCATCTAGGTCATTCATTAGCTTGTACGCAAACTTATTAAGCTCCTCTAATCCCTTAAAGTAGATGTCTTCATTTAGATCATAATGAGTTTGATTTGAGTTAGAACTCAAATCTTTTCCAAGAGAATTGACTAAAGCATCAGCAAGAGATTGATCATCGACCATTCCTCTTTCATCTACTACTTTCATTAATTTATATGAGCCTTCCTGATTATCAACAGCTGGGTAGTATCCATACAATAACAAGAGATAATTTTCATTATTCATGTATAAACTCCAAAGTCCATGGCCAAATGACCTTCAGGTAGAAGCTCCACTTCCACATCTTGATTCCTTTTGGAGATACTCACATTCACCTCGTCATAGATCTTGAGTAATGCGAAGTTTTTCAAGTGAGGCACTTTAATTTTCTTCTTATAACTACTAATGTTATAAAAATCGACTCTTCGAATTTCTTCAAAGTTTAACTCTGCTGTTGAAATGTTTCTAGTACTCCAAGAGACCTGTATTTCATTTGGAATATTTATATTTAGATGCAATATTTCGAAAGTCGATAAAAGTTTTAACCAAAAATCTTTTTTAATATCTACAGCGAGTTCTTCTAAATCAAATCCCTCAAAGATGATTAATCTCCCCGCGTCTAATGCGATATTTGTAATCAAACAATTATAATTAACTTTTTCAATTTTAAGACTATTCTCTGTGTAAAACATTTCAAGCTTTCTACAAAAACCTTCATCCATCCCTGATCTGTTAAGAATGATCTGTCCACCACTCATGAAAAGCTTTAGCATATCTGAATATCTAGTTCTATTTAATTCTGATCCTTGTATAAAGTGAATTTTATTATCGATCATGGAGGATTCATTAAATGCAAAACTTTCTTCTTCCGTTTCAAAGAAATTGAATCTGTAATTCTCATATAAGTATGAGATTAAAGATAAGTTTTTCCACGAATCTTTTTCGTAATTACTGTTGAATGAGTTTTCATACACTTCAAAGAAACCAAGAGGACTAAAGCCCAAGTAGCCATCATCTTCGATATTTCTTTGCAGCATCTGATTGATATAATTTTCACCCATTAATTGATTTAATTGATGACCAAAGACACCTTTTTTAATATGACTGGGTAAAAGAGTCGAAGATACAATCATCTTTTTAGAAACTGTTTCAAATATCTCATGAGAGTATTTTTTGATATCATTGTTATTCATTAGCCTTTTTAATGAGTCATGAACAGATGCTCCTAAGAAGTTAACATTTACCTGACCTTCAAAGTTTGCCGATATGCCTTCTTCTAAAGAAGATTTATATAAACTCATAATTAAGTTTTCAAACTCGTGTTTTAATATCTGCTCCTCTCTTGCACTTGTAGGTTTCTCAAAATTATTTTCGGGGTCTCGCATTCTGGCGTCTAGGTAACGAGAAAATGCATCATGAAACTCCCTACTGGAATCTTCTAAAAAAGAATGATATCGGCCCTTAGAGAAGTAACCACATTTCATTCCATAGACATCGTTTACAATTCCATCTCTGTAAAAGTACTGACCTAAAGCAACAATAAACTTTGAGAATGCTTTAAATACCTTTGGATCATATAGAGAGTATGTCTTAAACAATTCCTCATTGGAACCAATTTGAGATTGAGCGAGTCCATCATCGTTTAAAGAAATTGTTTTTGATAATAGATGTGGCAATCCCCCATTTTGAAGAAATGGAGCAGGAGTCATTGGAATGAAATAGATAATTTCTTTCCCAAGCTCCTTTGCCACTTCCGAAAGTTGAGCTAAGTTTGTTTCTGGTTTATGTTCTCCAAAATCAAATTTTTCACCCATTTCACTATGAAAAGACCAGTTTATTGGAACGATTATTTTTGAGATTCCGTTAAGTTCAGATAGCTTTGTGCGCCACAATGAGACAGATGTTTTCCAATAAAAAAACCAATTTTCACCTGGAAACACAGAATCCTCGTCACGGGCTAATCTTGTTTCAATGGACACAGAGCGCTTACTCGCTTTTTAAATAGTTAGCGTCTATTTTACTCATAAGATTCTCTATTTGAATAGTTATTCATTCAGTTTCTGTATTCTTGTCGATATCAGTACAATTTGTTATAAATTCCTTTAAATTCAACTAATTGTTCGAGGAATATTCTATATGTGGTTTTTATCTGATGAAGAAAGACAATTACAAGAACTATGTAAAAACTTTGCAAAAAATGAAATAGCTCCTGATGCAGAGAAACATGACACAGATGAAACTTTTAATATTAATACATTTAGAAAAATGGGAGAGCTCGGAGTACTAGGAATTACATCTGATCCGGAATACGGTGGTGCGGGTATGGGAACATTAGCGGCAACAATTGTTATGGAAGAATTTGGTCGTGCCTGTCCTGCTTTAACCTTGAGTTATCTAGCACATTCCATTCTTTGTGTTAACAATATTGAAAATAATGCTTCTGAGAAACAAAAACAAAAATATCTTCCTAAACTTATTTCTGGAGAACATATCGGTTGTATGGGAATGAGTGAACCAGGATATGGTTCAGATGCTGTTGGAATACAAACTCAAGCAGTTGACAAGGGTAATCATTTCCAAATTAATGGAACCAAAATGTGGATTACAAATGCTCAGTATGCTGATGTAGCCTATGTGTATACAAGAACAGGAAGCGAGAGAAAGAACCTTTCTACTTTCATAATTGAAAAGGGAATGGAGGGATTTAGTGTAGGAAAACCAATTCACAAAATGGGAATGAGGGGATCACCTACCGGCGAATTAGTTTTTGAAAATGCAAAGATACCTAAAGAAAATCTTATCGGTAATGTCGGTGATTCTATCTATCACATGATGAAAAATCTTGAATTGGAAAGAATTGCTATCTCGGGAATCAGCCTTGGTATTGCCCAAGCTTGTGTCGACGCCTGCATTAAATACGCTGGAGAGAGAAAGCAGTTTGGTAAAAACTTGGCGCATTACCAAATGATTCAGAAGATGATAGCTGAAATGGCCACAGAAACAGAAATGTTAAAAAGGTTTCTCTACACTGTGGCTAAAGAATATGATGATGGAAAAGAGGGAGCTGTGCCAGCTGCCATGGTTAAGCTACAAGTACCAAAGATGGTCACAAAAATAGCCTTGGATGCAATCCAAATCCATGGTGGATATGGATACTCTAGAGAGTTTCCAGTTGAAAGGCTCATGCGTGACAATAAGTTAAATGAAATTGGTGCAGGTACTAATGAAGTCATGATCATGATTATCGCTAAAAATTTATTAAATGAAGCACTTAAGAACTAGGCAAAACAATGAACGAACTCCAACAAGAATTAAGTAAACAATTAGAAAGGTTTAGAAATGACAAAATTGAACCATTTCTAGAAGAAGACGATAGAAATGAAACATTTAAATTCGAGATTTTTAATTCTTTAGGTGAGTTAGGTTTTTGTGGAATGACATTACCTGAAGAGTTTGGTGGAGCGGGATTAAATTATCAAGACCTTTCTATTGCCCTTTCTGAAATTGCAAAATCTTCCGTTTCATATGCCGCGACGATCTCTGTATCAACGATGGTCCAAGCGATCCTCAATGAATATGGAACCAAAGACCAAAAGAAAAAATATCTTCCGGAACTCACTTCGGGAAAAGAGATCGGTGCATTTTGTTTATCAGAATCATCAAGCGGAACAGATGCAGCCAGCCTTAAAACAACTGCCAAAAAAACGGAAGGTGGATATGTATTAAATGGTTCAAAAATGTGGATTACCAGCGGAGGAATTGCCAAAACATATATTGTCATGGCCAGAACTGGAGAGGTTGGACATAAAGGCATCTCAGCCTTCATAGTTACAGATGGAGCAAAAGGATTCTCTTATGGTAAGAAAGAATCAAAAATGGGATGGCGAGTTTCTCCAACCCGAGAACTGGTTTTCGATAATTGTTTCGTTTCAGAAGACAATCTTTTAAAAGAAGAAGGACTTGGTTTTAAAATAGCAATGTCGGCCCTCGATAAAGGTCGAATAACAATTGGATCAATTGCTTGTGGATTATCACAACGAGCACTTGATGAAGCTGTTAAATATTCCTTAGAAAGAAAGCAGTTTGATCAAGCGATCTTCGAGTTTCAAGGATTACAATTCATGATGGCAGATATGGCGACAGAACTTGAAGCGTCTAAACTTTTGGTTAATCAAGCGGCTTTAAATTATGACAATGGTACCTTCGATCAAAAAATTGCTTCAATGGCCAAGATGAAAGCGACTGATACAGCAATGCGTGTTTCTACTGATGCCGTTCAAATACTTGGAGGCGTCGGATTTACAACCGAATATCCAGTAGAAAGACTTATGAGAGATGCGAAGGCTTTACAAATTTTAGAGGGTACAAATCAAATCCAAAAAGTCATTATAGCACGAGCATTAAGAAAAGAGTTCGACTAGGATCAAAATGAGTTTAAAAATAAGTTATTCAGGAAGAGAGTCTCTTTCTCCGAAGTTTTTTGAAAGTTCTTTTGCAAAAGAAAAATTTGAAGTATTTAAAAAGACAATTAAAGATGAAAACATAGGGTTTTTTCGTGTCTCTGAAAGCTCCCACCTCATTCAAGATTGTTACAAGACTTACGACAAATTCAAAAATAAAAAGACATTTGTCCATGTTGGTATTGGTGGATCATCCCTAGGACCAGAGATGCTCATCTCAGCATTACAAAAAAATGATCATCAATTTATTTTTATTAATAATATTGATCCTCAAGAAATTAATGACCAACTAAATAAATTAGATATTGAACAAACTCTATTTTATTTCTGTTCTAAATCAGGAGGAACAGCCGAAACGATGGCAGGACTTGCAATTATTTCACAACTACTAAAGCAAAAAAACATTGCAGAAAATCAATTTAAAAACTATTTTGTCTTTGCGACGGACCCATTAAAATCACAATTACTTGAGATTGGAAAAGAACTGCAAATAGAATGTCTTACGATTCCTTCTAATATAGGAGGAAGATTCACTGTCTTAACTCCGATAGGATTTTTTCCGGCGCTATTTGCAGGCCTAGAGATCGAAAAGTTAAATGAGGGTGCAAATAAAATAAAAATAGATATTCTAAATGAAGATCTTGATTCAAATATTCTTATTCAAACAGCTTCTTTTCTTTATGCTCTTAAACAAGAAAAAAGTATTTCTCAAACTATATTCATGCCTTACTCATCCAAGTTAAGGGACCTATCCCACTGGTATGTACAATTATGGGCAGAGTCTTTAGGAAAAAAACAGAAGCTTGATGGGTCTATTGTTAACACTGGTTTTACTCCCATTCCAGCCTATGGGGCAACTGATCAACATTCTCAACTTCAATTATTTATGGAAGGACCTTTTGATAAGACCATGATATTGATCGAGATAGATAAATTTGGCCATGATTTTTCACTAAAGAATAACTTTACACAACCTACGCTTCAAAAAATATCTCGCTACTCACTGAGTCAATTGTTTAAAGCGGAACTTAATGGAACACTCAAGGCACTTGAAGAGAACAACCGACCTTATATTCATATGAAAATATCCGAACTCAATGAACTATCCATGGGTTCAATGATACTTTTCTTCGAATGTCTTACCGCGTTAATGGGTTCTTATCTTGAAATTAATCCATTTGATCAGCCAGGGGTCGAACTTGGCAAGGTTTATGCTTTAAAATGGCTTGAAACTGAATATTAATATAAATATAAACAAGGCATTGAAATTAGGCATTTGACACTATAAAGTCATAACAACTTATATTGGAACCAAAGATAACAATGAGTAATGACGACACAACTATTGTTCTTCGAGATATTAAATCAGCATTAGCAAGTGCAGAAAATGAAGCCCAAAAAAAACCAGCCGCCTTATTAGTAGTGGGTGGAGATTTGAATGGAACAATTTTTGACCTTGAAGCTAATGAAGTCACAGCAGGCAGAAATGCAGACAACACAATACCATTAGAGTTCAGTGGAATTTCTCGACATCATTTTAAATTAACTTCAACAGACTTAGAGAATTGGTTTGTTGAAGATGCAGGCTCTAAGAATGGAACCTACCTCAATAATAAAAAAATTGATTTTAAAACAGAGTTGAATAAAGCGGACATGATTAAAATTGGCGTAATAGGTCTTAAATATCTTCCTAAAGGAGATCCCGAAAGACTTACTTACGACAAGCTTAATTTAGAAGCCAATACCGATCGTCATACCGGTTGCTTTAATAAAACATATTTTAATAATAAAATTGATATTGAAGTTAAAAAGTCTAAAGTTGTTGGAGTTCCGCTTTCACTGATTCTTTTTGATTTAGATCATTTTGGCAACTTAAATAACAATATTGGTCATGATGCTGGGGACTATGTTCTCAAAGAAATGTCAGGGCTGATTCGAACTAACGGAGTAAGAGACTTAGATGTCTTT
>JABGXW010000105.1 GCA_018675575.1 Bacteriovoracaceae bacterium | reverse complement strand
TAAGCCCCTCTACTCAACATTCAATATAAGCGCTAAACTGCTACCAATAAGCAGCCCGGACAGGTTTTAAGCTGTAGCTCTTTGATATTTGAATAATTTTGATGATATAGACACCGAAGTCACTTTCTTTCTTTCTAATAGAATTAAAGGAAAAGGATTTATATGAAGTTTTGGAATAACAAAGGTTTCTCACTTGTCAGTGTTATGGTGGCAGCAGGTCTATTAGGTGGATTGTCTCTTGCCGTAATACAAGTGATGAAAAATATCGAAGATGTTCATAGTCGTGCCAATTCGTTAGCCGATGAAGCAGAAATGATGGTCTCTGTAAGGATGGTTTTAGATAATCCCAATTACTGTAAAATTAGCCTTGCTGGAGAAAATCCTGTCGGTAGTCCTGTAACTTTCGAGAAAAAAGACATTGATTTTGCTGGAGCTGAAATAAATGCGGGGTCAGCTTTTACCGAAGCAAGTGAAGGCTTGGATGTTGACCTCTGGTATAGCAATGTTGCTGGAGACTCTAGGACGTTGAAGAAATTTAATGGAGCCGACAACCCTGGTAGCAATGACAAAAGTAAGTTCGGTAAATTGAATATAACTTCGATGAAACTTGTCATGAATAATGGACTTGGTGGGTGCTCTGATAATTATTGTGATGGACCATACAGCGATACAGGGCATTTGGTTATTATTTACGAGAAGAAGATTAGTTCGTCAAAAGTAAGAAAAATGAAAAAGTTTTTTAGTGTTAATGTTGGAATGTCTACTAACTCTAGTGGAGAGACTACTATTTTATCTTGTTCTCGTCAGAGTTCCTCATCTTCAGCTAATCGGTCTTGCCCTCCTGGTGGATTCGTAACTGGTTTCGACAATGCTGGAGCGGTGATATGTAAGGGCGTGATTCTTGAGCCTATAAATGTAATGAACTTCTACGGAAATCAGGCGGAAGGCTTGACGACGTTAACATGTCCAGCATCACATAAGGCAATAAGTTGTGGGATAAGAAGAAATACTGATGTCAGTAATGAAGATGATTTTACTTGTAGAGTATTTAGCTAAAAAACTTTCTGTATAAAGGAGAAGTACCCTATGGAACCAATAACAAACAACGAATTAAAGAGTCCAACATTTGCATTACCGGAGGATTCGATGGAATCTAATGTATTGAGTAAACCCCAAACGAGTATAAAAAAACAAAGTTCTAGAGTAGATGAAACATTTTATGGAAGACTTGGAAAGGATCCCAAACTTCATTACACCAATAACAAACCCGTTTGCACCTTAAACGTTGCTGTTAATTCTTATGGCAAACAAGTAGCGGATTGGAAAAGGGTCATAGTATGGGGTTCAGATGCCAAGGCTATAATGGAAAAGCTTAAAAAAGGATCTCAAATATTCGTTAAGGGCCATAAAAAAGACCGAAGCTTCCTTGGAGATGACCAAGAAATGAGATCAATCACAGAGATTATGGCCCATCTTATTGGCTTCCCTGTTGCCTAAATAAGTTAGTATTTTTTTCTACTAAATCTGGCCCCCCTTTGGGTGGGGGGCCCTTAGGAGCTCTATGAATAATTGTAATTTGTTAACAATAACTTCGGCCAGCGAGCTATTAATAGTGAAGGAGAGTTGGCTAAGGTCCCAGATCTTTTACAAGCTTATACCTTATTACAAGCTCGGTAATCATATTCGTTTTGACAAAGACGAAATTCTTAAATGGATAAGTACGAAGAGGGTAGGAAAGAACTTATAAATATTATAATTTGGAGAAATATTTCCCCCAAGCTTTACATATTTTGGTAGTTTTGTCTTAGCTCTTTTACATTCTAATAGAAACGACGATAGACAACAAACTCCAAAGTTAAAGGAGAATGTTATGCAAAAAATTAAAACTAAAAATGGAATTAAATACCGTGTTGAACTTAAAGATAAAAGTGGAAAAAAGATTTCTGCAAGATTTAAGAGATTAACTGATGCTAAGAAATGGGAAGCTAGAACAAGACTAGAGATTGAAAACAGAGAGGCGACTGGTAAGGAGAAAAGAAGAATACTGTATAAATATTTTGTTAAGGAATGGTTAGAAGAGAAGGTTAAATATCAATGTTCTCCAGGAACTTATTCTAGATATAAAGATACAGTGAGACTTAAGCTCAATCCTTTATTTGGAAAAATCTATTTAGATAAAATTGAAATTAGTCATGGAGATAAGTTGATTTTAAACTTACGACAGAAAAATCATGTAGCATCTGGCATAAATATGATTTTGACTGTGTTTAAAACTTCATTGAATGAAGCAGTAAGGTTAGGTCATCTAGATAAATCACCACTCTTTGGGATGAAAAAACTTAAGACCTTACCTAAACGAGACATCTTTTGGACAGAGGGAGAGATTTCTCAGTTTCTACGGGCAAATATTACAACCTTTGATTATCCCGTCTATGTATTAGCACTTAACACTGGAATGAGGCGCGGAGAATTAGCAGGCCTTATGTGGGATAGAGTTAATTTTAAAAGGAACGTAATTGAAGTGACCAGAACAAGAGATAGATTTGGTCTAAGGGACACAACAAAGTCATCTCGCAAACGAATGATACCCTTAAACCCAGAATCGAGACAAGTTCTTCAAAAACTCTTCAAACAGCAGTTAAATAATCGTTTTTGTCTTTGTGAGCCAAATGGAAATCCAATTAATTTTCATCACCTTGGAAGAAGATTAGCAAAGGCCACCAAGAAAGCTGGTATAGAAAATATCATTCACTTTCATGCTCTAAGACATACGTTTGCTAGTCACTTTATGATGAGAGGTGGAAATATTTACGATCTTCAAAAAATTCTAGGGCACTCTAAATTAGAAATGACAGAGAGATATTCTCACTTAGCACCTGAGCATTTGGAAAAGGCGATTAGTATCATTTCTTTTTCTGGAAATTTAGACGCCACACAGACGCCAGAGGAATTAATTGAAGAAAATAATGTAATGAGTATTTGTTAAAAGATAAAAAAACAGTGTAACCACTTGAAACAAAAAAGCCAAAGTGGGTTAGACTTTGGCTTTTTAAACTTCAAGAAAAAGATGGTGCCCTCTCGCGGAATCGAACCACGGACACAGGGATTTTCAGTCCCTTGCTCTACCGACTGAGCTAAGAGGGCATTCACTTTTTATGAAAGGTAAAATTAAATTATCACGGGCTTTTCGTCAATTTAAATCTTTAAAATCATTACAATTTCTTAAGGCGAATGTGTATGATTGATTATGGGAATTAAAGTTTTCAAAACAAATTTAATAGAAAAAGAGTTCGAGGTACAGGCCTTAGGATTTCTCCCTGAGAGAATAGAATCCTTTGAACTTAAGTCTATTGCTATTTTTGCTCATGGCTATACTAGTCATAAAGGATCATTACTCACTTGGGCCAGTCGCTTGGTAGAAGAGGGGATGCCGGTGATGATCTTTGACCTTCCGGGTCATTACCTTGGGGGATTTTCTGAGGTTTCTAATTTTCAAAGCTTTAAAGAATCGGCCCATGCTCTATTTTATCGCGCCTATTTAAATTTGTTCTTAGCTTGCTCAGTTCATGATGATTATAAAATTCCTAACGTCATTTTGGGTGGGCATTCTATGGGGGCGCTGCTTGCATTAAAGGCGTTAGAGCTTGATGGGTTTTCATCACTGAATACCAGGGCCGTCTGTGTTGGACTCGGACTATTGGCCGAAGGTAAGAAGCATCTATTTGCTTCAAACTTTTATAAATCGACATTGAACTTAAGAAGCCAATTGGTTTCACCTGAACTTGAACCCGATAAGTTATTTCCATGGATTCGTGAAGAAAAAAAGAATTTAAAGCTGGTGAATAAAAAGGTCCATTTTATTACAGGCATTGATGATATCGTTGTGGGAAAAGGAGGAACTTTGCGCATTGGAGAAATTCTAATCGAGCAAGGAAACCAAGTCACTTATGATATGCCAGAAAAACTTCCCCATCATTTTCCAGAACAAGCGTCTAGCTTTATAAAAAAATATTTAAAAAAAGAAAATTTATTTTAACTTATTATTTAACGACAGCTTCTATTGCAAACTCACCATGTTCCGTTTCAAATAACATGCTGATACAAGGCCCATGAATAAGATGCTTTATTTGATGATTTTTCCCTCTAATGATAGTTGGAATGGACCGTTGAATATTAAAACCATCACCGTTTAATGACTTTTTTGATAAACCAAAGATTTGATTGCAAATTTCCCCCGCGGCATCCACCATATCATCAGTCAATTCGTTGTAATCCTCGCCTAGCATACTACTTGCAATCTTTAAGAAACATTCTTCTGGGAATGTTAAGGCAAGACTTCCATTGAAGTCTGAACAATTCATGGCGACGAGGGCGGAAATGTCTCCACTCATGGCATCTTTTGTACGAAGCTTGACTTCTTTTTTTGTAGCTTTTGTAAAGCAAGTTTTTTGGAGTACTTTTATTGTTGAAGAAATAAATGGGTTTACAAATTCTACATTCATTTTAAACTTGGGTTTAATAGGCTTATTTTCAGAACATATTGTAATAAAGGGAATGAGAACATCAGCATTGATTGGTTTTTGCATAAACTTAGCATTATGAAACTTATCTAAATTGGGTTCATTCTCTGTACCTGAAATAACTAGAATATATTGAGGATGATTTTCCGAAGGTAAAGTTTTAATATTATCAATTAGTTTTTCTCCATCCACTTTAGGCATATTGATATCAGTAATGATTAGGTGAAAAAACTGAACGGACATTTTATTTAGCGCAACGCTGCCGTTATCTGCTTCTATCACCAAACAGTTTGGAATTTCATCTTCAATTAATTCTTTTATTAATGATCGAACTGCAGCGTTATCATCAGCAATTAGAACATCAAATCGTTCGGAAGGCATTTTATGAGTATAAATTAAAAATAGAAAGTTTTCCAATAATTTATCTTATTTGTAAATTCTTGACGAGGTCGGTTTTATACAAAGAATTCTATCGTTGATTACAAATAAGATGTTTTATGTAATAAAATTAGAATTTATGTTATATAATTTCTTTTCTATCTAATTTAAGGAGAGGAAATTGGTACAATTTTCTGAGGATTTTTTAAGCTGGACTCTTTTACAAACCACAACGGGTTTGTGGAGCTATGACATTGAGAACAACTTGATGTCTTGGAATGAAGCAGTCTTCCAAATTCACGGACTAGATCAAGACTTTGAGCCCAGTCTCAATGCAATGACAGAATTATTCATCGCTGAATACCAAGAATTTTTGAAAACATCGATAGATAATGCCATTGAATTAGGTAAACCCTGGGATTTGGAATTAAAAATACAGACTCCATCGGGAGTTACGAAATGGCTCCACTCTATCGGTCGAGCAATTAGGGAAGATGATAAGACGATTCGCTTAGAGAGC
>JABGXW010000104.1 GCA_018675575.1 Bacteriovoracaceae bacterium | reverse complement strand
TGGAATCAACTTGATAAAGAGACAAATTACTGGCTGTGTAATTAGTGTTACAACTACCAAGACAAAAGTCTGAAGGGTCAAAGGCAATGTCAATTGCTAGAGAAATATTTGCTATGGAATTTGCAAATTGATCTCTTTGAGAGACTGTACCATTACAGGAGGCTTGATTCTCTGGGTTCTTTGGAAAATCTACTCTTAATAACTTTTCTTTTTGTTGAAGAGAAAAATTATAGAAATCAATAGGAACAGCTCTCGCACGAACATGTTTTTTGACACCAGATGTATTATAGCTTGCAACCAAGCAATAGGTTTGATCAAAATTACTTACGTTATTTATTTCTAATCCAAGATAAGTATGAATCGCCTCGCCTCTTATATAGACAACTTCTTGGGTGTCGGAATTGATTGTGACTGTGCCATCAACCTCAAGTCCACTGGCATACCAATAAAGTCTCTTGCCTCCAAAATCAATGGCCCCTGATTCATCGGGGGTTTCAGTCGTTCCTGTTGAGCCAGATGATGTTGATTTTCGATTACTTTTAGGAGACGTCGGAACACAGGCAGATAAGAACATCAATACAAATAAAATGAATATTTGAATGAATTTAAAAGATTTCAATTCTTTCCCTTTGCGAGAGTCCGTTCTCCATCTAACTAATCGGTTTTATTCCCTTCAATTTTAGTTAATTCGGAGGTTACTATTAGATTCATTTTATCGTAGAACTTGAGTTATTAAGTCGATTTGGAAAAAAGGGAGATCTTTTTCTAAGTATTTGAAATTATTCGGTTATTTTTTTGTCATTTCGAGTACTTACAATACCCCTAATAAAACCAAAAAAGGAGCAAAATTTGCTGCCTCCCAACGGAGGCATAATCCATGGTTTGTTATATATTATTGAATACTTAGATATTGAGACCTATAGCCACCAGCTTGGTATCCTGAAGAGAGAAAGGGGGAATAATAACCATTATTAAAAGTACTAAAGGGGTAAATGCCGCCGGCATATCCATATCCACCATAACCTCCACCCCAAAAATAACCATTATCCATCATGTAATTATTAACCTTCTTATTATAACCCATGGCCTCATTATAATTCATTTGGGCCTTATTGGATTCATATTGCATCCAGGTGGGAACTCCATATTCTACAATGCCTCTGCCAAGACTAGACACCACCATGCTTGAAACTTTTGCTTTTTTTCTAATTTCTTTCGTACCATCTGGTCCATAAGTGATGTGATATTTCTCATGGGAGTCTCTCACTTTTTCATTCTCTGTTTTCATCATGGCGTTGGTATGCCTATTTTTAGCATCAAGGCAAAGCTTTGGATATTTCTCTCTTCGTTTATCGGTGCAAGCATCGGCCATCCTTTTTGTATGTTGCCTGAGATCTGGAGCATAGCTTGGAGTACTTTTAAGTTCGTTTTCTTCTAAGATGCCAATAACTTTATTGTTATGAGAAATAAAAGAATCTAATTTATTGTTACCTGAATTTTCTGTGAAATCAAGATGACATGGATGTCTCTTTCGACTGTATATACATTTTATTTTATAACGCTGTAAGGATAAGACTTTTAGTTCAAATAAGTTTTTATAATCTTTTTTCTCTTTAATTTTGGCAATGCTGCCTTTCGCTGCCATGACTTCATCTTCTAATTCCCTAATACGACCTTCTAATTTAACGGCATCTGGCTGCTTTTGAATGCAAGACTCTAGAAAATCATGATTCATTTCATATCCTGTATTTTTTGAAAATACTTCCTTGGACGCATTTATTAATCCGAGTTCATGGTTTAAGTCATAACCTTGATCTAAGCATCCTGAATTTTTAAGTCCTTTTAAAAATATTTTTTTTGTATCCATGGATTTAGAAGGTTCACCAGAGTCATAGATCTCTGACATCATTTTAGCTCTGTCATTAAATAGCATGAGACTGCATTCTAACTTTTCAAAATGTTTGTCTAGATATTTTTTATCATTTTTTCCACTTTCTTTGGCTGTCTCTTCGATTTTTGTTTTTTTATTTTGTTCTAAACTCAGGCTTTGTGCTTTTTGATCTAGTAGATCAAAAGTACCTTCAGGGATCTCAATGCTTTCATTATCTGCGCCTGCCATATTTGTATATTTATTAATTCCTTCTTTAATGTCTGAAGTCATCTTTAATTGATAGTCTTTAATTTTTTCTTGAGCCCTCTCAAATGTTATTTCTTTGGAAGGAATTTCTGTACAGTTTGAATGATCTGGGCCTTGACAACGATATTGTGGGATTTTTAACTCACAACCTGGCGCTTCAGGATCAGGGGATGTTAACTCTCTAAATCTTAATTTACCCAGGCATTTCTTATATTTTTCCATTCCTTTATCTATTTTATAAGTTAATTTTTTCATTTCTTTAATTTGATCTAAATTTTCATTTGTGGGAGAATTACTTTCTTTTGTAGAACTTACTAAGGCTTGATGCAAATCAGTACTGTCTTGAAGAAGACTTTCTGGTGAAAACTCTTTAGGTAATCCATCTCTAAGTAGCTTCTTATAGTTTTCAAGTTCTTTTATTCTTTGTTCTTTCGCTTGGTCGTCAGTTATAGCTTTATCATGTCTCACAAGATAGGCCTTGGCAAATCCTTCCACCATTTTTTTGATACTTGGTGAATAAGTTTCTAAATTTTGATACTGCGCTTTAATAGCTTT
>JABGXW010000103.1 GCA_018675575.1 Bacteriovoracaceae bacterium | reverse complement strand
TTAAACTTGATTGTTATTTCACTTATTTTGTCTTCATCCTGCTCAATGTTTCAAAGGATAGGTATCGGTGTGGCCTCCGATATGTTTTATGATGCCTCTTTAGAAATGGAAACTGAGGCCAATTACGAAAACTTTAAGAATGGTTTGCTGCCTCAATTAAAAATGCTAGAAGGGTTGTTGTCATTAAAGCCTCATGATGAAGGGTTAAAAATTACTCTGACAAAGGGTTACGCTGCTTACGCATTTGCAGTTAACGAAACTGCTTATTTAGCAGATTATTATGCTGAAAATGAGAAAACGGAAAATATCAATCAGGGCATCTTTAATTACTCAAAGGCATTGGGATATGGATTAAGTTGGTTGAAGCAAGAAGGTGTGACCTATGGAGATCTTAAAAAAGCAATAAATACAGACAATGGAGTTGTGAAGTTATTGAGCGATAATGTAGGTGATGACCCCCAAGAACTTGAAGGGGTTGTATTTACAGCACAATCCTTAGCTGGTCTGATAAATTTTCAAAAAGACAATATGTCCTTGGTTTCTCAACTTGCAATTGCTAAAGGAATGTTTGACTACGCATGTGGAATAAATCTAAATTTAGCAAATGGTATTTGCCAGATGTTTTTTGGAGCGTATGAGGCAGGAAGACCGTCAATGTTGGGTGGAAACCCTGAAAAAGGAAAACAGATTTTCCTTAAGTTAATTAAATCCCAGCCTGATAATTGGTTGGCGCGTGTAGCCTATATTCAATTCTACTTGATTCCTCAAGGAGATGAAGATGGATATAAAACACAGAGATTATATATGGAAAAGTATAAACGATTAGCGATGGAAGAAATGAAATGGAATCCAAGCTCTAAAGCGCAAAATAATTCTGCGTTTAAAAGAAAAAAAATTCGATTTTATCAAGCATTAGCAATCGAAAGATATAACATTATTTCTAAATACGAAAAAGATTTATTCTGAGGTGAACATCATGATTAAGAAAACGTTATCACTATTTACAATTATTTTTACTTTGACATTATTTGTATTTTCAAATCCAGCGAGTGCAGTCACATTAAAAATTGGAGTTCTTGTTCCAGAAGGTACTACGTGGGCCAAAAACCTAAAGAAAATGGCGAAAGAAATTAAAAAAGCTACTAACAAAAAAGTAAAAATAAAAATCTATTTTGGAGGTGCTCAAGGTGATGAACCTGATGTCTTAAGAAAAATTAGAATTGGTCAGCTTGGAGGAGGCGTTTTTACAGGTAAAACTCTCGGAGATATAAATGGTGATGTTAGAGTAATGGAAGTTCCTTTCATTTTTATGAATGATAGAAGCAAAGCTTTAAAAACCTTGAATTCAATGGCCCCATACTTCAACAAGTCATTCGAGAAGAATGAATTTACCAACCTTGGTTTTTTTGAATTAGGTATGGTGTATTTTGTTTCGCAGAAGAAGACTCCATCAATTGACAGTATGAAAGGTATTAAAATTTGGGCATGGGAAGGCGATCAGCTAGTTTCTTCAATGATCTCGGCCATGAACTTAGTTTCAGTACCTCTTCCTCTTCCAGATGTTCTTTCTTCTTTATCTACAGGTATCGTTGAAGCAGCTTATGCTCCACCTCTTGGAATAATAGCTCTTCAGTGGAATACCAAAATAAAATACTTGGTTGATTTTCCCTTGGCCTATGCCACTGGTGCTATTCTCATTTCAAAGAAGAAATGGGCGAAGATTTCTGTTGAAAATCAAAAAATAGTGAAGGCAATTTCTGCAAAATACATAAAGCATATAAATGCTGGTAATATAAAGGATAATGAGGATGCATTAGAAGCAATTAAGGGACTTGGAGTTGAGTTTGTTAAATTCCAAGATACTGATATTGCACGAGCTAAAAAATACCGAGATAGTATTGTCAAAAAACTAAAAGGTAAGTTGTTTAGTGCTGATGCATGGAAAATATTGAAATCCAAATTATAACCATGTCCAGGGAAAGAACTTGAAAGGAATTTTAAAAGCTATTGATGAAATTATAGAAAAGCTCAGCTCATATGTACTTATTTTTTCTGTTTTCAGTATGCTTCTCATTTCAGTTCTTTCTATTATACTTCGATGGTTCTCAATCTCTATTCATTGGACTGAGCCTTTTGTTAGACATCTTGTCTTCCTTGCCACTTTTCTTGGAGGCGTCTTAGCTACAGGAAGAGGAACTCATATTGGAATTGATATTGTTGGAAAATATCTCGAGTCCAAAAATCTTGAACACTATAGCCTATGGATTACTCGAATTATAGCTCTGGCGTCTTTCCTCACTTTGGTTTGGTTAACAGTTTCGGCCAAAGCTTTTATGGATGTTGAATTGAAATATGGAAAACCCGTTTTCTGGGGAATAAGTTCTGGATTTTTGGTGGGAATAATTCCATTTGGATTTTCTATTATTGCCTACCGCTTTTTCTATATTTTTGTAGATTCTTTTAGTGCAAACTTCAGATCAAGAGGGGAGGCATAGTCATGGGAGTTTTGGCCGGAATTGGAATTCTAGGATTGGCCTTAATTGGAACACCCTTATTTATTATAATGGGATTAGCGGCATTAGTTGCTTTTAGTTTTACTGATGTTGAAACCTCAGCTGTCGCAGTGGAAATTTATAGAATTTCATCGGCACCTACTTTATTAACAATACCTTTATTTACTTTTGCTGGATATGTGATGGCAGAAAGTAAATCACCACAAAGACTTTTAAAATTTGCTGAGGCTGCTCTTGGTTGGCTACCTGGAGGAGTTGCTATTGTTTCATTGGTTATCTGTGCCTTTTTCACCGCTTTTACAGGAGCATCAGGTGTCACTATCATTGCTCTTGGTGGACTTCTCTATCCGATTTTAAAAAATGAAGGATATAGTGAAAAATTTTCACTAGGAATTATAACAACCTCTGGTTCATTAGGCTTATTATTTCCCCCCTCTCTTCCAATAATTCTTTACGGATTAGTTGCAAAAGTTGATATTGATAAATTATTTAAAGCAGGGATTTTACCAGGAATATTATTGATTATTATACTATCTCTTTGGTCAATCAAGAATGGACAAGCTAACTCTGAGAAGAAAAAGTTTCATATGGGCGAAATCGTCTCTGCGTTTAAAGGTTGTTTCTTTGAAGTCCTATTACCTATAGCGATACTTGTTGGTATTTATGGTGGCTATACAACAGCTTCAGAAGCTGCTGCTTTCACCGCATTCTATATTCTTATTATCGAATGCTTTGTATACAAAGATTTAAACCTTTTTAAAGATATCCCTAGAGTCATTTTAGATTCAATGTCATTAGTAGGAGGAATTCTTCTTATTCTTTGCTGTGCTCTTGGATTAACAAACTATCTGGTTGATGAAGAAGTCCCAATGCAGATTATGGAATTCATGAGAACTTACTTAACTAGTAAATATTCTTTCTTGTTATTCTTAAATATCTTCTTATTAATAGTTGGATCTATGATGGATATCTTTTCAGCAATTATTGTGGTTGTTCCACTGATTGCTCCTATTGCAGAGGAGTTTGGAGTCAATCCAGTTCACTTGGCAATAATCTTTTTAACAAATCTTGAAATCGGATATATTACGCCTCCTGTGGGTATTAATTTATTTATTTCATCGTTCCGCTTTAAAAAACCGGTGACAGAACTGTATAAAGCATCAATTCCATTCCTAATCCTATTGGTTATTGCGTTGGCAATTATTACCTATGTGCCAGTATTAAGTCTTTGGTTAATTGAATAAATTAGGATGTACTTTTGGGATGTTTGAAATACATTATAATTTTACTCATTGTTCCGACACTCTCGATCGCAAAGTCATATAAGAGTAACGCTTTTTATAATGAATATTTTTTAGGAGAGCATGATACCGGGACCTATTATGGACCCTATGCTCCCGATCACAAATTCAATAGTCTTAATGGTAAAGTTGAATTTATAGATGATGAATATTTTAACTCCTACTTTGACCTATTTCTCCAGCCTGAAATAGGGAGATTATCTAAAATCTGGTTTCATGAATTACCTAATAAGTCAAAATGCCCAGACTATTTTTTAAATGAGAATATTGACTACATAAGATACCTTTTCCGCCTCATGGCACTCAGTTATCTCTATGAAGGTATAAAACATTCTTCTCAGACCTTATATTCTCTGGGATTTAAAACTTACTCATGCGGCATCGATTGGAAAAAAACTTTTAGAAGGTGTAGGCCAAAAGATCAAGACATGAGGAAATTTCTTAAAAGAGTTCGTAAGAAAGTAAATACTACAAAAATTAATTACGTAAGGTTAAATGAAAATCAAAAGAAAAAATGGTTGGAAACATTTAGAAAAGGTGGAACTCCTTCTTATACAGCAGGTGTCACTGATGCGAAACTGCGATATTCTTGCAATAAAACAGGTGTCAATTGTAGTTTAATTAAATTAAAACAAATCAAAAATATTTTAACAACTCAGTGTTCTGAAGATAAAAAGCTTTTACAACAGACTTGCTCAGAGCAAGATACCTTATATGGAATGACTTATGTAGACGGACTCATTTCTATTCTAGAAAAATCAAATGTATTAAATGTTATAAATAAAGGTGGGTTTGGGCGGCGATGTCTAGAAAGATACGCTGAGATGTTTAAAGAAAGGGAAAGGAAGGTAGGCCGTCTTAAAACATATTTTCCATTAGTTTTGAAAGCGATAAAAAAAGAAAAGCAATCTTATTTGCAAGGAGAATTATTTCTTCCAGGAGCTTTAAGAGAGTTTGATGACAAAGGTTTAGTTTGGGATTTATTCAAGCCAGAAGCAACGCCAACGCCAATGCCAACGCCAACGCCAACGCCAACTCCAACTCCAACGCCAACGCCAACGCCAACTCCAACTCCAACTCCGTCACCATCTCCGACACCAACAGTAACACCGTCACCATCTCCGACACCTCGTCAGTCTTATTTTGAAATGGCAGTAAAAGAGCTTCGAAATTCAGAACTGCCAGCTGTTAATGTTGATATGACTGGATTTAAAACAGACTTTAACTTTACTGCTAAAATGTTGAAGAAATTGGAAAAACCACTTAAATCTTATCAAACTCGAGAAGCATTACTCGATATGAGAACTTACGACTTCTTAGGTACTAAGAAAGAACCGCTTAGATTGATTTTTTTAAAGTATATGATTGATCAAAATATGCATAAAGGCCTATATAATCTCATAGGAATTTTAGGATCAACCTTTTGGGTACTCAATGATATTGATGGTGATAGAACTCCCGTCTATATGGAACTTAGAAATGATGCTTCTACAAATCATCTGTGGCAAATCATCATTCTTACCGACGATCATGAAGAAAAGATGATTAAGGCCCAATCTAAAAGAAAAGCGAGAGCAGCTCGGCTTAAAAGATTGAAGGATGCCAAGGATGCCAAGGATGCCAAAAAGAAAAAGGTTAATAAAACCAAGTAGGTTATTATATTATCTCGGTTTTAATCTGACCATACTACTACAGTACTGAAAAGAATTTCCCTCACCAAACTTAATGAGATCTTTGCTAGAATAGTAAAGATGCGAGTATTTAACAATTCTCAACATAGTCCTGCTAATTCTACTTCTTCTGGAAAAAAGAGTTCTGTAAATCGTAAAATATCTAAAACAAATGAGCTTGTTGGAACAAAGAGATTGTCGAGGGCCGAAGTTGAGCGTCGATTTGAAGAGCTTAAAAATGAAAAACGAACTGGAAATTCTCTCAAGGAAAGAAAGCAAAATTATGAACGGTCCAAAATGAGTCAATTTATGGGGGGCGGAATATTTAAAGGTGACTTTAGAGCACAAAACTTATCTCATCCTAAACCAGTGGTTGTTGGAGAAGAATTAGAATTAAACGATAGCCCAAATACTGCTGACTATGTCTTGGGTTCTGATATTGCTGCCAATAAGCCTGATGCTGCTGAAACACGAGAAAAGCTTAAGGGGGTGTTATCTAATGGTGGATTTAAGTTCTCCGATAAAGAGCGAGATGTACTTTCAAAAATTTTAGCCGATTAATTTATTCATCTAGCATTATTTGTATTTTTGGAATTGTATCTTCGATGATTGTGTTGATGTCACCCTCAATCATTGCAGCTGCTGAATGATTATGTCCACCGCCACCGAATACCTGGGCCATGATCCCCACATCAACATCTCCTGCTGAACGAAATGAAACTTTTACTTTTTTATTAATCTGTCTAAACATACAGGCTACTTTAATATTATCTAAAATAAGCAAGTGGTTGATAAAACTATGAGTGTCTTCTGGATCAACATCATATCTTAATAATTCAGATTCTTCTAATTTCAGCCAAGCAACCTTCTCATCATCAGATACTGCCACAGAAGTTAGAACGGTGCCCAATAATTGCATATAGGAAACTTTCTTTGTTCCATAAATATAATTATAGGCCTCTGGCGGTTCAATACCAGTGTTCATTAATTTAGAAATGAGCAGATGGGTATTGGCGCTCACTGTTGGATAACGAAAGCTAGAAGTATCAATAAGAATTGCAGTATAAAGTGGTAGCGCCATTTCTTTTGTAAAAGATACTCCGATAGATTCGATTAATCTTCCAACTAATTCGCCTGTGGCAGCAGCTTTGGTATCGATACAATGAATCCTTGCAATTTCTTCAGGGCAGGGGTGGTGGTCAATATATAGAAGGTTTGTCGCCATGGTGACCATATTTTGAACTTTTGGTCCTATCCTTTCCAAAGAGTTGGTGTCTGTCACAATAAATAAATCGATCTCTTTATTCTCCCTCTTTATGTACTCATCATAAGAAATGATCACAGATTTAGAATCTAGATAAAGATATCGTTCAAGTAATGGTTCATCATTGACGCAAATAGCATCTTTTCCAAGCTCCCTGAGCGCGACGCAGAGCGCAACTTGGCTCCCGATACCATCCGCATCTGGAATTGTATGGGTAGTAATGACAATACTTTGGGCTTTTCCAATCAGTCTTTTAAAGGTTTCAATTACTTTCATAATGTCCTATTCGGTTAATTATAAAGTTAAGTTAAAAATTAACAAAGTTTTTCTCAATTTCTGTCAATTTTGGTAGTATTTTACTCTATTGTCATTATTTTTCTGATCATGGAGCAAGAGTGGAATATGCAATAATACTAGATAAAATTTCCAAGTCTTGGCCAGGGGTTTTGGCCCTCGATGAAATTTCCTTTCAGGTTAAAAAAGGCACCATTCATGGGTTCTTGGGGCCAAATGGTGCTGGTAAATCTACCACAATGAATATCATATCTGGACTGTTGCCACCTACAAGTGGAGAAGTGAAAGTTTTAGGACAAAATGTTCAGGGTTTACAAAATGAAACACAAAAGTTTATAGGCTTTCTGCCAGAACATCCTCCTCTTTATTTAACTATGAAAGTGCGAGACTATTTAGAATTTGTAACAAAGATCAATTTAAGAAAACAAGATTACAAAAATTTTGATGTAAATAAATGTGTTCAAGAAATTATTGAACGTTGTTCACTACAAAAAGTAGAGGGAAGACTAATAGGAAATCTTTCAAAAGGGTTTAGGCAGAGAGCTGCTATTGCTGCTGCATTAGTGACAAATCCCGAGATTGTCATCTTAGATGAACCAACTGTTGGATTAGATCCTGTTTCAATTATAGAGATTAGAGAATTGATACTTTCTTTAAGAGAAAGGCACACTATTCTTCTTTCAACACATATTCTTCACGAAGTAAGTTTACTATGTTCAGATATTACAATAATTAATAACGGTCGTATTTTAAGCTCTGGGCCAATAGAAGAAATTAAAAAAACATTTACTCTTGGTCGGGTTCTTAAGACTGAAGTGGAGACTTGGTCTGACGATAAAAAAGATTATTTCTTTAATCAATTTAATATAGATAGCTTAGATATTAATAAAAAATCTAATTCAGTAGAGTTAACTTTTTATCTTAAAGATATGGAAGATATAAGAACAAGGCTATCTTCAGATTTAATAAACATGGATTGTGGTTTACTCGCCTTCTCAGAAGAAAAGATAGATATTGAATCTTTCTTTAAAAAAATTACTGAGAAAGATAATCTTAACAGGATCTAATCATGAAATTTTGGCTACAAGGTTGCTATGAATTATATACAAAAGAGATAAAAGATTCTTTTCTCTCTCCTTTTGTGTACATTCTATCAGCCTCCTTCATCCTATTGATCGGTTGGATTTTCTTTTCTCTTCTCGTAGCCTCTAAAGATATCACCCAAGGATCTTTAACAACTTCAATCATTGCACCAACTTTTTCAATGATGAGATTTGTTTTTATGTTTGTATGTCCTCTTTTAACAATGAGATTGTTAAGTGAAGAGAAAAAAAATCACACAATAGAGCTACTCTATTTATCAAATTTGTCAGACTGGCAAATCATCATAAGTAAATTCTTTTCGAGCCTGACCATTATCCTATTTATGCTGGCACTAACACTTCTCTTTCCTGTGATTCTTTCTCTTTCTGGATACAGTGATTGGGGAGTTGTGAGCTCTTCCTATTTAGGAACAGTTTTATTAAGCATGGCCTATATTTCTCTAGGCCTTTTTACTTCAAGCCTCACCTCTAATTATGTGATCAGTCTTATAATCTCTATTTTCATGATGTTGGGATTATGGTTCTTAGTACTATCTGCAGCGACAACATCAAATTATATCGTCGGACAAATCTTAAAATACTTCAGTGATGTTTATCATTATGAACATTTTGTGACTGGTGCTTTGAGATCATATAGCTTCATCTATTTCTTCTCATTTATGTTCTTCTTTCTATTCGGGACACATCAATCTCTTGGTCGTAGGAATTGGTAATGAAACGACATTTAAAAACTTTCTTCTATACAGTTAATATACTTCTTTATCTTGTTGTCCTCGCGGTATGGATTTCAATTCCTGATGAGTTAACCTTAGCTCTTATCACTTCGGCAATTACAATACTTTTGACCTGTGGTCTTATTATCTTAGATCGTGAAAGACTGAAATCATTTTATATGAGCTCTCAATTTCGATCTCTCTCCAGCTCCCTTATCACTATTGTCCTCATTTTTATCATTATGGGATTCATTAACTACTTCGGTTATAAACATCCGATAAATATTGATCTTTCTAACTTTAGAACTCACTCTCTTTCAGATCAATCAGTAAAATCTGTAACAAACATTGATAAAGTTATTAATGTTAAAGCATTCGCTAAGAAAAAAATATTACCACTTATAAAGAAGTTGATGGATCTTTATCAATTTGAAAACTCTAACATTGAAGTAGAATATATCGATGAAGAGCTAAGACCTGATTTAGTATCAAAGTTTAAAATAAAAAAGTCAGGAACAATCATCATTACTGATGGTAAGCGAACAAAGGTTGTAACAGTTCTAGACGAGTTACATATTACGAATGCATTTATACAGGTAACAAGAAAGAAAAATCCTGTGGTCGCCTTAGTTTCAGGCCATGGAGAACTTCAAGAAAATTATGATTTTGTTAAATTACTTATAAAAAATTCAAACTTTACATTAACTTCACTACCTTTAATAACTATATCCGAAATACCAACTTCAATTAATACGTTAATTTTATGGGGACCAAAGAATGGCCTTTCCGATCAGGAAGTTTCAACTCTTGACCGGTATCTGCTCAGGGGTGGAGATCTCATGTTGAGTCTTAATCCTGATCTAACTGGTGACAAATTTAAAAATCTTCGTTCACTTCTTGAAAAAAGAGGACTTTATATCGCCAACGACCTGGTCATCGATCGTCTTAAAAATATAAATGGTTCTAATGGAACAATTCCAATGGTGGATCGTTTTCCAGGAAAGAGTCCAATTATAAAAGGTTTTAAAGGTCCAGTCTTTTTTCCACTTGCCTCATCAATTCAATACTCACGAACAGGTGCTATAAAAGGAAAGTATGAGTCATTGGCCAAGACCCTCCCCTTTCCTGCTTCATGGGCCGAATCAAATGTTGATGAAATTCTGAATGGGAAGATTTCTTTTAACTTAAATAAAGATATTAGAGGCCCGATATCCTTAGCTGGAACTTGGGAAGAAACTGTAAAGGAAGGTCAAAGAGGAAGTAAGATTTCTCTTTTTGGAAACTCAACCTTTGTGTCAGATGCCTATAAGAAATATAGTAGTAATTTCACACTCTTTATCAATACCTTAAATTGGAGTACTGGAGATTTAAAATTAATCTCACTCAATATGCCCATCTTAAAAGATGATCCTGTTTTTATTTCTAAACCACAACTTGGAATCATCTTTTATTTCTCAGTTATAGTCGCTCCTTTGATTCTCTTTATTATGGCCTTTGTTTTTTACAGAAGAAGGTCTTTTCTATGAATAAAAACTTAACGCTACTGCTCGTATGCATAGGTCTTGCTATCATGGCCTACTTTGTTGAAGAGAGAGGAGAAATTGATAGGCGAGCAAGGAAAGAAAAAGAAACTCGCATTTTTGATATGCAAAAATACGGTGAATTAAAATCATTTGAAACAAACAAAGCTCATCTTACTTTTAAGCAACAGCAAGCTTTTATTAATGGAACTATACAAAAGGTTGATAATAGAAAGATGAAATTAGCTTTTGATGTTCTCGCAAAAATACGACTTGTCCGAATATTAGAAAATAATGAAGTGAATTCTGAAAACCGTAAATTCTTTTTCCCCTCTGAAGACGACTTTATGATGTTTCAATTCTCACTCCGAAAAGTTAAATATTTGGTCGGTAAAAAACTTGCAACTGATAGGTCTTTTTATATGGAGATTACTAAAGATAATCAGGTCTCTCATGTCATTGCTCACAATCCATCTGCTGTTAAAATTTTGATGAATAAAAATAAAGCGGCTCAAAATGATGTCCATTATAGAGAATTAAAGTCAGTATTAAATTTAAGTAATGATTTCTTTCAAGATATGCACGTTTTTAAGAAAGAAGTACTTGCAAATACAGCGGAAATTTATTTTCAAAATAAAAGAAATCGTTCTTTCAGGTTAAACTTAATCGCTGGCGCAATCCTTCCAAAAACTCCCGAAAATATTAAGCTCAGCAAGAAAAAGATGTTTGACTACTTAGAAAATCTTGCAAAATTAGAAGCTAATAATATCTACGATACTTTTCATCCCAGTGAATACTATAACGAACTGGCCCAAATTGTTTTGAAAGACAAAAACTCGAAAGAATGGAGCATGAAACTTTTCGGTGAATATAAAGAAGTAAAGGGTTATTATCTATTACTAGGCGAAAGAATTTACTCTCTCGATAAAAAAAATATCAATCTATTTATGGCAAACTCTCAAGACTTTTGGGATAAAAGGCTCAAGATTCCAAGAAACTCAGAAGCTAAACTGACATTTGAGAATAAGAATACGATAAATATCAAAATCAAAGACCAGAAGAAATTCGAAGTTTTAACAAAAAATAAACATAAAAGAATCAACCATGCCGAATTTCAGAAGATCTATAATTTCTTAAAGACTGAAGCTGACTTTGTTTCAGAATCAGAGAAAGATAATTACAAAGGGGAGTCAAGATCAATACTTGACTTGGATCTGGAAAATTTGTCAATCAACATTACCAAAACAAAAGGCGAAATCATTGTTCATGATAAATCTAATAAACTAGAGTATCATTATATCGTTGGTGATAACGTTCCTTTTTCTATGAACGCTGATGAGGTAATAATAAAATAATGAATGCATTACTTGGTGAAGATACATCTCTACTTTTAAAAAAATACTTTGAAGTTTTTCTTCATCCGTTTAGAACACAATCAGCTCTTCGAAGAGCAAGAATCGAAAAGCAAAACTCTATTAGCAAGATAGGTGGAACTAATAATCAGCCAATAGACCTCAGTTTAACTGAAACCACCAGTATTAGCTGGTTATTTGCCATTTTTAGAACTTTTTATACTGTAGTGTCTATAAAATTTGGATACCATATTTTGAATATGATCGATAGCGATTCCAAGCTAAAAACATTATTTTTACCAAATATAAAATTTTCAGGACAGCGAGTAGTTCTGCTTCTCGTTCTTCTTGAGATTGTCCTCTTCCCCATTCTAGTCTATTTTTATGTAAAACTCAGTACTGTTGTCATACGTTTTTTCTCAGATCTCTTTGAGACCAACACGCCTGAAGAGACAATCGAGCAAACTATTTCACATTCTCTATCTGCAAATATTCTCTTGATTGTACCTATTTTTGGAGGGTTCTTGAGACTGTTAATGACCAGCGTACATTTATTCGCAGGTCTAAGAAATAATTTCGGTATGACCAGAATGCAAAGCTCTGTAATCATGATTTCGCCTCTATTTATGCTGGTCGGTTTTGTATTGATTAATTTTCTCTACCTAATAATGGTATTCAGTCTCTTATAACTTTTTTTAAATTTCTAATTGTTACTATTTTGGAAGTAATCATTAGAGGAAGAAGTTCAGCAAAAAGATATTTGATAGTGAATAAAGTTAAAAAGAAGGAACAACAAATCGGGTCTTGAGTGGCATAGTCCAATCAGGTAGTGTCCGAGTTCTACCAAGCTGAATACATTGCCCAGAGAGAGCAAGAATGAAAGATTCAAAGGCCCTTGGGTTTTTACAAAGAACCTCAAGCTCCTCGTCATAAATAAAAATCTTCTGAGTTGCCTCAATCTTCTTTATAATATCAAGCCTCGCTTCGACATTTTCTTCTATATTATAAAGAGCGAAGATATCTTTTTTACTAATAACCGCGGACCTTAGCAGTTCAATTAAAGTGATATAAAAATCAGATTCAAATAACAGTAAAGACTTTGGAAAATGAGTCTTTAAGAAATCAAATCTAAATATATTCATGAGAGACACATTTCCAAAAGAATCAAAAGAAATATTAAATAAGTCTAAAAGTTGATCGTAATAATAATACCAAACCCAGAAATCGAGAGTTCTATTCCAGTAGGGAAGGAATCCCTTCTTTAACCTTCTTTTAAAAGACCTTGAAAGTATATGATCATATGTTTCTACTTTTAAAACATCTCTTGAAAAATCAACCATGTCATCATGATTTCGGGAGAGCTCATATCTTTTAGGATTATCATGAATACGCTTTTCATCTTCAACAAGAAGTTCTTGAATAAGGTCTTGAACCATAATTAATTGCTCTTTTTCTTCCAGAATATTTTCTTGATTTTGTTGGTGATATGCAGGATAGGTAAGTGGAACATCCACGACAAGTTCTTTTAATTGATAATCTTCAATCCACGACTTAATGACGTCATCACCAGACTTCTCTTTTTTGTTTTCTTGATCTTTGACACGAAGAAGTGACTTTAAGAACCAACGATCTTGATCATCAAAGTATTCGAGCAGACAAAAATAAAACTGATCTTTTCGACCACCTTTAAGGCTCATGCCCGCAATATTTTTTTGGGTCATGTCATTCATTAAATCCCCTTGGCTAGGGAAGTGGGGGGAGGATTGATAGTGGAAGAAGCTTCATATCCAAGGCATTCACTTCATTTTCAACTTCAGAAACTTGAACATCTTTGTGAATGAGAAGAAAACATCCTCCCCCTCCGGCCCCACAAACCTTTAGTCCCACATCTTTGTGGGATAACTTAAGTTTATTATACAACGATTCCATTTTAGTTGAAACAATTCCAGGAAAGAGTTTTACTCTTTCTTCGCCTTCTTTCTTAATAAGTTCCAATAGTTGATCATACTTTTTTTTCACAAGGGATTGGTAGGCCTTATAACTTAGTTCCGCAATGACTGCTAACCCGTGACGAGTGGCTTGGTTTCCATCAAAAAATGCCTTATAAACTTCCCAATTATTGATGCCAGAATGTCTTGTTTCGCCTGAATAAATCAAAGAGATATTTTTATCAAAGATTTTAGCCAATGCTTCAGTATAAAGTTGTTCGACTTTTATATGGCCAGGCTCTGGGATGAGGGCAAGAATCCCTCCAAATAGAGCTGGATAATAGTCTTGATAGCCTGCCGGTCCAGCGTTGAGGATTCTACCCTCAATTCCACTTACAACACGTATGGCACGTTCTCGATCCAACGGCTGGTCATGATGTTGGCATAGCGCTTTATATAATGTCACCCCCATTGCTGATGAACCACCTAGACCTGAACCCGCAGGAGCGTCTGATTGTAAAATAACTCTTAGTCCTTTTTTTAAATCAAAAAGACTTATAATTTGTAAAACAAAAGAAAGTGCGCCAAAAAAATTAGAATGAAAGTTTTTTGAAGTAAAGTCAGATTTATAAAAGGTATGTATTGAATTATAGTCTTTTGATTCGATTTCAATAGAATCGAGTTCATCCATATCTTCTATTCGGACCTTTGCAGTTAGAGAGGTTGCGACATTGAGAGTTACAACTTTTGGTAAAATCATATTAATGGGATTTAAATCTAGAGTTCCTCCGAGAAGATCAACGCGAACCGAACCTTCGACTTCAGTCTTCATTATATATTCCGATATACGGAAGCTCTCGGTATTTTCCAGCGTAATCTAATCCGTAGCCGATAACAAACTTATCTTCTATCTCAAAGGCCAGGTAATCTATTTGAACTTCATTTTCCAAACGTGCAGGTTTAAAAAGAAGAGAACAAACTTTTAATGATTTGGGATTTCTTGCAGTAAAGTCATTACAAACTCCAGAAATAGTAAGCCCTGTATCGACAATATCTTCAACGACTAAAACATTTCTCCCCGCGATATCTTGTTTGATATCTAACTGAATATCAACTTTACCACTGCTAGTTGTACTGTCTCCATAAGAAGAAGCTTTCATAAATTCTACATAGACTGGAATTTTTATTTCTCTAATGAGATCGGCCATAAAAAGAAAGCAACCATTGAGTACTCCTACAACTACTAACTCTTCACCTTCATAATCTTTAGAGATTTGTTGTCCTAATTCTTTAACTCTTTTAGCAATATCCTCTTGTGATATATAGGTATCGATGCTCATAATTCCTCCAATGGAACCTCAAAATAGCAAAGAACTAGCTGGCTTTCAATTTAAAGTTTTAATTCCGCTTGATTATCTACTGGATTAACAGCAACAGTGAACGCCAGGAGTTCATCTTCATCTTCCCCGTAATAATCAAAGTGAGTGCGACATCTGGCTTCATAAAGATCAGCTTCGCCAACTAACACTTGTTCTGTATTATCAGATGGTTTTCTATAGGTTTTAGTTGCTCCAGCTCCACAAACTGTGCAGATGGCCTGAACCTTACAAACGTCATCAGAAATAGCTAATAATTCAGGCATTGGACCAAATGAAGAGCCTCTATAGTCCTGGTCAAGTCCGGCACATATAACTCTGACTCCACGTCTTGCTAATTTTTTGACTATTTTGATGATAGAGTGATCGAAGAATTGAATCTCATCAATGGCAACAATTCTGGTTGAATCGTAAAGTTTTTTTAATATATCAATGGCATCAATAACTGGGGTAGCAGCAATTTCTAAACTCGAATGACTGACCACGTTAGTTTCGTGATAACGATTATCAATTGCCGGTTTGAAAATTTGTACCTTCTGTCTCGCTATCTGAGCTCTTCGAACTCTACGGATTAATTCTTCAGTTTTACCTGAGAACATTGGCCCACAAATAACCTCAACGTTACCTGCAAAAAACTGCTGTGAAGGGTGATTTCCCACGGTCTCTCCTCAAATTTTGTATGCGTCTTCTTATTTGTGTGTGCAAGATGATTTTTACAGAACTTCTAAAATGTGTAAATCTTAGAATGTTGAAAGCCTATCTAAACATAATAATTACAAGTGTTTAACTGTTCCAATATTTTCTTACGGCCGCTTGGTGCGCGGTGTCGCTAGGAGGGGGCAATTAAATAGATTTTATTAATTTATCGAGTTGGTCACGATATTTCTTATGTTTATCTGTAAAGACATCAATATGGCCTCCAGAAGGTATTTTCCAAAATATTTTATCTTTCGTATTTATTAATTGCTTGAAAATAAGCTCTCCAAAATGGAAGGGAACGACATCATCCTCGGTTCCGTGAATCACTAATACTTTCGTCGTATTAATATTTAAAAATTTTCGTGAGGAATATTCATCTGAAATCAAAAGATAACTGAGGGGAGCTAATGGCCTTAAAATCCATGTAGACCATAATTTATCAAAGGCCATCTCTTGATAAGATCTAAAAGTCGAGTCGAGTATGATGAGATCGATTTTATCTTTTTCTTTAAAATCTTCCAGGGCCCTCATCAGAATGGTTCCACCTAAACTTTGTCCATAGACTATAAATCTTTTGGCTTTTGATTCTTTATATAATTGATACGCTTTATTTAACGCCGCCACAGCATCTTTATGAACTCCCTGTTGATTAGGATGTAAAACTCGTTCTCCTTTGCCGTATACTTTATTTGTATGGCCTGAAATACCATATCCTCGATAATCAAAAATAAAGAAACTATGATTCCTAGCAGGCATCCATTTTAAATTTAAATAATGAGAAGTGAGATTTTGAGCATTACCATGGAAAAAAATGGTAAAAGATTCTGGCGTCTTTGAACTTGGGAAATTCCAACCAATGAGCTCCGTTTCATCGAGAGAGTCGAATCTGATTTCTTCAAATATAAGGTTCACTTTCTTGGGGTGAACATAGAGATATCCTGTGGGCCAGTAAAACATGGATGAGCATCCAGAAATGG
>JABGXW010000102.1 GCA_018675575.1 Bacteriovoracaceae bacterium | reverse complement strand
TTACTTTCCTTCCAGGGCATAAAAACCTCCTTTGAGGTCCTTATACCTAGTTTTTGAAAGTGTTACCTATGTCGTTGAACTAATTTGTTACCCATGTCTCTTAACTGGACCGTCGTTTGCAGCCTTCCGCTAGGTTCTTCTGGACTTCGTTTAACCGTACAAGTAGTTAGTACCATCTAAAAAGAAATTTGTTAAAAAAGGAAACTTTTTAGTTAATCTATCGTATGGAGTTTATACAACAAAATCGGAGAGCGAATGAAAATGTTTATTTTTTTAATAATTCTTTCAATAACCTCCGTTTATAATTTAAGCTCTGCAAGAGATTCCAGCATAAAAAGCAACTCAATAAATGCAAAGAATTCATCAGACCAAGGTTTAGAAAAAAAAGAAAGAAAGGTTTCTAGGTTTAAAACCATACGGAAAGAGAAACCACCGGTTATTATCTACCACGCTCCTTATAATGGAAAACATACTTTTGACTTGGCAAAAAATATGCCTAAGAACTTCGTCATTATGGATGACCTCAATTGGTTTGGAATTCCAAGCTATGATTTATTAGAAGGTTTAGTTCCTGCCCCTGGGCCTGATCAATACTATGGTCTTTGGAGGGTTGGTTCCGCAATTTCAGAATGGTCAATTGACCTTCCCCTAATCTATCCAATCACCCCTTATGGAGAACATTTCCCCGCAGTTTGCTCAAACTTTAAAGGATCTAAGAAAAGATATATTGCTAGCAATTACAGACCAATCTCAGGAATATATAGCTCTTCAGGCTCAGGTTTAGAGTCTTATAAAAAAAGAAAGCTCGACCTTAATATGATTAGAAGAAATGATGACCCAAAAGCAAGAGTGACAACATTAATGCTTGATGTAGGCCATCTTAAAGGAACAGAAAAATATGGGCTCTCCCCCGGTCAACTAAATTTTAAGTCAGGAGAAGATATCCGTTACAGAGGATTACTTAATACTTTAAAAGCAGCTGATGAGTTGGGCCTGCAAAATAGTGTCTCGATACAATACATGTCAACGGGACTATTTTTATTCTATCCAGAGTACCCATCTAATGAAGAGAGGAAGGTTCAAGCAGCCGAGGACCTAGTCGATTACGTCAATATTTTAAAACAACATCAATCGGCCCTAAGGATTAACAATAAGCTTGTTCTTTTTTTCCATATAACTAATTTTGATACATTTACTCTTAAAGATTGGAGTGATGTTCTTCACTCTACAAGAGAGAAAACTAATCACGATTTTTACACAGTCTTTTATTCAAAGTCAGGAGAAAGGTTTGAGTACGCCGATGCCCTCCACCCTTTTATTTCCTATGTCGAGTACACAATGACTTCGGGAATGTTCGATTTTGATCATGCCATGAATTGGAAATTGTTAGCTCATAAAAAACTTTTTGAAAAAGTAGTGAATTACGATGGGCGTGTTGTTATCGGTGCGATTTCTCCAGGTTTTGATGATTGGACAAAACAATGGGGAGACGGGGTCGATCGACAAATACCGAGATCAAAAGAAGTTATCTCAGGTCAAATAAGGGCCTTTAAGGAACTTAGAAATCAAGGAAAAGAAGTAGGAGGCTTTATGCTTTCCACTTGGAACGATTACACAGAAGGACATCAATGGGAGCCTGACTCTGAAGATCAAGGGCAATTATTAGGGTATTTGTCTGAAAAGATTGGTAGTTATAACAAAGAGATAATTGATCCTCTAGAGACCCAAAGACTAAGGCAAGCGTGGATAAATCATGGTATCAAGCGAACTTGTCCCAACTAAAGCTTTAGAGCTGGATAATTTATTAGTATCCCCGGTGCCAAGGTCATCATTTCTATGTATCCCCGGTGGCAAGGTAGTCGTAACTATTAAATTTGTTACAAGTAAACGTGCCTCTTATAAGTTAAGTTTTGCCACTTTCAACCGAAACAGTTGTATTCAAATTTTAAAAAAAGGTGTCTAAGGTGGAAAAACAAATACACAAAAAATCAGAGAAAGTTTCAAACTTACTTCGTACCCTTGCATTTATTACTGACCTAGTAACTCTCATTGGGCTTTCCCTTACAACTATATCCTTAATATCTTTTGTTTTTCCTCCAGAATCTTTCAACTCTTTTCTTTTGGTATTTTCAGCCCTCCCACTGACATTTCTCTTTTATTATGTTTTTCTGCCAAGTTATTTCGGAAATCTACCTGGTAAATACCTAGTGGGAATAAAAGTTTCAAGTTTTGACAAAAAAGAGGTTTCAATATTAAGATATTTTTTGCGTATGCTACTCATTGGATTTTGGCCCCTGAATGGGCTATTCATTATTCTTGGAAAAAGCAAAAGGCACTTAGGTGACTTTATCGCTTCGACGATGGTTATAAAGCAAAAAAATGTTAGAATGATTAAAGTACTACCGATGTGTATTTTCTTATGTTTTCTCACTTTATATCTAGGAAACTTCTCACTTAAATTAAGCGTTATCAAGACTGATTCATTTCAGGCAGCAAAGAGTTATCTAAGTGAAGAACATAAAGGTTCATCTATTGCCTTCATACCCTATTCGTTTATATACAATGGGGTTGTTGGCAATTATGACATAAAAGTTGACAATAATTATTACCTTGTGCAAACCTATAAAAATAATCAGGGAGAATGGACAGTAGGCAAATCCGTTATTAATCCTAATCCTTCAGGAAGCAAGACATTAACAGTAGCACCTCCAGCATTTTTGATTAAATACATGATGAATTTTATGTTGAAAAAATAAAAATACGCATAATAGACAAGCACAGTGTGTCATTTCTCTACATAATCAAAGTTAAGGCACACCTGTTTCACCTAATTTCGTATGTTAGGCGCCTAGCCTACTTTATTTCCTATAAATCTAATGACTTAACTTTATTGGATGGCTTTGGAATGTGGATCTATTAGAAGTATTGAGGGAAGAAACTCTCAGGAGACTTAAGGGAGGGATTTTTAACCGTTTCATATTTTTAATAATCTCCGTGCAATAAGCATTCTAATTCTTTGGAGAGGGTTTTTATAGCCCCAGGGAATCCAGCTATGGAAGACTTTATTAAAGTAAGCATCAGTATGAAATGAGTGAGGAGCACAATAGACTTTTCCTCGCTTAAGTAATATTTTTAGTACTTCTGTAGCAGCAACACCTGCACATAAATTACATGCCATAATAGTTGAAGGACCTTTTTCGTTCTTTAAGTCCATTTGGCTCTTAGATATAAGATATTTTGCCTGCTTAATTTTGGGAGTGAGTCCGATGCCAAAGAGCAGAGATTTTTCAAAAACGTCCTTTCCAGTCTGAATTCCGAAATAATCATCGAAGTTCATTTTTCCAGGTAGAAAATTTAAAAGTACGGAGCCCATACCTATAGGACCTGCGGTGATAGCGGGAATTGCTAACTTATAACATTGTTTAAAAACTTCTCTTCTTGTTTCAAAGCAAAAGAAATCTAAACCATCTACATATATATCAACGCCTGTTAAAAATTCAGTCATATTGGATTTATTAATTCCTTGTGAGAACTTTTTAATTTGAATGTTGGGATTAATGTCTAGAGCCATTTCAGCGAGGACATCGACTTTCTCTCGTTCGATGGTTTTCATATTTGCACCCATTTGCCGGTTGAAATTCTCAACTTCAAATTTATCCAAATCTGCAATGTGAAACTTTTCTATTCCTAGACGAACGAGTGTAAGTAGGTGAGCACCTCCTACGCCGCCAAGTCCTGCAATACCAACAGTCTTATTTTTGAGAGAAAACTGCTCTTCTTTGGTTAACCAACCGATATTACGTGAAAATGCTAATTCATAGTCAAATTTCAAAGTCTTCCTAGTTTAGAATGCTTACAAGAGTAATCGGTGATATTTTTATTATTCTTAAAAGTTTTTTCAGTTTTCTGATGAATGATACTTAAGTATTTGTGTGAATTATCCGATAATTCTTCGAATGAGCAATTTAAAGAGAAAATTTGGTTTATATATATTAAAAATGGTTCCGGATAAATATCGGTCGGATTATATTCGTAGTCATTTAAAACTACAGGAACCAACCGAAGATTTCGTTTATAAATTAGCGGAAACCCGGGATGAATTAAAGCAAGCTTTTGAGTTATTACATGATTCATATGTAGGTGCCGGCTTTATTAAGCCAAATCCTTCAGGTATGAGAATTACTAGTTACCATGCTCTACCAAGCACAGCGATTTTAATTGCTAAATATAAGGACGAGGTTGTTGCTACGATTACAATTGTTCGAGACAATCCTTTAAGTTTACCTATGGAAAGTCATTTCGATACTGAGTTTTTAAGAAAAGATAATGAAACTTTAGCGGAAATTTCATCGCTAGCAATAAAGAAAGAACTTAGAGGAGATATGGGAAAGTTGCTCTTCCCTTTATTTAATTATATGTTCCATTATTCAGAGATTCATTTCGGTATTGAATCTTTTGTCATTGTTACTCATCCGAAATTTGAACAGTTTTATTCTGAAATTCTTCTCTTTAGCTTAATGCCTGAAGGACTTGTTACATCTTACTCATTTGTTGATAAGTATGCACCTGGACTTGGATTTTATTTAAATATTAAAAAATCAAAAATCAAATATGCTAAAACATATGGCAATTCTCCTAAAGATAAAAATCTTTACGATTTCTTCTGTAAACGAGATTTTTTTCAAAAGCTAATAGATAAGAACATCTTTATTATGCCGGAAAATAAAACAGTTAATATAGACAAACTCCCTATGGGGCGAAGTGTTTTTCATAAACTATTTATTGAAGAAGGAAAGTTAAATGAAACAATAAATCTTCAGGAAGCCAATGTCTTAGAGAGTATCTACGGCGAAATTGATGGTCAAACTATAACTGATTCCACAATTGATAATAAATATAAAACTAGAGAAGAATTGACTCGTTTTGGCATAAGTACTAAAGCAAAACTAATCTTTGGAAAAGATAACGATGTTGTTTGCAAGGTCTCAGATGTGTCAAAGCTAGGGTTGAAAGTTATTGTCAATGACATAATTCCTCTAGAACAAGATGAGATTAATATAAAATTTAAAGTATCTGAATTTGAGATTTCTGTTTTAAAGGGAGAGCTCAAGTGGATGTCACCTAAAAGTTGTGGCATACGATTAATAGAAGTAGATGAGACTTGGGAACTTTTTATTAAAGGACTAGAGCAGGAGCATATTAATCAGCTCATAAAAAAAGAAGCTTAATTAACATGGAACAAAGAATTAACGAAATATCAAGCACAGAACAAGAGTACAAGGCTCTATACTTGGTCAAACTAGTTCCTCAAAAGTAAGTATAACCTTACTGATCTGCTATTAATCGAAAGTCTAAAGACTTTAATATGTATAAATTAATGCTTCCATACATAAACATACTTACTTCGTAAATTTGAGTAATGACTCAATTAATTCCTTGGAAGATCCTTTAAAGTCATGAGAAAAAATAGCAAAACCACGGCGTTTTTCCTTTGAGTTATCTGATAGTTTTCCGTTGACTGAATAATGTTTTTTCGGTCTATAACAGGCGATACTCCAAAATCCGGGATTATATCCTTGATGACAGACATACCAAATACCAAGATATTTTTGCCAAGAAACGATCAGGCCTTGATATATGGGGAGGTTCCTTCTTACGTCCTTCCAAGTGGGAAAGTTCCTTAGTTGATTGTCTTTTGTCATTTCTAGAAGAGTTTCGCTTTGTAATATTTGTTGACCGTTATAGCGGCCATCATTCATTAACATCTTGAGTAGATGGGCAAAGTCTGAGGTTGTACTTTTGAGGGAGGCTGAAGGGTAAAAAAGATGTTCCCAAAAGAGACAGAATACTTCTTTGCGAATAGATTCATTACAAGCATTAGAGCGTGTCCAATTGCCTGCTTTATTATTCATCATGGGATAGGCAAAATTTCCTCTGTCTTTTAAATAAGTTAAATCCCTATAACGCCAGCCTGTATTCCACATTTTAAGCGAGTCAAAAAGATTAATTTGAGACCAATATTTGAAATTTGTTCCCATTCGATACGGTATCAGTAATGCCGCAATACTGCTGGCAATGCTTGAATATTTATAATTATGACCTGGACCTTTAGTTAAGAAGTTCTTTGTTGAATACGCTTGTCCTTTAGGGTTTAGGTATTCCCACATGGTTTCGTTATAGGCAGGTTCTTGTAAAACATAATTGGGTTCTTTGACTATTTTATTATGAGGGTAAGAATTGTAGTTATTAATGATAGAACTGGTATGTGTTAATACATGCCTCATGGTAATCTTTTGATTAGGGAAATGGGGGTTTTGTATTCTATGAGAGTTAAATCTAAAAAGTTTATTGATATCTTGATCAAGTAATTGGTTGAGTGCCAAGAGTGGATTGCTAGGATCTTTTTTTAACGCCAACTTTTCCAATGCCTGTAAGGTGGTTAACACTGTTATTAATTTTGAGACTGATTGAACAGGCCAAATGGTTTTATTGGTTGCAGGCAGGCCATGATTTGAAACTTCTTGCATTTTATCACTTGAGTATCCACCGATATGACCACAGCCGCCCTCATGTTTTACTTCGCCATTTTCTAAATAAACATAACTAAGCCCTGGAACCTCGAACTTAATTTCAGCTAAGACCTTGTCACAAAACTTTTCAGAACTCGCAATTTTTCTATTTTGCTTTGGAAAAAAATGGGCACATCCAGCCAGTAAAATAAGAATGTAGAAGAAGTTTATTTTAAACATATTTACTTATCGGACTTAAGTTATTTATATTGATATTGGCTAACTTGAATATGGAAAATTATTCCTCTCGTAATTCCTCTAAGTTGCTGAAATTATCTCTCTTTACTGTGAGGTACATGCCAAATTTCAACAATTGATTCTTGCTCAGGTGAAGAGCAAAATACCAGTATTACATTTAGCTTTTCCGGTTGAACACTTCATATCAAAATACATGTTGGTAAATAGATTCATTTTGCATCATAATATATATTTATATTGGATATTAAATAAATATAAGGATTTGAAGATGAAACAGGATGATATTGACTCCATTATAGAGGCTTGCATTCGCTATCCCTCGGGAGATAATTTACAACCTTGGCGATTTAAAAAAAATAATGATAATAAAGTAGAAATTTTCAGAATTGCTACTGATCATTACCTTCAAGAGAAAAATTACTTTGCAAGACTTGAGTTTGGTTGTTTAAAAACTTATTTAGCTATATCAGCCAAGCAATATGGATATAACTTAAGTTATGAAATGTTTTCTGAAAATTTTTCGATTAAGAATAAACAAGTTATTTGGGCCATTGTTCACTTTGAGGCGACTTCAGATAAAGGGCATCACTTATTTCACTTTTTAGATAAACGAGTTACTGATAGAAGATCATACCTTAAATCTGATTCAAATTATATTAATGAAGATCAACAGATCAAAATAATTAGCAATGATGATAAGAAGTTATTAAAAGCTATTTCAAAAGTAGAGTCTCTTGGCTGGAGCAACGATTATTATTCAAAAGATATATTACAATACTGTAACCTTTCTAGATCTGAAAATGAAAAAGAAACGGGAATGGCTTGGAGGAGTCTCGGTATAAGCTTACCTGAAAGGCTTTTGCTCTATTCATTGAAAACCATACCTTGGCTATCAAAATTGGTTAGATCTACTTTCTTTCCATTCTTTTATGCTATTAATATTCAGAAGTTATTACAAAAATCAGAAGGCTTTTTTTCGGTTGGAGCAACTGACAATACAGACGAAAGTATTATTAAATGCGGAGAAACTGCAACCAACGTATGGCTTGATTTAATGTCTCATGGATACCACTGTCAACCTCTTTCGATTTCATCTTTTTTTACAAGCTTAAATTTGAGCCAAATAGATAAAAGAGAAAAAAGTAAAGCATGGTCTAAATCAATGGAGGAGTTACAAAGTATCTATGTTGAAAAAGAAATAATTCCAAACAAAAAATCAATTCATTGGATATTCCGTTTTGGGAGGCCACAAAAGAACTTTCCAGGGAAAACCCTTCGGCAAAAATATAAATCTGCGATAATCAATTAATTATAAAACAAATTTCTGGTGCATAGTAAATTTTAAAGTCCATACCCATCTGGCAGGTACTTTTCTCAATTATCCGACCGAATGGCTCTGTGGCATCTTTTACTTCACAGCTTTGAGGTGATTATAAATCTAGCGTTGTAGAATGAATTGTAATATTATGAAATTTGTTTATCATTATTAAAAAAATACTTTGAGGAGATATTATGAACAAGTTTATCATCATTTTTGGATTATCTTTATTTTCATTAAATGCTAACGCTATATATTTGGAAACTTGTGTTAACCACAGCTTACCAAATCAAGCTGTTTCTAATTCTTATCAGTCTTGCACAAACAGAAACTTCAATACACTTGCACGAGAAATGACCAGACGTGGTGAAAATGTTCTTCTTGAGAACTGCACAAATACTGGCGATTTAGTTCAATTCTCATATACTTCGTGTATTAATAATAACTTTTCATCAATATCAAGAGTTGTCAGACTACCTATTTACTTAATGATGTGTACAATCTTTGATCCTACCCGTTTAGGTTATTCATTTAATATTTGTGTTCGATCGAATAATAGAACTTTAGAAAGAACATTAAGATATTAAGACTATAGGGACTCCCTTAGTTGTATAAAATATCTTAATGAGATTTTGCCTTGATACCGCGTCAGTCTGATATGACTAAGGGATTATGGCTTGATTTCTCAAGGATTCAATTGCCAATCTCTTTCAAATCCTTCTTTTTCATAAGCTTATACTTAAGCTGCAAGCATTTTAAAATTGATGCAGCCCGGCATAAGTCAGTCCGTTTATCATATAGAAAAGAGAAATCGACATACATGCAGACCTATTTAAAACTGTAGTAATTCCTAGCTGTATATCTATTTTTGTTAACTTAGTAGTGTATAATTATCTATTACTGATTGTGTATTAAATACTTTTAAATATAGGGGTTTT
>JABGXW010000101.1 GCA_018675575.1 Bacteriovoracaceae bacterium | reverse complement strand
TTTCTTTGGTGGAGCTTTGCCTGGTGCTAACTTTATTGGAAATACCGTGATAAGTTCTCCACAATCAAACTATCTTGGAACTTGGGGATATATGGGTTCTAACCTTGCTCTTTCCAATAATCCATCTGCGCCTATTGGCTATTTAAACCTAGGTCATCTTGCGGCCAGTATTGCCACAATGCTTAAAGTCCCCTCCCCAGTAACAGCAACACCAACTATCTTGGAAGAAAATAATGGTCAAATTACCTCCTTATTACCAAGCACTAAACTGGTATAAGAGCCTAGAATAATAGAAAGCCAGCCCAGTTCTAGCATGGAAGCCTATCCTTAAAGATATAACTTAATATTGTCGATAAGAAACCTAGAAATAGATTTTAAAAAAGGTATTCATTAATTTGAAAAATAACAGTTCATCTTTCCATTTAATATTTAATACTATAAATCTCTTTCTAGTTAGTCTTTTAATAGGCTGTTTTGGAGGAGATCGAGGTGATTTAGAATATTCACAAGGTGAAATTATTAGAATCCCTTCCAGTATTGGAGAAGGCCTATACCAAACAAAATGTAGCTCTTGCCACGGCGCTTTAGAAAGTTCAGCAAAAATAGGAAGAACATTTGCACAAATAAAATCGGCCATTCAGTCAGGTTCAATTCCTGCTATGAACGGAGCTTCTCTTCAGGCATTAACCGATGAAGAAATTCAAGCTATTGCTGATGCACTAGATAAATCTATTCCACAAGGATCATCTAATGGATTAAAATATAATCAAATAATAGGAGGCCGAGCGTATCTTGCTTCAAAGTTTACAGAAATATTTAATAGCAGCAGCAACTCAACTATTACGAATAAAATTAATACCTTCAAAAATAAACCTGGTTTTTTAGGTGGAAAATGTCCTCACTTAGAACTTTGCTCAGGAACACGTGGTGATCAACAACAGCCAGATGCTGATGCCGGGATACATCCTTTAGCTTCAGTTACTCGAAGAGGATTTATTACTAAAGCTTGCCAAGAAATTCTTAGTGTGAATACTGCCGTCATAAATGCTCTTTCAAAAGCAGGGCTAGCGTCTTCTTCACCTGGAAACGAAGCTAATATGCAATTACTCTTTTCAACAATGAATCCTACAACAGTTTATGAGAGCGCAGCTTCAACAGGACTCATTACTTTACATAATCAAGCAATTTCAGACCATGGATTTACAAATTTCAGGGCCTGGAGAATGGTGATCTACACGATATGTATTTCACCAACTTTTGAAGCCATATAAAAGGGAAGATTAGAATATGAAGTTTAAAAGACTTTTAACCACATTACTACTTATGAGCTTTAATGCTTTTGCTTTAGATATGAGTAACGTTGGAGTCTTTACCCGATGTTATTCTCATATCACCCAAAAATTTCCTCCAAGTAATTTAAGTCAATTAAATGCTGTAAAAAATGGACTAGATCCAATCACAGCATGTTTACAAATTTTTGATATGGCAAATTTTGCTAAAAATACCTCAATGTTAACTAACACAAATAACCAAACAGCAAAAGATGTTTTAAAAACTATGCATAACCTCCATTACTCTTGGTTTGATACAAACTTTTTTCCTGAAATCCAAAATCAAATAATACGAAACACCGGAAATGTATTTGATACCTCAGCCCCGGCTGCTTATTTTACAAAGGCCTTATTCGATGCAGCCTCTCCAGTAACAAATGTCTTGGCCGGTACCACAAGTTATAGGTTAATCAGAGCAAATAATAATCCCACAAACTCTCCATGGAATAACATTCCTTTGGGAGATTATATTTTTACTAATGTTAATTTTGCAGGTACTGGAGAGCTTCTTGGCATGGAGGTTACTGCTGTTAATGATACAATGAATTTTACTTTTGATGAGAACCAAAACCCTCCCGAAAGTATTATTTCTGGAACTTTAACTTATAATAGACATTTTGGCGGTGGAGTTTTGGGACTCCAGCCCTATTTACTTCAATCTGTGCAGTCTACAGTGCTAAATCCTAGCCCAGATGGAGGAGTTAAAACTCATCGAAAGTGGTCTCGTGCTGTTTTCAATGACATTTTATGTCGTGAACTTCCTGTCGTTAGAGAGGTTGATGGAGATCCATTTGTTAGTTCAACAAGCTCAATCACATTTAGAAATTCCGCTGCCTGTGTAAAATGCCATACCTCAATGGATAGAATGGCAGGAGTTGTTCGAGGGGTTCAATACACAGAGAGGGCCGGAAAATTTTTTAATCTTGGCCATTCAGCATTTATAAAACAAAGAACCATCGATAAGCCTGATGCTGATATATTTCCAATTGAGCCCGACATTGACTTTGGAAAAAGGCCAACAAAAGGCAGACTTTATTACAGAACTCATAATGGAGTTCTAGTCAATAAAGCTGTTATAAATATTCAAGACCTTGCTGATCAAATTATTGCTGAAGACGCAATGTTTGTTTGCATGGCAAAACGATATTATAAATTCTTCACAGGAATCGATGTAGATGTGGGAGATATTGGTGATCCCAACCATGTTTACTTAACTGCAGAAGAAGTTGCTGTTCGAGATATCGTCATAGATCTCGGACGCGATTTAAAAAAACATAAAAACCCTAGACTTCTAATCGAAGATATTCTTAGAAGACCTGAATATAAAAAGTCAAACTCTAATGTGGGAGGCTTTTTATGAGCCAGAAATACTCTCGTCGTAAAGCACTGTCCCTGTTTGGTCAAGGTGGTATCACAGGAATGCTAGCTCAACATCCTGTAAAACTTTTATTTACCACACTTTTAAATGGTCACATATCAAAAGCAAATGCATTAGTTCAGAGTCAAAATACGAATGCTAGAAATTTACTTTCAATAAGATTATTTGGAGCTCCTCCAAGATGGACCTGGGACCCTTTACACCCTCATGATCCATTTTCTTCCATTATACCAAATGCTCAATTAGGAACTCGTTTTGTCTCTAATGGATCTCGCTATACAGATGTAGAGTACGCCTCTGTGAACTTGAACGGTGTTAATATGCCCTGGATGTGGCAATTTGACCTACCTAAAGCAGGAGGTGGAACTCGTCCAATGAAAGAATTAATGGATTCCATGCTAGTTATTAGTGGAACCAATGGAAATAATCCCGCTCACACAGGTGCAAGAGAATTACAAGATTACCCGCTTGGAATCAATTATAGTATCAGTTCTTTAGCTGCTGACGGTTCAAACTCTCCTATTCCATATATTAATATGAATTCAGTCACGAATGGGTTTAATTCATCTCTTGGACTTTCTCCAGTGAATCTTCCCGTGTCAAATGCAAATCTATTACAAACATTACTCGATCCTTTTTTGATCAACCCTTCGGCTTCATTTGGAAATGATCATAATGCACTTGATACTATGATCCAAAGTACATTCACAAATCTCAATACCATCGCAAAAAATAATCACGATAAAGCGCAAACAACTATTGTAAGTCAGAATTCAGCAGAGAGTTTAATTAGAGCTGGTTTTAACGATATTGCGACTTTCTATCCTGCCGCCAAATTAAAATATCAATTGTTAATTGGTGTCGCTGCCGACCCGTTTGCAACAGCTCTTTCGGGCATTAGTATGCAACCTATTGGAGCTACCGAAGATCTTAGAACTAATATCCAAAATGTGAGGCAAATAGGTAGACTTGCAGAACAATTTGCAGTTGTTGAATATGTGCTTTGTAATAATTTATCATCATCGATGACTATATCTCCTGCCTCATTTTCAGGATTTAATTTTGATGAACATACAGTTGAAAAAGTAAGGTCTCTTGCAGGTTGTACTTTTTGGAACAGGGCCCTAGCCGCCTGTCTATTAGAATTAATTGATCAATTAAAAAATAGCGGAATATATAATGAGACCATCATCAATGTTTCAGGTGAGTTTGGTCGTAATCCTAAAAATGATGGGACCGGATCTGATCATGCTCCAGCATCAACTAGTAATACATTTTTTGGTGGAGCTCTAGCAGGTAATCAATTTATCGGTAATACAGCAAGAGTATCACCGCAACAAAATTATCTTGGTACCTGGGGTTATATGGGAGAGAATGTTGGACTCTCTAATAATCCATCAGTGCCACTTGGCTATTTAAGCTTAGGTCATCTCGCTGCCAGTACAGCAACTATGCTTCGAGCTCCTTCTCCTGTCACAGCTTCTCCAAGTTTACTTGAAGAAGATAACGGAGTGATTTCGTCACTTCTGCCTGGCACTAAGCTCGTTTAAAAAACATAAAAAAAAGATCGCCATGACCTAGACTGGGCCATGGCAATAATCTGTATACTATTTAGTTGTATTTTTAAGCATTCTAAAAGCATCCATTCTTCCAGAGACAGTGTACTTAGATAGATTTCCATTATCTACCGCAGTCGCCATTACTCTCTCTCTCACTTCAGCAGGAGTTAAGTTCGTTTCTGAAGAAAGTAGTAATCCAACTGCCCCGGAAACATGTGGACATGCCATAGATGTACCTGACATTTTTTTATAACCCTGATCTTTTACAGTCGAAAGGATGTTTACTCCAGGAGCAAAGACATGAACTGTTTTATCACCGTAGTTTGAGAATGAAGCTTTCTTTCCTTTACCATTCATTGCACCAACAGAAATTACATTATCTACTTTATAATTTGCAGGATAAGTATTTCTTCTGTCATTGTTAGCTCTTGAGTTACCAGCAGCTGCTACAAACACAATTCCCTTATCATTTGCTTTTTTAATGGCCTCAAATAAAGCTTCCGAACGACCGCCTCCGCCCCACGAGTTAGACATTACATCAACACCAGCTTTAATAGCATAGTTAACAGATTCTATTGCACCAGCAGTTGTTCCTGATCCTCTGTCTGTTAAGAATTTAATTCCCATGACTTTTACGTTGGCCATAACTCCTGCGATTCCTGCTCTATTATGAACAGCACCGATAACTCCTGAGCAATGTGTCCCATGTCCATGGCCGTCCATTGGATCACCATCTTTATTTGCAAAATCATATCCATGCACATCATCTACATAGCCATTTCCATCATCATCTACCCCTGGCTCACCATCTTTTTCGGTCTGATTAACCCATAGGTTAGCTTGTAAATCATTATGGGTATGATCAATTCCTGTATCAATCACAGCTACAACGATGTCTCTTCTTCCCCTTGTATGTCTCCATGCATTTTCAGCATTAATATCTTCACCTTTTTTTCCTGGTGCAAAAATTGAACCGCCATTAATTCCAGTATTTTTTAATCCCCATTGTTTTTTAAATTTAGAATCAGCTAATGTCTCGTTAGTAAAAACATGATGACCATCTTCAATAGGATTCAACTTTACCATGTAATTTGGTTCTATATATAGAACATTCGAATTTAATTTTAAATCTTCAATTGCTTGTCTCTCACCTTTAACAACATAAAAATGACCCATCTCTGATCCAATTTTTTGAATGTCATTGAAAACAGACTTGTTAAATTGATGTGAAGCTTTAGTTTTTACGATATAACCATCGTGGGCCAAACTAGCAAATGCCATTGTACTCGATAAAAATGATAGAACTGTAAAGAACATCGTTAAGGATAATTTCATAATATGCCTCCTGCAATTAATGAAAAAGAAGTATGAGTATTAATCTATTACTATTAGGTGGCATGGTAGAGTTTTTCTCAATCAAATAATGATAATGACAGACTATGTTTAATTACCCGATAAGTCATATACAGGTTTGCGCTACGCGCGACGCGCGACGATGAAAATGGTAGTCACATACCACCTTTTTCTTTAAACTGAATGGCTAAATGGAACAATCTAAAACAGACTATAAAGAAAACCCTCTAATTAATATATTACTGAATGTAGTGATTCCTTCTGTCATCATGACTAAATTTTCAACAGCTAAATACCTTGGTGAAGTTTGGGGACTTGTTATCGCTCTCGCTTTTCCGCTTGGATACGGTGTGATTGATTATATTAAAAATAAAAAAATGAATTTCTTCTCAGGTCTAGGGCTTTTTTCTGTCCTTATGACTGGCGGTATTGGCCTCTTAAAACTTGATCGTCAATGGATGATCGTCAAAGAAACTGCCGTACCTGCAACTATGGGAATTGCAGTTCTCATATCTTCTCTTATGAAAAAACCCTTCGTAAAAATGTTTCTTGGTCAAATAATGGATCTCAATAAAATCACTAACGCGTTCGAAGAAAAAGGTTATAATAGTGAATTTGAGTCAAAATTAGTCTTTTCCAACTACTATTTAGCCGGAACATTTTTCCTTTCTGCTCTTTTAAATTATCTTCTCGCTGTCCAGATTTTAAAAGGTGAACCGGGGACAGTTGAGTTTAATCAAAGCCTTGGACGTATGACCCTCTATAGTTTTCCTGTCATTACTGTTCCCATGATGGTCATGGTGATGGCCATTATCTATTTTTTAATTAACACAATTAAGAAACATACCGATCTTGATATTGAGGATGTAATCAAGGTCAAGTAACTGACTGTTTCAAGCTACTAAACCACTCAATAATTGATTAACTTCCCAAAACAGCTATACTAAAATAGGATGTTACAAGGAACTTAACATGACACAAATGAAAAGATTTATGGGGTCTATTGGACCAAGCGCAGATAAGCCTGACGAGCACACAAATTCGTTTATTCCATTTTTTCTAAAGTTAGAAGGTGACGATCAATTCCCTTTCGCTATGGCGTTAAAAACCCTAGAGGAGCTTGAACAAACGGCTCAAAGTGAATCAGAACTTTTAGAATACATGATGGAAGATATTGTCTTCACATCTATTTATGCCACTTTTTACGAACATCTTTTTATTACTATCAATGAAAATAGTCATTTGACTTTGGAGCTTATAGACAAGTTTTCAGAAACCGGTGCAGATAGAGAATCTCTTATTGCTCAACAAACACAGCATCACTTTAGCTATATTTTAAATAATGGTGAATGTAGTGGCTGTGAAGCATGTGACAATCATGGCGATGTTGATGATCTTATAGAATATTATCAAACAGGTGATCTCGTATTTTTTATAAATCTATATTTAGGTATGCAAACTATTACATATGCTCTTGAACAACTTCTTTATGATACTTTACCTGTTCGTCTAGATTTGACAGAGAAAATAACTGCGCAAGCTATTCTAGAGTTTAGACAGTATATAGTTGAATATACAGACAAGAAACTGGCCAATATCTAATTCATTAGAAAATTAACAAAAAAGTATTATACTAGAAAGGCGGAGTCTTGCCACCAATTGAATCAAAGAGCTGAGTATTCTTTGTAATTTTTGAAACTTCTTTTCCTGTCGCTAAATGCACATGTTCAAAGCCTAGTTTTTTAAGCTCTACTACAAAGTCTTCCCCAAGCACTGTACCCAATTCCGAATCAAGATAGATTGGTGAAGAACGATCTACTCCGACCTCTTCATTTAAAAAGTCATCTACATTCGAGTAAGTTTTAAGTTTCACAGATGAGGCTTGGGCTTTGTATTCCCAAGTCATTCGTATTAATTCATCATCGTCAATAAGGATATATGTTTTCATTAATATTCTATACTGGGACAAGCTATCTTTAGAAAGTTTTTAAGTTCTTTTTGAATTGGATATAGAAAATAAGATCGATCAACACGCTCTCTTGAATCGAGAATATGTTTGAATAGACGAGAATTTTGAACAGTACACATCTGGCCTAACGAATCTTTAAAAACTGATTCTCCATCTAAAAAGATACGAGGTAATTCGCCTTGTTTCCAACCTTCATCTAAAATCAGACCTTTTATAGGGTGAAGTTCTAAGCCTCCTTCATTGTCTCCCCTCACTTCTTCATCAAAGATATAATACATTCCTTTTACATCTTCAAGGTCTCCTGTCTTATCTGAAAATGAAAATACATGTCCGGCAAGCGTTTTCACTTCAATTGAATGATTTAAAACTCTAAACTGAAGCTCATTTTTCTTTGTGAAAAAGGTATAAGATCTTGCGCCAGTTGAATCGGTAGGAGAACCCCCATCAAAAGAATTAAAAATTATTAACTCATTAACAGTATTAAACATATAATTTCTATATTTTGGATAATTATTTACAGCATTAATAGACAACATACATTGATCATTATTCCGTTCTATGACTTGCAACTTGATATTATTCACTTGAAAATAATGATCAGTTGCTTCATGACATTTAATAAATTCAGAGCTAATAGATTGCAAAGAAACAAAAAAACCTAATAGTAAAAATATTTTCATCACATTCTCCATAAACCTGAGGCCCAAGCAAATCCAGATCCAAAAGCAGCAGACCCAACCAACATTCCTGGTTTTAAAACACCGTCTCTTAATGCGACATCCATTCCAATTGGAATTGTGGCAGCAGTAGTATTACCAAAATCTTGAATAGTATTGAATACCTTTGACTCGGGAAGTTTTAATATTTCTGCAACTTTAGAATTGATTCTCATATTAGCTTGGTGAAAAAGAAATATATCTATATCATCTAAGCTATATTGAGACGCATTGATTGATTCCTCTAAAACTTCGCACATTCTCTTTATCGCATGGACAAAGACTGTTTTACCCTTCATTTCGGGATAATGAAGTTTTCTATCTAATAAGTCCTGACTAAATCTATCCGGACCCAAGTTACTTCCGGGACCAGGCAACCAAAGCTCTTCAGCATATGTTCCATCTGCATGCAAAAATGTATTAATGACATGTGGATCTTTAGCCGGTTTTTGAACATCGCAAGCTGATACTACACAAGCCCCCGCTCCATCACCGAATAGAACTGATATATTTCGGCCTTCAGGAGTTTTATCCATTCCTTTAGAATGAATTTCTGCACCAACAACTAAAATATTTTTATGTGTCCCGCCCTTAATAAAATTATCAGCGATGGCCAAAGCGTAGATAAACCCAGAGCATGCTTGTCTTATATCAAGACAGGCAATACCAGGAAGGCCCAATTTTCTTTGTAAAAAAACTCCACATCCCGGAAAATCATGATCAGGAGTAATGGTGGCAAAAACAATCATATCGATATCTGAAGTTTTTAAACCTGATTTTTCAATTGCAATTTTTGAAGCTTCAAAAGCGAGATCACTTGTACAAGTTTCTGCATCTACCCAATAGCGTGTAATAATGCCTGATCTTTGCTGTATCCATTCATCAGATGTGTCCAGCATTGCTTCAAGATCAAAATTAGTTAGTTTATTAGGAGGAACATAAGATCCTGTACCTATAATTTTTGAGTGTAACCCCATTTTTCTATCCCTGAAAAATTATGAATAAATATTTTATGTTTGTAAAATAAGTTTATAATTAGAGACAATTTGAAGCAATATTTAAATTAAAAAACTCAACGCAATGCTTTTAACAGACCGTCCGACTTATACAAGCTTTCTTATTTTATTTAGTGCTGACATCCGGAGTCATTCGTTTAAAAACTTCTTTCGTTCAGGATTAGCAGCTGAATGATCTTGCTCTCTTAACTAGGAACGAATAGCTTAAGCGGCAGACTGATGGCCTTTTTCTAAAAATACTTTGAAGGAATCAGAACATTTGTTAATTTTGTCTGATAATTCATAAAACATCTGATCTTCTAACAGCTTTCCATCATTTTCTAGTCTTTGAAAAAGTGAATGTTTGAAATCTTTAAAATAATGAAGAAAAGGTATTAAAACTTCGAAGTTTTCACAAAGATAATAACTCTCCCAGACAAATGATCCTAAAGTTCGAACAAAAGACGTATGGACTTCTAGACAATCGCTCATGTGATCATCAATAGACACATTCTCTTCAATAATTTCTTTCTCACAATGAGCGAAAAAGTCTATCAGTAAAGCAGAAGCTCTGTAGTCATTCTTCTCCTTCAGAAAAATTCTAAACATGTTTTCGATGCCTTTGAATTTATCTAGTTGATATATCTCTTCATAAAGCTTTAATGCCTTTTTATTATTGAATTCAATTCCAATTCCATCTTCATAACAACGGGCCAGTCCTGAAATACATCGATCATCCCCAATTTCATAGCCTTTATAAAGACAATTAAATGATGCCTCATAATCTATATGAAAAGGCTCTAAAAAGTCATTTGCAGATTCTTCACAAGAACCATCAAAAATTGAAGCTAGTCTAAAATAATCTGTCGTCTCTATAGGCAAACATTTTGTGTGCTTTAACTCTAAAACTAACTCAGGCTCAAGACAGGACTTCAAAATAGCTGTTTCAATAAGCTTGATTCCATCTTCAAAATGTATTTGATAATCTTTAGCTGTCACAGCACAATAATCATTATGTATCAAAAACTGATGTATTAATGATTCAACCTCACGGCAATTTGGCAATTCCTTAGAGTAGAGTATCTCAGCGGAGCTTAACGCCCCTAAACCATACTTATTGGCCTGATTTGCCTTATTCGCCAAATCATGGGGATCGTGGCGAGATTTCGATATTGATATAACTTGATCAGTTCCAAATTCTGTGGCCATAATATAGATAAAACCACTTTGGACAGTTCTAATGGGCATTCAAATCTCCAATCTTTCGCTTATTCTTACTCTACTTATCGGACCGAAACGCTCAAGCATGACTCCTATTTAGCGATTATACATATTTACAGACATTTACACTTTAAATACCTCATCATTACATATTAAAGTTAGATAGTATAACTGCATGATATCTATTTTTCATAGATACATATGTACCATAAAACCTTTATAAACTTAGAAATGGGCAATCATAAAAATTGGTATTTGTAACAACCTCTCCAACTATAGAAATGGCGGCACATAGCTTTTCAAATAAATTGTTATTACTCATAAAGACTTACACTTAACTAGATTAATATGTTTATACAGTGCCTAGGCCTTTTGCTTCATGTATGATAATTTTAAGAACAAATTTCCAAGGATGGAATATGCACGGATGCACTAAACTTTTAATGCTAGTCTTATTGATTGTATTTACCTCAACAAGTTGGGCTTCATTAAATTCAAATTATTACCCTCAATTACTAGTTAACAAGATCAATAAAAATAAACTCAAAAATATAGAACTTAAAGCTAATCTCTTTAAACTCTTGTCTTATTATCATGTTAAAGAATCCCAAGCTAAAGATAAGCTCTCTAAGACTTGTCCCGAAGCTAAAGAATGTTACAAACAAAAATCGAACCTATCCTATAGACAAGCAAGAGAATATCTTTTTGGACAATTATTCCTTAAAAAAACAAGCAAAGGTTACTATGTCAAAGATCTTTACTGCGAAAAGAAAGTTACACAGGCTGATGGAGTAGGTCCAAAACAAATTCCAAATAGTAAAAAGATGAACTGTGAACATACTTGGCCACAAAGTCGATTTTCAAATAGTTTTCCAAAACTATTACAAAAGAATGACCTCCATCACTTATTCCCTGTAGACAATAGGGCCAACAGCTCTAGATCAAACCATATTTTTGCTAAAGTTGAAGGACAGGTCATTAATAATACATGCACTACTTCCTATAGAGGAAGAGCAATAGGTTCCACAATCACAGCTTTTGAACCTCCAACATCTCACCAAGGAAATGTTGCTAGAGCGCTTTTCTATTTTTCTGTTAGATATAAAATCAATATCGACCCGCTTGAGGAAGAATTTCTAAGAGATTGGCATATTCAAGATCCTGTAGATTCTTCGGAACGATCTAGAAATACTCAGATCTACAAGATTCAAGGAAATAGAAATCCATTTATCGATAGACCTGATCTTGTCAATGACATAAACGATTTTTAGGCAACAATGCTTAAGCGCTTACTTTTTATTTTTTTTATTATCATTTCCGCCTGCAGCAAGACTCCATTAAAGAATATTCTAACAAAGTCTCAAACAATAAAAATACCCAAACTTTCCTTAGAAGAGTTAGAAAGGCGAAAGGCCATTAATACTTATAGAGTTTTGAGGCTTCGTGATAGTAAACAACGTAAGCTAAGGTCAAATAAAAGGTCATTCAGAAAGAAATACTCAAAGAAAAAGACAATAAAATATAATAGTAAAATAAGACGTACACCAAAGCCTGTAACTCTTAAGAAGATCATCCCAAGTTATCCAAAACGTGATCCTGAAGAAATAATGCTAGAGATAAATCAAAATTTAACCTATTTCTGTATGAAAAATAGAAAATCTAAGAGATTCAAAAATCAGGCCGAATGTAAACTCTTTACTCAAGAAAAGCTCTTAGAGTGCCAAGATAAACATATCGAAATCGATAATGCCAGACTCATTCGTTGCATTAAAACAAGACTAAGATTCTAAACTACTTTTTTCACTTATCTTGACCAAATGAAATTATTACATGCTATAATTTGAGAAATGATTTACTCAGGGACTATACAATGAGAGAAACTTTTATATTATTAAGTTTATTATTCATAACTTCTTGTGCTTCAACAATAAGAATGAAATACGAAGCCACAATTATTGATGACCTATTTAATTCAGCACAATTTGAGTTCTATAAATCGTATCCCGACAAAGAACCAACCCCAGAAGTATTAGCTCTCGATGCAAAAAAGAAATTAAATGAAATTTTTGGTGACAATAATTTTAGACATAACAATATCAAAATTTCTACATATGGAAACTCGGAGTTGCCTGAAGACTACAATTTTCCAATAGGTAAGCCGTTGATCAACTATAGCCCATTCACTTATAAAGAAAGAATTCAGGAAAAAAAAAGCTCTAAAAACAAACAATAATATTTTAATTAACTAAATTTTCAAATTTAAAGTATATCTCTTGTAGTAATTCTTCTTTGCTGCAGTCATTTAACGTTTCAGCTATCCAAATACTGGGATCTTTTAATGAACTTATTTGAAGTCCACATATTTCTAAAAAGTTTCTTCCTCCAAGTAAGTATCCATCATGCTCAATTCCAAAATATTTTAAAGCCCCCCCCATAGATACCTTATCTAAAGAACCTGCATTAATACCATTAAGTATTTTTTCTTTTGAAAGTAATTCAGGTTTTGGTAATCCTAGAACTGAAGTTATTTTTGTGACATCTTCACCCCTGCAATCTGTAGATTTACATTTATTAACTTTTCGACATGCTTTGCCATTCTCAAAAGAAGTTATATAATCAGTTTCACCTCTAACTAAAATACCTTCAACATATCCTGTATCAACATTAAATACTGCAGAACCAGAGTTGCCTCCAAAAGTATCTAGATTTGTCAGAAAGAAATCGGGATTAGACTGATCTCTTACCACTGCTCCATCTGCAATTTTAGTCGGAAGGCCACTAGGATGCCCAATCACTACAATATTTTGATTTTTTTCAATAGTGCCTGAGCTTCTAAATTTTAGAGGCTTTCTATCAATCACCTTTCTATCTATTTTAAAAACCGCATAGTCAGCTCCATTTGGTACAAATTTTCTTTTTATAATACTTTCACAAGAATATATTTGAGATGATTGCAATTGATTGTTATTGGTAGAAAAATTGAAAATCCATTTTGAATTATCACAATCAAATTGATTTTTTAAACAATGCCCTGCTGTCACCATTATATCTTCAGAAACCAGAAATCCTGAGCAAGACGCAGGATTAATTTGATCTTTAAATCTTTCTCCCTCACATAAATTGAAAGATTCTCCCAAAGTAGTCTTTTCAAGTTTTAAATCAACAGAGATTTTAGTATTTTTTACCATGGCTGCCGTAGACTTTGCTAATGTTTTAAATAATTGATTTGATGATTGAGAAATCTCGATTCTATCATCGTCACCATATATAACTTTTGCTATAAATGCCTTACTATCAAAGCTCTCTCTTTTTTCTCCTTTAAGATCAGCTAACAGATTCGAGATGTCTTTTGTTGGACTGTGGACAATGGTCCCCTCATTACAACTTACCGACTTATATGATGCTAAAAATTGCTCAAGTGATGTAATCATTGTCTTTTTATCAAGTTCACTTGATATTTCACTATAAAGATTTTTATATTCAACTTTTATATTATTCAATTGAGCTAAAAAGTCTTGGCGACATTTATTTTTACCTTCACATGAGTAAAGCATCAACGAGATAATAATGAGTAAGGTTGATTTAGCTTTTTTTGATTTCATGATTTTCATCCCTTCTCCCTTGGTTGAAACTCGATGAAATACTATGTCGAGAATGATTTGAATTAAAGAAAATATTATTTTTCAAAAGGAGACATAGCTTAATGATAGATTTTATAAGGGATTTGAGTCAGTTTGACACCGATACTATTGGCAATACTTTAGCTTAAGGCGTTGAGGAAATGGAATACCAATATCTTGATAACTCTCTACTGCATAGCTAAAGACAAGAGGTAATTCGCTACTAGATAATAATTCACCCATATAATCGATATAACCTCTACCCATTTTACAGTCTTTTACAATCAGTTTCATTGATTCCATTTGGAGATTTTTTGTGAATTTAACTTTAACTTTACATAAACGCGCCATAGATACAAATAAGCTCCTATTATATCTATAGTTTGAAATTGATAAAGGTATAGACTCCTCAGTAACATAAAATCGAGAACGGATACATTTTGGTGTAGCTGCTATATATATATTTAAACTTTCTGGAGTTTTTAATACTTCATCAAAAATAACTCTAAAGCTTGAAGTTGTTTTCCAATCAAAGGGAGAGGTGGCACCGGCAGATGCTTGACTTTTAATCCAATTTCGCTCTTGCAAAGTTATATATCTAAGCATTGCAGAGTTAAGTAGTTTATTACGACGTGTATCTAATTCTAAATTAGTATATTGAACATTACAACTCTTAGGATAGGATTTACATTGGTGAGTGTAACCATTATTTTTTTTGCACAGGCAGCCAAAATTAGTTGCACTACCACTAGGATAGAAGTTTCTATTTCTAACATAATTTTTAAGTACAATTCCTAAGTTTGAGGTACTTTTAAGTGAAGATTGGTGGATACCAATAACCTGACCAGCTTGATTTAATACTGGAGAGCCGGAGTTTCCTTTCCTAGTAACACATCCTGAATAGTTTATAATCCCTGTTTTCGGTCCATCAAAAAATTCAGAATTAATTGCTTGTTGCTGAAGATGACATTCTGTTTTGTATATTCGACCTTCATATTTAGCATTTGGGTTTGATTTCCAAATTGTTGAACTTTCAAGATTTATTCTATTTCTTTGGTTTACTTTCAGGGGAGTTCTTTTAGAACGTTGCTTTGTCTTAATGAATGCATAATCATAAAGACTTCCCTTTTCTTGGTTAAAAGAAAGTATTTCAGAACATTCTAATGTCTCTTCTTTTACATCATTAGTTTTCGGTAGCAGGAGGTACAAACGTCCTTCGCATTTAGAGTTCTTTGAGCGCAAATCTTTGGGTACACAGTGACCGCTAGTAACAACAACATCATTTTCAATTAAAAATCCTGAACAACGGTAAGCTGAATCATTTTTCTCACTTCCAACGAGCATCCCTATACCATCTAAACATCCATCTTCCTCCATACAAGTAGTATGGAATTTATCAATTTCAATTTTCAGTGAATTTTTTAAAGAAGTTGGTTCAGAGCGTGTTTGCTCTGCTTTGTGAGTAGGTCTTACTGATTCTTCCAAACGCTTTTCACCACAAGAGGCCATCAAAATAAGAATAAATAATACTCCTATGTATTTATTAACATTATTAATCTTTGTCGATATCTCCATGTCTATTATTTATAGCAAGATAATGGACTTAGATGGCATATTGACGGATTAATTGAAAGTTTTTCAGGGGATAAGTGCCTGAAAAGAGGAAAGCCCTACATACGTAGGGCCTTTATATATAATATATGGACTACCTTTTATGGTATTTTTTAAATTAAGAAGCTTTCTTTTCTTCTTCAACAGGCACATCTACTGTCGCTGTTGGAAATTCTGTAACTTCTGCTTCAACAGTTTCTTCAACAACAACTTTAGGTGGGTGAATTGATACGAGTACATGATCTTCTGTATTTGTGAATTCACAACCAGTAGGAGGAGTTAGCCCAGAAAACTGAAAAGAACCATTCATTTCTAATGCTGAAATATCTACTTCGTAATACTCAGGCATATCTTTTGGAAGACCTTCAAATTCAACTTCATTATAGGCATGATGAACGACACCTCCATCCTTATGGCCTTGAGCATCTCCTACCCAATGAATTGGAACTGTAATTTTTGTTTTATGACCAGCTTGTAATTTATGAAATGATAAGTGAACTAATTCATTTCCAAGATGATTCCATTGAAGCTCCTGAACATTTACTAAATGTTTGCCGCAACTTTCAACTTCTACTTCAAATACTTTTCCTGAATGAGCTAGAAACTTTTCTATTGTAAGTGCTGGAACTTTGAAATGAACTGGTTCTTGATTTTTTCCAAAAATTACTCCTGGAACCCAACCCGCTTTTCTCATATGCTTAGCTTTAATGTGTTTGCCAGTTTCTCTTTGTCCTGCTTTAAGTAGCTCGTACATGTATTACTTCCTTTTGATGATGGTTAGATTGTTAACCTTTAATATTTCCATTATATGATAGTCCTAAAGTTAAAACCTACCCGGCAAATCACTCCAACTGAGAGTAAATGCTTAAAATTAAGCTATGCCAGACTTTTATGCTCGTCACAATTTTTTGAAATGTAATAAGAATGTAAAAGAATGCTGAAATAGCGCTTAAATACCAACAATTTCTTCAAATCAGTTTGCCAATCAATTTCTAGCATAGTTATATGTCAGCTATATTTAATTTCAAATTTAACCAGTTTCTTACAACTTAGACGGAGTTCATATGTTAAAAAAAATACTACTAGGCGCATTAATCACATTATTCGCTACATCTGCCTTCGCAGATAATAGAACAAGAAGCTTTCTACTTAATACCTTACGTTCAAGAGCTCCTCTAAATGTTCAAATAAATGCTGTAAAAGTTTTAAAAGAAGAAGTCGGATCTTCTGAAGCCGAAAGAGCTTTATTAAATATTGTTAAAGATAAAAATGCTGCTTCAAAGTTAAGACAAGAAGCACTAAAGTCACTTGTTCCAATTTCTCGTTCAGATACAATTACCAGAACTCTAACTTCCTTATATTCTCGTGAGCAAGATTTAGATGTAAAAGTTGTCCTCGTTAAATCATTATGGTTAGCTGCCGCATCTAATAATAGAATAAGAAGATTTTTAACTTCTATATTATTAGGGGACCAAGAAGTTAGATTACAAAAAGCTGCTGCATTCGCTCTTCAGGCGACAGTAAACTCAAGCACGGCCGCAGCTCCATTATTAAAAGTGATAAAGAACTCATCTTTTGATTCAGAGCTTAGAGTTCAGGCACTAAAATCACTATTCTTCTACAATAGTTCAAATGTAGATAGATTTTTACAACAGCTTGCTTACAATGAAGGTGAAGATACCTCTGTAAGAGTTGCCTCATTAAAGCTATTAGTTGGCTATCCTATTTCTAGTACAAAACGTAGATTTTTAATTAACTTAGCTCTAATGACCTCAGATGATACAGTTCGTATTGCAGCAACAGATTCTTTAAGAGTTAAGCTGAGCCAACAAGATGTTCGTTATTTTCATCTCTTTAAAAATCCAAAAACGGGTGATTTACGGGACCCTTTATTAGATTAATATAAGCTTATATATAAGGAGGCATATTCAATGCCTCCCGGATTACACATCATTTTTCCTACTTTGAACCTAGATAAAAATGGTTTAACATAACGAGATGAAATTCCTATTTGCCATAAGTTTATTTATTAATTCACAGAGTCTTTATTCTCAAGAAGTTAATTTTTTTCGTGATATTACATGTGAACCCACTAAAAAAGAAAATGGTCATTCTTTAAAAATGACTTTCTCTAAATCTATAGCTTATCTAAAAATATTTGAGTATGAGAAATCACACACGAAAAAAGTAGAAAATATAGACCTCTTCCCAACCAAAAGACTTGAAGCGCATATTTTCCTCTCAAGAAAGTTTTGTCAATTCCATGTGATTAGCAGAAGGCCAAGCGTTAATTCTTTTCATTTTGTTATGAATGTCGAGAGACTAAAAGACGAAACTATCAATTTTTACGAAGGTCCTGCTCATTTCAATTTTTTTATTGATAAGGTTTCACCTTTAAAAAAGGAACATAAGTTGGTTACTTGTGTGATTCATGGTTTGCAAATACCTGGTTATTATTATCATTCGTGCAAAAAGAAAAAAGATTCTGTTAAGCCTAAGAAAGATATCGCACCGACTAGAACAGAACCTAAATATCAATATTATCAAGATAATGATGATAATTATCAGGGCGGTTCCTCTTCCCAGTAGTTTCTTAAAACAATACTTCGTACTTCATAAAAATATTACAAGAAAGCGGAACTCTTACAAATTCATGCTATGACAAATAAGTCGGGGGACTATGAATAGAAAACATAATGACCAATGGATATTGGTCTACTTTTTAGTGGGATTGTTAGAAATAACATACCCACTAACTATTCATGCAATGAAAGCTAAATATCTAAAAAAAGACTAAATACCCCTAATCTAAATCTCACAAAAGCCGTAAGCGACTGAAAACACATCGCAACGTATTGCTCGACTACAGAGTGTGCAAAATATATGTTTCATTTTGTGTAAAAGATGTTATTCATTCATAAAAATCAATGAACCTTATAAAAGACGAGACAATGCAAGAAGTAACAGAAAGCAATAAGCAACCAAGTATATTCGATTTTGAAAACTATAAAGATTTTTTATCTCAAATCTGTTTTCCAAATGGACGTTATCAACATTCAAAAGACACATTACAAGTCTGGTCAAAGAAACTAGGGTATAAATCACCATCATCATTGGCCATGGTCATAAATGGTACTCGTTACCCAAGCAGAGAAATGGTCAATGCGCTTTCAAGAATTTTGAACCTTCCTAATAATGAAAAGCAATACATGGAACTCCAAATCGATCTAGAGAAATGTCAAAAGAAAGGAAAGGACCCTAGCTACATCTTAGATCGTATTGCTCGTGTTTACCCACATAACAACCATCATAAAATCAGTCTTCAAGAGTTTTCTGCTATTTCCAAGTGGTACTTTTTAGTCATAAAACAATTAATTGGAACTCCAAACTTCAAAGAAGACATTTCATATATTTTCCTTCGATTAAAAAAGAAAATCACACCGTCACAAATACATTTCGCATTGGAGACAATGGAAGAGTTAAAAATCACAGGAAGAGATCACAACCAAAAATTAATCGTCTTAAAAAAAGGTCTTCTTACAACAAATGATATTTCGTCTGCCGCAATAGTTTGTCATCACCATGGAATGATTCAAAGAGCTGTTGAAGTTTTAGACGAGGAATCCATACATGAGAGGCAAGTTTCTTCACTGACATTCAAAATGCCTAAAAGTCATTTACCAAAAGCTAAAGAAAAACTTTTTAAATTTTTAAGTGAATTTAATAAAGAATTCGCAACAGAAAACTCAGAAGAAATATTTCAATTAAATATTCAATTATTTTCCCATACAAAACCTTATCATGACTCAGAGGTCACACAATGAAATTTCAAATATTTTTTTTAACTATGCTTATGATTTTAATACAATCGGGATTTGGCCAAACAGTTGAAGAACAAAATAAAGATTATGAACTAATAGAGATATTAACTCCCGAATTTCTAACAATCCAACAAGACTCAATAGATTCAATGTTGAGAATGGGATTAACAAGTGAAGATGCTGTTCGACTTAGCTCAGGAGATATTGTTGGCAATGGAGGAGGAAAGGCCGAAGCAGATTTTAATTACACTTATAGAAAATTATATAAATTCATATCGGATTGTGAAGCATCATACAAATGTATTGCGACAAAGCGTCAAAAGTCTATTTTAAATAAAATAAAACAAATTTCACTTATCAATACTAATAAAAAAGATAAAATGATCTTTATAGATGAACACCTTGTTCCTGGTTTTTTTAGAGATAGCAATGACCCTCAGGTCAGAGTTGCAAAAACAGGATTTGATTCTAATGCACCGATTTTTATTAATTTAGATCTTATCTATAATCATTCAAGCAAGCCTTATGATATCCCTGCTATTGTCGCTATATTAATCCATGAAATAGGACACCAGACAGGAATAAGAGAACATCTTTTATTAGATGATTTAGCTGCTATAGTTAGAAATTTTTTAAACTCTGAGAAGCTACAATCTAAGATGACTGTCGAGAATTCCGATGTGATCATAACTGCCTTTAACTTTCAAGATGTTGATGTTTTTACAGAATTAAGTCTTAGTTACAGAGGGGTAAATGTTGAATTAGGAACACGAATACTTCAAGAGTCGCGATGCGACACGAGAGACACCATTTTAGTCGGATTTAAGATTGAAAATATACATTTTGAGAGAGCAGTAAAAAGAAAACAGTCTTTCCATATAAAAACTAAGGCCTGGATCACTTTAAACTGCCAAGGACTAGACCTTTCAATTGTCAAGGAAAGTAGAGATTTAAAAGTTGGCTTTATTCTTGAGCGTAAGTTCTTACCTCCTGGCATGATATATACTATTGAGGACTTATCTATAGTAGTTAAGTAGGTTATAAATATTATTTCTTTATTTTTCTGGAGTAACATTCAAAAACAGGTAAACTAGTCCTAATATTATTATGAGGAGTTTATTGTGAATGATAGTCTAGAAGAAGAATTAGAAATTGCTGGTGAACAAGATAAAGCTGGAACTGCATTATCTGGAGAATCATTTAAAGCTCCCCTTAGAGAAGTTTACACTCCTCGAATAATAGGAGTAGATGAATCTACTCCTATTAAAAAAGTTATCGATATTTTGCAAGCAAAAAAAATGGGGTCGGTGGTTGTAACAAAGAATGGTGTTCTCACCGGAATTGTTACAGAAAGAGATATTCTTTTAAAAGTCATTTGTATAATAGATGATTTAGAAAATACCCCCGTTACAAAAATTATGACGTCAAACCCACAGTCCTTAAGAAAAGAAGACGAAATTGCTTATGTTTTAAATAATATGCATGTTGGTGGGTATAGACATGTACCAATCGTAAATGAAAAAGATGAACCTATATCAATGATTTCCATTAAAGACGTTGTTAGTTGGATTTTAGATCACTTCCCACAAGAAATTACAAACCTTACGGGGGAACCATTTAGAGGTGAAGCTTCAAGAGAAGGAGCCTAGGCCCTTTTAGTGATTCTTCTTTGAATCGTTCCTTTAAATTTTAATTGATGAAATTTGATCGCATGCAAGTGAAGCTTCTCTGGTTCGAAATTCTTATGGCAATCATCTAATTTATTTATTTGCTTCATTATAGATTCTTCACTCTCATTCTCTACAATAAAAATACCATCTCCAGAAATATAATCATTATGGCCTATAACAACTGGTCTACCTGAGCATAAAGCACAGAGCGCCAAATGGGGGAAACGACCTTTACACAAGTCTATAAGTCCCCTACTGCCTGCTAAAAGAGGAGATAAATCACCATTGCACTTAGCTCCGAGAAAAAGATGATCAGCATTATTTTTTTTAAGAGAATTTAGGTGAGAATCATGACCAACGAATCTATATTCATATTTTTTTTCATTCATAATGTTAATGATAATATGTGCAACTTCTATATCAATCACTTCTGAATTTATAATATAATAATTATGAGGATAAACATTCTTTGGTATTATTGGAAAGTCTTGAACTTTAATAAAGGGAGAAACCACTAGAATCTCTTTATTATAAATACCTTTCAACTTTTCTTTGAGCGCCTCAGATGACACCCATAATTCATCAACTTGATTTAGCTTTTTAAGGGCCCATTTATTTACATATGATTTAAAAATTTTTTCAAAGAATGTATTCCCTTTAGGATTCGCTTCTTCATCAAGTAAGTAAGTTATTTGTCTAGAGGATTCACATTTTTTAAAGCCATGACTTAATCCTCTTGAAATATTTATTATTAAATCATACTGACAGGAGATAAAATGATTTTGTAAAACTCCAGGCGCCAAGAAAGAGAATCGGTTAAGGTCTTGATAACTTTTTATTTTATGGGTTAAGGAAGTTGATGTAATATTTCTCTGCTCTACAAGGCCTAGGATTTCACCTTCTTTGAATGCCATAGTGGTAAGTGTTGCATTTTTAAATATCTCAAGAAAGGTTTCTACTACCTCTACACCAAGATCTCTTTTTGTTAACATATCAGTCGTAATACAAACCTTCATAAATACCTAGAGCTTGGATTTAAAGTAATCGGCTGTTCGCTGAATGCCTTCTTGAAAACTAATTTGAGGGTCATAGTCACATATGGACTGTAGCTTCGTCATGTCAGGTCTTCTTCGTTTAGGATCATCTTTAGGAAGAGGGTGATAGGACAGTTTACTTTTTGAACCTAAGGCCTTGATTATTTCTTCCGCACATTCCTTTATCGTATATTCATCAGGGTTTCCAATATTAAAAGGAGTAGAGACATCTGAGAACATCACATTATGAATAGCATCGACTAAGTCAGTTACAAAGCAAAATGACCTAGTCTGAGAACCATCACCATAAATGGTTATATCTTCCCCTTTTAGTGCCTGATTAATAAAATTTGGAATGACTCTCCCATCATCTGGTCTCATGCGTGGCCCGTAGGTATTAAAAATTCTAATAATACGTGTATCAACTCCATATTTTTTCGCATAACTAGTAGTAAGGGCCTCGGCAAATCTCTTAGATTCGTCATAACAAGCTCTCGGTCCAATTGGGTTTACATGCCCAAAATAATCTTCTGTTTGAGGATGAATTTCAGGATCCCCATAGACTTCAGAGGTAGAGGCCTCTAAAAATCTCGCATTTTTGGCCTTTGCTAGTTCTAACAATGCCAATGTCCCCTCGGAGTTTACTCTCATAATTTCTAATGGAATAATTGAGAAATCTATTGGGGAAGCTGGCGAGGCCAAAGAGAAAATATAATCTATTTTTTGCTCTGAAAAATTAGGAAGACCTTGATAAATATTTTGTTTAAAAAAAGTGAAATTCTGGTACTTTTCAAGTAGCTCAATATTTGATTTAGATCCAGTGATAAAATTATCTAGACCTATAACTTGGGCCCCAAGGTTAAGATAAAACTCTGCGACTGTAGATGGAACAAAGCCTGCTGCTCCAGCAATGAGGACAGTTTTTCCTTCTAATGACTTAGGTAATTGGATTTGTGACATTATTTCTCCTAATAATGTTTTAACTGTACCACTGTTGAACCTATAAGGAGAAGCGCTCCTCCACAAATTTGTACAGGACTTAATGTTGCATCTAAAAACAGCCAATTTATCGACACTGCGCAAAAAGGGAAAAACATTTCAGCTAAAGAACATAAACGTGCTGAAATATTTTTTAAACCTTTGTAGTAAAAGTACATACCCAGTACTCCTGAAAGGAGTACTAAACCAATAATTTTCATCCAATGATCAAGATCTGTATCAAGAATAATTTTATCACTATTAAAAAACGGCAATAAACAAAGCATTCCCATTAAGAATCGTCCTGCCATAATTTCTTCACTTTTATAACCTTCTTTTGAAAGTTTTTTTCCAAAAGGCGTAGCAGCACCCCATGCAAAAACAGCAAACAGAGTTAATAGTAATCCAGTTAATGCTCTCGAATCAGAACTATCTGCAGAAAAGACCATATTTTGTAGTTCCGGAAAAATATCGTTATAACTAACCATTAAACCACCAACTAAACAGAGTAATGCCCAATAGATAAATTCTTTCTTTATTTTTTCTTTCAAAACGATGCTTGCTAGAGAAATAGCAACCAATGGTTGTAGCTTTTGTAAGAGAATGACTATACTTGGATTTAACAGAGAAAATGCTTTTGTAAAACTTAACGAACCCATCGCTGACCCGAGTCCCCCGATAATGATAAAGTAAGCGATATGCGAAACTTCTGCCTTCCATATTTTTTGTCTTCTTGTATAAATTAAAGGCGCGAAAATAAGCGCTAAGATTATATGTTCAGAGAGAACAATATCAGACGCTTTTAATCCTCCTTCCAACATTGGGTAGCGAATCAATGTATCTGTGGCCCATAAAAGACAAGCAATAAATATAAATATTACTGATTTCAAAAAAGTTCCTTAAGGTTGACTTCAATAAATTCATCAAAATGAGCTCGAGCCCGTTCAGAGGCTAAGGCCTTCTTTACCTTTTTTCTATTTTTTCTATCTTTTCTCTGATCTTTAGTTAATAAAATGGGAGGAAGTAAACCAAAGTTAATACTAGAAGGGACAGGTTTTGGAACTGTCATAATAAAATTAATTAAGGCACCTATTCCTGTTGTGATTGGAAATTGCAATGCTGGCTTTTTATTTATTTTTTGCAAGATTTGTACTGCAGCATATAATCCCATACTTGATGACTCTGTATAACCTTCCACTCCAGTAATTTGACCAGCAAAGAAAATATTTGGGAATTCTTTTGAACTCAAGTCAGAATTAAGAAGTTTTTTTGAATTTAAAAATGAATTTCTGTGAACAGATCCTAGATGAATGAATTCGGCTTTTTCAAATCCTGGTAAAGTTCGAAAGATTCTAACCTGTTCTTTGTGAGTTAATCGGGTTTGAAATCCCACCATATTATAAGCATCACCTAGGAGGTTTTCTCGTCTGAGTTGAACACATGCCCAAGGAATTTTTCCATCTTCTTGCTCTAAGCCTATTGGCTTCATACATGAAAATCGTGCGGTGTCCCTCCCCCTTTCGGCCATCAAATCTACAGGTAAACATGCTTCAAAGAATTGATATTTTTCAAAAGACTTAGGCGGAACTTTTTCAGCCTTGACTAATTCTTCTATAAAGTTGAGATATTGCTCCTTGTTCAAGGGGACATTGAGATAATCTGCAATGATACTTGAATCTTCTTTTAATTCTTTGTGGCGATCCTTAAAGTACAAGACTTCTTCATTAAGAGAATCCGCATCAACGACAGGTGCTATAGCATCATAAAAATAAAAATCTTCCTTAGAAATATATTCTGTCATCCAATTTTGTAAAGGCTCTGAAGTTAGAGGACCTGATGCAATAATTATATATTGACAATTATAAATATCTGCAAAAGCTAAAGGATTAGAAACTTCTTCATGGTGAATTTCAATATTTGAGTTATCAAAAAGCTTTTCAGTTACTGCAGAGGAAAATTTTTCACGATCAACGGCAAGGGCATCGCCAGCAGGAACTTCATGTTCATAAGCTGTTTCTAGTATAATAGATCCAAGTTTTTCCATTTCATATTTTAAAAGTCCATGACCAGAGTCTGGATTTTTTGATTTTAATGAATTTGTACACACAAGTTCTGCAAATTGATTATCTTTTTGTGAGGGAAGAGCTTTTATCCTCTTACATTCGACAAGATGAACTTTCACACCATGATTGGCCAATAGGTTCGCAGCCTCGCTACCTGCTAAGCCAGCTCCAATAACTAAAACTTTCGCTTGTGGTGTTGTCATCTTCAACCTTTATGTTATTCTTCCCAAATTAAAGTGCAATTTACTAGTTAGGGACCATTCATGCAAATTCATCTTCACCAAACTCACCATGATATTGCCGATTTTCATGGTATTTTTAACACCTTTAAATTTAAACTGAATGGTATTGCTGAAAACCATGGAATTCATCTCTTCCCTGAACTTTTTCTAACCGGCTACCCTTTAGCTGATTTAGTTGTTCAAAGACCATTTATTGATAGTTACTTAAAATTTCTTAAACAAATTGACGCGTGGAGTACTTCTTTGGATCCGAATCCAAATATCAATGCTTTAATCGGGGGATTAGATTATCATTTTGATGATCAGAATCTTCCTGAAAAAGTTCGAAATGTTGCTTTCCATTTTACACCAGGAGTGCCACTTAAAGTCGTATATACAAAAATTCTTCTCCCGAATTATGACATTTTTGATGAAGAAAAATACTTTACTCCAGGAGATACTCCTTCAATATTAGAACTCAACGGACTCCGTATAGGTTTACTCATTTGTGAGGATATGTGGGTTTCTAGTCATCATTCAGTTGATCCTGTTCAGCAATTACAAAATCTAATTCAATCTACCAATCCAGTTGACCTTGTCGTCAACCTTTCAGGCTCACCTTTTCATCTTGGAAAAGAAAGTAAAAGACATTCTAGAGGAAAAGAAATTTCTTCTCTTCTACAAGCACCATTTTTCTATGTAAATAGAGTTGGTGGAGAAGATGAAGTTTTATTCGATGGAGGAAGTTTTGCTGTTAACTCTAAAGATTTAATTTATAAAGGTAACCTATTTCATGAAGATTCAAAAAGATTAGTTATTCCAGATTTTTTAGGAATAACAGAGAACAAAGAAATAAAAAACCAAGAAAACACTTGGGAGGACTTATTTAAAGCAAATTTAAATAGAAATACAACTCCGGTAACCCTCAATACTTTGCTTGATGAAGATATGGAAGTCTTGCTGCACGGACTTGCATTTGGTCTTCAGGAATATGCTAGAAAATGTGGATTCAACAAATTTCTAGTTGCTCTCTCAGGTGGAATTGACTCTACCCTAGCTTTAACAATTGCGAAATTAGCATTAAAACCGGGACAGGAAATTGAAGCTATCTATATGCCGAGTATATTCTCTGCGAGTATTTCGTATGAACTATCTAAAGCTTTATGTGAAAACTTACAGATTCCATTAAAGTCACTTCCAATTAAGTTTTTTCATTCTTCAATCAAACATGCCTTCTCAGACAATATTGGTTCAGACCTTGAGGGATTAGCAGATGAAAATATACAATCCAGATTAAGGGCCGCTTTACTCTATGCTCGATCGAACCAATCAGGGGCCATGACGTTAAACACCTCCAATAAAAGTGAAATCGCCGTTGGTTATTCAACACTCTACGGGGATAGTGTTGGAGCTATATCCATTTTAGGTGATTTATACAAAACTGAAATTTTTGAATTATGTCGATTTATTAATAAAAAGTTTGAAAATATCATTCCAGAAGGAATTATTACAAGGGAACCAAGTGCTGAGCTCCGTGAGAATCAAACCGATTCTCAATCACTTCCAACATATGAAAGATTGGATGCAATGCTTGAAGGAATTTTATCTTATAGACTAAGTTTGAAAGAGTTACATGAATTAGGTTTTACCAAAAAGGAAATAAATAAAGTTTATGGACTTTATACAAAAAGCGAGTATAAAAGAAGACAATTCTGCCCGATCATTAAGGTGAGGGCCAAAAGTTTTGGATTTGGATATAGAGTACCTATATGTAAAAGTAAATTTGTAAATTATTGATTGAGGAGAAAATTATGGCCGATTCATCAGAAAGAGTAATTAGTTCTTGGAAAGATGTAAGAAAAGAAATTGAAACATTATTAAAATCAGAAAAAAGTAAAGAAGTTAAAAAAACATTTAAAAAATTTGTTAAGAACGCAGAGAAAGATATCAAAAATCTTGTTGAGAAAGATATCGTTGGAATCCTCAATAAAGTAAAAAAAGAAAGACGACAATTAGAAAAAACAATTGATAAGGCGATGCAAACAGAGATTAAAAAGGCAAAAGAATTTGTTGCTACGCAAAAAAAAGAACTCTCTAAATTGCAAGTAAAAGTCGAAGAATTCGTAACAACGGCCAGAAAAGAGTCCAAGAAAAAGCAATCTAAAAAAATAAATAAGAAAAAAGCCCCAGTTAAATCGACAAAAAAGGCAACAAAAAAGGTCGTTGCTAAGAAAGGTACCAAGAAAGCGGTTACAAGTAAGCCTAAAGCAACTGCTAGCAAAGCAAAGAAAAAAGCAAAAAGGCATGTTTAATACTTCTTTCTAGAGCTTAAATCCTGTAAAGTAAAATTATCATTTACAGGATAACGTACTGAAAAGATTAGAGCGAAGTTTAAATTTACCTGCTATTACCGCCATTGCCCTTTCATCAATGCTTGGCTCAGGAATTTTTGTTCTACCTGGAATTGCCGTAACTGTAACAGGTCCTTCCTTATGGCTGTCTTATTTTCTGGCCGCACTCTGTATTCTCCCTGCCGCCATATCTAAAGCTGAATTAGCAACTGCTATGCCTACGAGTGGCGGGACCTATGTTTATATTGAAAGAACTTTTGGACCAATGGCAGGGACGATTGTAGGTCTTGGACTGTTCGTCTCGCTACTACTAAAGTCCGCATTTTCACTTATGGGATTCGGTGCTTATTTATCAGTTTTAACAAGCTTCGATTTAAAAACCACAGCATTTATATCTCTCTTCGTTATAACTTCTTTGAATATGATTGGTGTAGGTAAAGTCAGCTCCATTCTCCTTTTTATTGTTACCATCTGTATTACTTGCCTCTTCACTTTATCTGCATTCTCCGTACAATATTTTGAACCTGCTCACTTAGAGCCTTTTATGACAAATGGTGTATCTGGACTATTAGGTGCAACTGCAATGGTTTTTGTTTCATTTGCAGGAGTCACAAAAGTTGCCGCAATTGCAGAAGAAATTAAAGACCCTGAAAAAAATCTCCCACTCTCCATACTACTCTCCTTACTAATCATCACACTCGTTTATGTTGCAGTAAACTTCTCTCTAGTTTCTGCTTTAGGACCACAAAGACTTGCAGGTGACCTAAAACCACTTTACCACTTAGCTAAGTTTGTTTTTGGAGATGGAAAGATAGCGACATTTGGATGTATTGTGGCAATTATTACAATGATTTCGATGGCCAACTCTGGCATCTTAGCGGCATCTAGGTTTCCATTCGCCATGAGTAGAGATAATTTGCTTCCAAAGCGGCTAGGCAGAATTTCTAGAAAAACATTAACACCGATCTATAGTATATTACTTTCAGGTTTCTTAATTGCTCTCTCAATTGGCTTTTTAAATATTGAAAAGATTGTTAAATTAGCATCGGCATTCATGATTCTTATTTTTGTTTTTGTTAATATTTCAGTAATTGTGTTGAGAGAAGCTCGCGTCCAATGGTATGAGCCAAGCTATAAGTCTCCAATGTATCCTTATATTCAATTATTTGGGATTATTTCTGGTATTGCCTTATTATTTACAACTGGAAAAAACTTCTTGATAGCCTTTAGTACAACCTCGATAGTAGGTGTGCTATTTTATACCTTCTACGCTCGAAAAAGAACGAATAGAAAAGGTGTTATTGGTATCAGAGGTAAAAGAAAAGACCTCACAGAAGAGGACACTAAAAAACTTCAATTAAATACTTTTAAAAATAGAGATTTTAATATCGGAGGTGAATTAGAGGCCAATGTTGTGGTTTCTCTATTTGGCACAGAAAGAAGTCCGGAGATGCTTATCGAAATGGGGGCAGCCTTATCTGATGGTGGAAATCTAGAAGTTACGCATGTTACAGAAGTTCCAGAACAAACAGACCTTTTAGATATCATTGATGAACCAGCAGAGTTAATTTCTTTACGACGAAGAGTTGTTGCTATGGCAATGGATCAAAAGATTTCAATAACATTCGATCCAGTAGTTTCCCATGACATCGGCCGAACCTTGTTTCAAGTAAGTCAGAGATTTCATTGCAATTGGATGTTGATTGAATGGTCAGGAAAAAAAAGAGGATATTTTACGATCCATAACCCTATTGGATGGCTAAAAGGTCATTTAAAATGTCACCTTGGTATTTTCAGAGACTCAGGTGTTCGTTACATAAGAAAAATTCTTACATTAATTAAATTCGATGAAAATGACAGATTAGTGTTAGAAACTGCTGATCACTTAGCTAAAAGAAATAATGCTGATATAACCTTAGTTCATTATATTTCCGAAGACTCTAACCTGGCCATGATGTTACAAATTGAAAACAATATGATTGAGATGGGTAAGAGACTGCGTTCAAGATCATCATCACAAGTAATCCACTCTAGAGTAAAGAGTGATTCATTAATTGCATATACCGTTGAGTTTGATTTATTAATCTTTGGATCTGCTGAACATAAATTTCTTAATAAAATAAGAGAGACCGATGATGACAGATTATTAGGTAAATCAGCTTGCTCAGTACTGTCAGTAAACACTTCAAAGTGAAATATCAGAAATAAATGGGCGCCAACTTCCTTGCCACATATTTAATGAAGCAGATCGAACTGTCTGGCTTTTGCTATGAACATCTATCATACAATAGCATAATTTAGTTGCTGATTCATGAAGTCCAGCATCCATGGAAGGAATTGGATTCCATGTACCTGTATTGAAATAGTATTTTCCCTCTGGAAACCTTCTCCATTCTTGAACATGAGTATGTCCCATAACGACTGTATGCAGATGAGGTTTTTGTTTTAGAATTGATTTTGCTTTATTTTCATATATTGGATAAATTGTTATTTGTTTTAAAACTTTTATACTCGTCTTAAAATTACTATTTAGCTTTAGATAATCTTCTGTTCTTGTTTGAAAAAAATATCTTAATATATTCCAAGTCATCTTAATGAAAAAGAAAAAGTCATGTAGTAATAACCATTTAATATATGAATTCATGGGTCTTACTTTATCAATATAAGGTCTGAGCTTTTTTATTATAGGTAATACTTCTATGCAGAACAAGGAGCCCCAAGGCAGATTAAGAATTGGTTTTCCTTTCGGACCGTCTCTAAAATATTTTTTTTCAGGAACTGTATTGATAACTTCAAAGCGATGTCCATGTTCGATATGGACACCATCGATATTGACATCAAAAGAAAATCGAATTTCTTCTCCTATATATTTTCTCATTGCTTTTTGAGCTAAGGGGAAGGCCATTCCGGCATCATGGTTTCCAATAATATAAGTAATCTTTTTGTTTGGAACGGATAAGAATTTTTTTAATGCCTGAAAAAATTGTTTATGTCCTTTATGAATTAATTCGATTACTTTTGTTGTGTGTTCGTCATCTATAATATGATGAAATACTCCTTCTAAATCAATTTGAATAAGATTGAGTATATCTCCATTTAAGACTAAGTGGACATCTGCAAGATAATATCTGCCAGAGCTAAAATACTCACAGAATTCTTTAAACCTTTCGTCTTCAAGAAAATCTTCAAGTATATTTAGCTGTCCATTTTTGAGGAACTTCCCTTTTCCAAGATGAAGGTCAGATAACACGAGTAGTAACATTTTAAGCCTGTCTTTTTGAGTTTTTTATTTTGACTGTAGCTGTTGTAACTCTTCCGCGCCCGGACTCCTTTGCCTGATACATCATTCTGTCGGCAATTTCTAATATTTCAGTTTGATTTTTAGTATTTTCAGGGAATGCTGCGACACCAATACTAACAGATAGTTTTTTATCGTTCTCCGTTTTATTTACATAAAATGATTCTGCTTTAATATTTCCAAGAACTCTTTCACCCACAACTGTGCCTGTAACCAGGTTAGTATTAGGCAAAATAACGACAAACTCGTCTCCACCGTATCTATAAACCAGATCAGTTGGTCGCAATACTTTTTTTAATACCAACGCCATGTCGCAAAGTAATTTAGTACCTGCGAGATGTCCAAAACCATCATTTACAGATTTAAAATGGTCAATATCAATAAATAAAACAGAAAATTTTTCTTTATATTTATGATATCTAAGAATACTCGTTTCTAAATCAATTGTAAGCTTTCTTTGATTGAATAAATTCGTTACATCATCTCGATAGATCAATTCTTTTACTTTAGCGACATCTTCCCATTTGTTAATCATAGAATGGGTAGTACCAATAAATTTAAGCAAATATTCGATAAAATCTTCAGGAATTACATCATTACTTTTCCAAATACAAAAGAGAAACTGATCATTTTTTTCTCCAATAGGAAGTCCATAGAAAAATGAGTCTTCAATTGTTTTTGATTTGCAAAGTGTGAACTCAGAAGTATTCTCTTTAATATAATCTAGAAATTCTTTTAACTGGTCTTTATCATATTCTTTGATTTCTTTTTTATTCCAATGATTTCTTAAGTATTTTGGAGTATTTATATTTGCAGGCATTGAATATATTAGAAGGGGTGATGCCATAAATTCTGCTACCAATAATTTATCTATATTTTCATAGAGTCTTCTCACATCCTCGAGCTCCTTGAATTCACAAATTAAATTAAGCAATGCCTGTAAGGAACGCTCTAGACGGGGCTTCTTTGAAGGTTCTTTTTTACGATTCTTTGACAACTTTATACCTATAGTTTTTTAATTTTTTGAACCAATGATTCATCTATATCAACGTCGTTTTCTAACATACTCATGGCCCTTCTAAGGCTTTTTATTGCATTAGCGAGCTTATCTTCTAGCTTGACCTTATCCTCTCTAGATTTTTGCTCCTTTATTGAAGCATTTTCCATATTAAATTCTAACTGGTCAATATGCCTTTTTAATTCTAATATCTTCATGTCTCTCGATCGAACTTGACTTTCACTGTCCATCGATACTAATTCAAGTTGACTCTCAAGTTCTTTCTCTCTCTGTTGTATCTGATTGAAATCAACTCTTACTTTTTGATTAAGTCTATCAAATTCTTTTTGTAGATTTTTATTTTTACTCTCTAAAATTGCTCTTTTTTCACTAGAAACTTCATTTTGATAAATAATATCTTCATACTCATTATTTTTTCTTTTTTTAAAGATCTGTAATTCAATTTTAAGCTCATCCAACTCTGCTTTATAACCAAGATTTTCTGATTCTAAAGATTTATTGGTTGCCTTAAAATCTGAGATTTTACCCAGGAGTTCTCCTCTTTCAGCTCTTAATTGCCTAATTGTTGCCTGAAGCCTAATCAGCTCATCACTACTTAATGTATCTATTCTAGTTTTAGTCGAAGGTTTGTCAATTTCGACTGCTTTATCTTCCTGAATTTCAAAACCAACTGTATTAGAATTGTGATCTGGATTTATTTCATCTGAATAATTTTTATCAGAAGTAGGAGTTAATTTATTCTTATTAACTTGAAATATTCTTGTTGCTGCATCTTCATCATCACCATCAGCGAACATGATTTCTTCATCTAAATCTTCTTCCATCGGAACAGCGTCATTTTCAAATGATGGCCTTTGTGGCAGTCCTTTTGTCCCTAAATTAACAACTCGTGTCGCTGCATCTTCACCCTCGTCATCGTTCTCTCCAATGCTAAAGCCTAATTCATTATCTGTTGCTTCAGTTGAATCTTTAATTTTAGTAGAATGATCCTCTGGCACGGATAAATCAATTCCATCGTCTGCGTCTAGGCCCACTATTTTATTTATTGTTTTCTCTAACTCTTCTGTACTAGTCGAACTTAGCTCGTCTAGTGATTTTAAATCCTTTTTAAAGATTACAGTTGCAGCCGTTTCATTCTCGATATCTTCAAATGGCCCATCTGCAGCTGTATCAACATCTAAGTCGAAATCATCCAAACTTCCTTCCTCCTCTCCGTTCTCAGCGCCCATATCAAATGACAGAACTCCCTCAACCTCAGGCTCTTCAGCTATATCGTCACTTGTAAAGTTTAGACTTTCTGATTCTTCGGATTTTGTTTTATCAAATTTTTCCCATGGTTTAGTCATAACTACACCTCTTCCCAGTTTTTAGCATCAGATGGATCCCCGCCCATATACATATATCCATCTTCTACATATCCCTTTTTAAGTCCATCTGCTTCTTCTTCTTCTTCTTCTTCTTCTTCTTCTTCTTCTTCTTCTTCTTCTTCTTCTTC
>JABGXW010000100.1 GCA_018675575.1 Bacteriovoracaceae bacterium | reverse complement strand
CCACTTGCCGTTCTTCCCATCTGACAGAGCTTTACGAGCCTAAACCCTTCCTCACTCACGCGGCATTGCTGCGTCAGGCTTTCGCCCATTGCGCAATATTCCCCACTGCTGCCTCCCGTAGGAGTCTGGACCGTGTCTCAGTTCCAGTGTGGCGGATCATTCTCTCAAATCCGCTAGACATCGTTGCCATGGTAGGCCGTTACCCCACCATCAAGCTAATGTCGCGCAGGCTCCTCAATCGGTGAATGCATATACAGAGGCATTCTTTCATGAACTCCTTCCAAAGTTGTTCATCTTATGCGGTATTAGCCAGAATTTCTCCTGGTTATCCCCCACCAAAAGGCAGATCACCTACGTGTTACTCACCCGTGCGCCACTCTACTCACACCGAAGTGCTTTCTCGTTCGACTTGCATGTGTTAAGCATGCCGCCAGCGTTCGTTCTGAGCCAGGATCAAACTCTCCAAGCTTCAAACAAAATATATAAAATTAATTAATAATTTGCTGGTGTACAAACTATTTCCAGTCCTCGGAATTAACGGGAATAGACAATTGGGTTGTCATTTTTCCTGTCAAAAGACTGGCTCCGTCTACTATGTATTTTTAACTGTTAACAACATCAACTTTTTTGAGTTACATAAGTTTGTTTACGACGGATCTTTAAAAAAGTGTTCAAAAAACACTTATTTTGGATTCCTTCTCATCTTATTTTTACCCCAGAAGGGTAAAAACTTTTATCACTATTCAAATGTTAAAGAGCATTGCTAGCTTAGACTTATTTCTAAGTCAGTAATCTAATGCCTGCTAGCGAAACGCGAGGATAGTTTTTCCCAAGCATTAAGTCAATACATAAAGTAAGAAAAAAAAGGGTTTTATAATTTTATTTTTAGATGAAAAACGGCCGATTACAGTTAAATATCATTTATTTAAATACTAAATAAATAATCGTCTATATAAGGATAGAATAAAGTTCAATTAGATCTTTAATCAATGTAAGAAAATTGACTCTACTAGCTCTTTAGTGGATATCCTCCATCTTCAAAAACCTTTATAAGCTTGTTTGTGGCCATTTCAATGAATTCTCCACTTAAAGTTTGAGTTGTGTCGCAAAAGTTGGCCCGTAATGTTACGGATTTCTTATCTTCTTGGAAAAAGACATCAACAATTTTTAGAGATTTGAGCTCTTTGAGTTTAATTTTCTTAGACTGTGAAAGAATTTCGCCTACTTCTTGATCTCTATCCACCAAAACCGTCCAATCGAAAGTAGAACCTGGAAATTTAGACAGAGGATTGTATTTTATCTTTTCTTTCATGGGCCTTTTTTCAAAACTACTTAAGTCTAGAATTGCCATAGAAAGATGACCTTTAATTTTAAATTCTCTTCCAAGAATTGGGTGTAGAGAAGTGACAAAACCATGTAATTTTCCCATTACTTTTAAATCGAAATATTCATAAGGATGTAGACCTTTCCAATTAGAATCGACATTAGGATTTGCATATTTTGGATTTGGTTTTATAAAGTCTACTGGCACAGATGTGAATCTTAACGCCCTTTTTAAAACGTTCACAAGCTCTAAAAATTGAGGTTCTGATTTATGATAAAACATAATTCCAAGAGTATTTCTGTCTTTAGAAAATTCCTTCTTTTCACGTTTATAAGAACGGCCCAATTCAAAAACTTTGAATTCTTCTAAATTTTTTACATTTAAAGCAGCTACATTTAACAGTGATGGTACTAATGAAGGACGCATAATTTCTGCATCTTTTGATAATCCATTAATAACTTTAACTTCATTCTCTCGGCGCCAACCCGCTTTATCCAAAAGCTTGTTTCCCACCATAGGATAAGTCATTATTTCAAAACATTGACCATGGTTAACAAGAAAGTCTTGAAATTTGCGATGGAGAATTTTTTCAGGGGAAAGCTTAACAGGTTCAATATCTAACTTCGGAGAGAGGGGAGTTATATTGTCATAACCAATAACTCTTCCAATTTCTTCTATTATATCAGCTTCATTTTCAATGTCTTTGGTTGCTCTGTAAGATGGAACTCCTATAGTCAAAGTTCCAGAATTATCAACAATTGAAAAATCAAGAGCCATAAGAATCTCATGAATTCTTTCGCTTGAAATTTCTATCCCTAAAACATTGGAAATTTTCTCTACAGAAGTAGAAACTGAAAGAGCTGAAACAGCTGAAAGATCCATTCCATCATATTCCATCTTGCCGATAACTTTAGCGTCTGGAGAAAGTTCTAAAACTAGTTCCAAAGCACGAAGTAAAGTTCGCTCTAATAGTTCTGTGTCTAAAGTCTTTTCATATCTTTGTGAAGAATCTGTTCTAAGGCCTAAACGAGTAGAAGTTTTTCTCACATCTGCAGCCTTCCAATTGGCCACTTCAATAAAAATGTTGGACGTAGAGTCAGAAACTCCACTATTGAGTCCGCCCATGATTCCTGCCAGCACAAGTGGTTTTTTAGCATCAGAGATGACGGTGTCAGAATTATTTAAATCTCGCTCAACTTGATCTAATGTTGTAAATTTCTTAGCTCCTTTTAATCTTTCAATATTGATTTCGCTACCTTCCATTAAGTCTCGATCAAATATATGAAGCGGGATACCTAATTCGAGCATGACATAATTTGAAATATCGACAATATTATTTATTGGTCTCAGTCCAACTGCCGTTAATCTTGACTTCATCCAATCTGGAGATTCAGCAACTTTTACATTAGAAAGAGAAAGTCCATAATATCCAAGGGCAGAACAATCTCCGTGAATTTTTGGAATTATTGGGGATTTCAAAGAATTAAAATTCTTTTTTAAACCTTCAGTCCAGTTTTGGTCAAACTTATTAATGAAAGGAGAATTAAAAATAGCAGAGAACTCTCTAGCTATTCCAAAATGTCCCCACATATCAGGTCTATGTGTCAATGACTTATTGTCTACGTCTAATAGGATATCGCCCTTCTCATTCTTTAAATCTTTTAAAGTTGTTCCCACAACATCAGAAGCAGGTAATTCCATAATTCCTGCTGAGCGATCTGAATATCCAAGCTCTGCTTCGGAGCAAAGCATGCCCTCTGAAAGAATTCCTCTGATTTTTTTAGGTTCTAGGGTCATTCCATTTGGAAGAGTTATTCCTATTGGAGCGTAAAGGGTTTTAAGACCAACTTTTACATTATTAGCTCCACAAACGACTCGTTTGTTTTCTTTACCACCAAAATTAAATGTTACTAGGTTTAACTTATCTGCTTCAGGATGTTTTTCAATACTAACTATTTCAGCAACACGAACAGCGTCTAAATGCTGACCTTGCTCAATAACATTTTCTACTTCAGCCGAGGCCATTGTGAACTGTATTCCCAATTCCTTAGGAGACAGTTCTGGAAGTTTTACGAAATCTTTAATCCAATCAATTGAAATTAACATAATAATACCTAGTTTCTTAATTTAGCTTTATTCATTCTAGTATGACTCAAATTGAGAATTAAATCGAAGATCACCACTTTGCAGATGACGAATATCCTCAATTCCATATTTCATCATAACAAGTCGATCAGACCCAAGTCCAAATGCGAATCCATTATATTCTTCAGGATCAATTCCTCCTGATTTTAGAACATTAGGATGAACCATTCCACAAGGGAGAAGTTCCACCCAACCAGATTGCTTACAAACGGAGCAACCTTTACCCTTGCAGATTAAGCATTCTATATCAAGTTCAAATCCAGGCTCCACAAATGGAAAAAACCCTGGTCTCAACCTCACTTTTACATCTGTTTTAAATATTTCTTTTAAGATAGTTTTCATGAAATAAATAAGATTTGATACAGAAATATTTTTTCCTACCATCATTCCTTCTAATTGATTAAAAACCATTTCATGGGAAGCATCAGTTCTTTCACATCTAAAAGCAGTTCCTGGTGCAATAAATCTAAAAGGAGGTTTTCTTTCTAGCATTCCTCGAATTTGAATTGTTGAAGTATGTGTGCGTAAGAGATGTTTCTTCCCTTCTTCCGAATCAGGATCTTCAAGCCAAAATGTATCTTGCATATCTCTGGCGGGATGATCTCCAGGAATATTTAAAGCTTCAAAATTATAAAATTCATCTTCGATATGAGGTCCATCAAGAACTTCGAATCCCATGGAAAGAAAAATATCTTCAATTTCTCTCTGTACAAGAGTTCTTGGGTGATATCCTCCATGAAAGAGACCTTTTTCTTTGAGATCATCTGTAAATGTTATATCGATTCTACTTTCTTTAAGCTTCTCGTTTATTACAGAAATATCAATACTATCAAGTTTATTATTTATGAGCGTTTGAAAGTTACTTTTAATTTCATTTGCTTTAGGTCCAAGAGTCCTTCTCGTTTCGGGATCTACATCTTTTAAAGATTTTAGGATTTCTGAAATTTTTCCTTTTTTGCCTAAATAAAGTGACTTTAAATTAAGGACATCAGCTTGGGCGTCTAAACTTCCAAGAGATGTTTCAAATTCTTTTTCTAATTCTGATAGTTTTTCCAACATAATGTATCCGTACTCGAGTTCATATTTTAATAGCAAAATAGCATTTATCTAAGTACAAGACATTAAATGATAGAGGAGCTTATGTGAAGAGCTAAAATAACAATGCCTCTCGCTTGGAGAGGCATATTATCTGATGTTCCGTTTATAAGCCTTTACAGGCTTTCAGTTCTCCTAAGGGAATTATGATTAGTAAAAAGTAGTCCTCCTGTTGAGATAATTCTCTGCCATATATGGCCAAAAGAAGCAAATTGAATGTCTAATCTATATTGTCCGTTTGGACTTAAGAATTAACCTCCCTAAAAAAACCTTTCCCACTAACCTTGTGTTGCTTTTTCAACCACAAGTACCCGTTCGATAGCCTAGAACATATCTAGAGTGGAACCAGTCTTCTCCCTTTTTGGCAATTCCAAAACCCATAGTTCGTGGCCTAATCACCTTGGTGATCTGACCTTCCCCGTAGGGCGGAACGTTGCTCCATCCCCTTTCAGCAGATGTCGCCTTTTTCCCCAGGTTTTTCAATGTGATGTTCGATCACATTCGGATCATTTTTCTTGACCTGTACACATTGTAACGCTAAGTGTCACCAAAGACAATGTTTATCGGGCCAAAATCAGACCGATTTAAATAAAAATGAAAAATTAAAATGTTAACAGGTAGTTATAATAATGGAGTACCAGAGATAGAAAATGTCTAATTTTGATGACATTCAAAATACGTAGACAATATTTTTGGATACCCTGGGTATTGTGAGTTTCTTTATGGAATATGATTAAAGTTTTTCTGAAAGCCTATGATGAAAGTCGATTAGTTCAGCTTTGTTAACTGTTGCAGTTCCCTTTTTACCCACTACAACCCCTGATCCACAATTTCCAATCCAGGCAGCTTCAATTAATGATGCCCCAGCTTCAAGCGAAGCTGTTAATAATGAAATGGCGGTATCACCTGCTCCTGAAACATCAAAAACTTCATTCGCCACAGTTGGGATATGATGAACTTTTCCATCACATTTTACATCTAAAAGAACCATTCCCTCTCCACCTAAGGTAATGATGATTTTTTCTATAGAAAGTTTTTCTGCTAAAAAATGTGCTAATTTAAAGGGGTCTTTCTCTCTAGAGTTAAGAGCTTCGGCCATGATTTTTGCTTCAACTAAATTTGGTTTGAGTAGACTAGCATTTCTATAGTATTCAGGGGGCGTGAAGCGACCGGGGTCGATTGCCACTAATTTATTTTTATTTCGATAAAACCTTATAAGTGATTGAATAATATTTTTTGTAAGTGTTCCCTTAAAGTAATCCTCTAAGATAAGACAGCTATGATCTTCGCTGAAATCTTCTACTCGTCTTAAGAGTTGTTGTTCTATTTCATCAGTTAAAGGAATATTTTTTTCATAATCAATTCGACAGATTTGTTGAGTATTTGTTGTTACTCTTTCTTTAAAAATTGTAGGTCTATCATCAGATCTAACTAAGCCCCATGTTTTCAAGTTTGAATCTTCACAAAGATGTTCAAAGCTTGTTGCATTTTGATCGTTACCAATAACACCACAGAGAGTGGAATTAACATTGAGTGTTTTTAGATTATGTGAAATATTTGCGGCAAGACCTAGCTTGAACCATTCATCTACTACTTCAATGATTGGAACTGGTGCTTCAGGTGAAATTCTTTTCACTTCGCCCAGGGTATATTTATCAATACCGATATCTCCAACAACAAGTATCGGTTTAAATTGTTCAAAATTAGTTAATATTTCTTGTAAACGTTCACTAGAAAGCAGGTTTTCCAAGATCACATCCTTATTATTTGGTTAAAGATAATTGTCGCACGGCCTCTAACACATCATCAACCTCAACTTTGTCCATACATTTATAATAAGGACATGTTTCGCCAGAGCATTGATTTAGTTCACCGCACACAACATCTGGTACGATAACTTTTGTGGTGTCTTTGTGACGTGTAAATGGTCCCCATCGCAGGGAAGATTGTGCTTTAATTGGTGAATAGAGACCTACATGCTTTACCCCTAAGGTATTTGCTATATGGGTAGTACCCGTAGAAGGTCCAATAAATATATCTGCCTGACTTAAAATACTCATATAATGTCTAAGTCCCCTTTTAGATCCATCAAAAAAGTAAACTCGGTCTGTTAATTCTTTTGTAAGGTTTGCTTTAAAATAATCACGAAGAGCAACTAAAAATCTCTCATCGTCTGGAGTGTATGAAATAATAAATATATATTTTAAAGGTTGTAATTGTTCCATTTTTAAAACTAGCCTTGCATAATTTCTAGAAGACCAATTTAATGTATGTCCAGACATTCCAGGATGAATAAAAAAAAGAGGTTTGCCCGTTGTTTTATTCTGAGACTGCATGTCTTCTACAAAAGATCTTAAATGGGTTGTTAGTTCCGTTTCTGTAATTTTAATCTCTGGCCTATATTGATCACGTTTAGAGAAATCATAGTCAAGGCCTAGGGGTTGTAGCAATGAAATATTATAATCAGATTCGTGCATTGCTACGAATGAACGATGCTGCCTAATTGCCTTATTTAAAAAGACAAAGGTTTGCCATTTTGATTTAAGTCCACCTCTAATTTTGACATTACTTAGCCACGCGGCATAAGTAGGAAAATGACTTCCTCCTACATGAAAGTAAGCATCTGTTTTAAATTTAGAAAAGCATTTCCTTAAATAATTAGTCTGAGATTTTTCTTTTGGATCTAAAGTCCAAATGTCATCGACATAAGGATGATTGATAAAAAGGTCTTTTGACTTAGGCGAAATAATAAAAATAATTTTAGCTTTTGGGAGATGTGCTTTTATAAACTTGGCCATAGGCATGGTTAATAAAGTATCGCCTATAGCATCTGATCTATTTATAACAATGTTCATAAGTTGATGCCTGTTTGCAATGCCTTATCAGAAACTATTGTTTTTAATTTTTCAAGAATTTGATCAAGATTTAAATCTGAGGTATCAAGTAATAAAGCATCGTCTGCTTGCTTTAAAGGAGCAACAGTTCTATTTATATCACTGTCATCCCTCTTCTTAACGTCTGCAATGACTTGTTCCAAAGTAACATCTTCATTTCCTTGTTCTTTTAATTGTTTTAACCTTCTGTTTGCTCTTATATCAACAGATGCGGTAATAAAAATTTTACAAAAGGCATCTGGAAATACAACTGTTCCAATATCTCTACCTTCCATTACACAAAGGTTTTTAACAACTAGGTTCCTTTGAAAATCAAGTAAATAGTTTCTGACTTCAGGTAATTGAGAGATGATTGATGCTAATTTTGAAACATGATGTTCTCGAATTATATGAGTTAGGTTTTTGCCTTTGATTGAAATCAATTCATCTTTTGATTTACCGTATTCAAGATTACAAGTATTAAGAAATTCAATCAGCTGAGGTCCCGATTCCATAGCAATATTATTGGCATCTGTACTATATGCTAATCCTCTGAACATGGAGCCTGTATCGATGTAAAGAAGTCCTAATTCAAACGCTAGTTGTTTCGCAACAGTGGATTTTCCACTTCCACTAGGGCCGTCAATGGCTATTACATGAGCCTTACTCATAGTTTATCTTTCCTTAGATTTATTTTTTAAACAAGAAATATTATCAGAGACATTATTAGATAACTAGAGAGAATTTAAAAAATATCCAACTATAAGGCTTTTTTAGTTGCTCTTGAAGAGTATGCCACTCGTGGCGTCATATATTGGATCCACAGCTCATTAATCATACTACTTGTGTAAGTGAAGTAGCTGAATTTTGTGTTCACAACCAATGTTTTTTCATAGGGACGTGAAATATCTTTAATATGTTGAAGGAATGGAATAGATATTGTCCTATAGGCCCTTCGAACTTTATCTAGATAATCATTTGTGACACCTACTGGAAGATTATTTCTTAATCTATTTCGAACACCAGTCGGGCCCATATTATAAGCAACAGTCGCAAGTTTATAATTCCCCCGAAATGAACGTAATAATCTTTTAAGATAATAGGTTCCAAATTCAATATTAATTATAGGCTTATTAATGAACTGATAAATTGTATTTTTAGACACCTTTTTTCCAAGCTTTTTTGTAATATAATGCCCAGTGCCTGGAAGAATCTGCATTAATCCTTTTGCGTTGTTTTTACTTTTTGCAAATTGGTCAAAATGACTTTCTGTCCACATCACTGCCATGACCCAAAATGGATCTACTTGATACTTTTCTGAAAAAGCGAGTGCCATTGGAATGACCAAAGAAAAACGCTCCTGGAGTTTGACCGGAACAGTTTCTAATACCATCTTTTCAACTTCTTTTTTTGAAAATTCAGAAAGCCTATCTACAGGGATTTGACCAAAGGAACCACTCGTTAAATAGAGCGTATCAAAATGATATGATTTTTTTTCAAGTTGAATTTTAGGGACTGGCCCATAAATATGATCAAGGCCCACATGGTTGTGGTTTTTTAGCGGAAGCTCTGTTTGAAGCAGTAGAGTAGTTATAAAGGCCAGTGCAAAAATACTGGCACAAAGATAAAAGCAATTTAATACTGCTTGAAGAAAATATTTTTCAAATGGCAGTAAGTAAGGATGCACGCCCATTGGGAAGTGCTTTACATAGATATTTCTCATGGCGCAAGGTTATACCGAAGACTCCAAAAAAGTGAAAGACGTTTTTGTAATATATTCATCCTTATTTTCGAATATAATGTATCAAGTCTTTTCAAAAACCTGTAAATGGCTGAAAATGTCTCTTTCTATCTGCAAAGCAGCAATTTTAGAGGATATTTATGACAACAAAATCTATGTATAACAGACTTAAAAACGAAAAGTCAGCGTATTTGAGGCAGCACGAAAATAACCCCATATTTTGGTGGGCCTACGGTCCTCAGGCCATTCAAAAAGCAAAAGATGAAGACAAACCTATCTTTTTATCGGTGGGCTATTCTTCTTGTCACTGGTGCCATGTCATGGCCCACGAATCTTTTGAAGATCAAGCGACTGCTGACATTTTAAATGAACATTATATTTGTATAAAGGTTGATCGTGAAGAATATCCTGATATAGATCAATACTATCAGCAAGCCTGTCAGCTATTTACCCAAACTGGTGGTTGGCCGCTCTCAGCTTTCCTCTTACCAGATTTACGTCCGTTTTTTGTAGGAACATATTTTCCAAAAGATGGCGATAAAGATCACGCATCATTTAGGGACATTATCACTGAATTAAATAGAGCTTTTAATAATGACAAAGATCAAGTTGTAGACAATGCAACTAAGGCCACGGAAGCGTTATCAACTGGAGTCATCCCAGATGAAAAAGTGGAATTTGAAGGCCATTTTCCTCCGCCTATGGCCATTTTAGAAGCTATCAAACAATTTGAAGACTCGGAAAATGGTGGTTATGGAACTACTCCAAAGTTTCCCCAGTTTTCATTTTATCTATGGGCCGTTGAGCAAATGCTTGAGGGAATGGTGGATAAAGAAAAAGGTGAACATATCATTAAAAGCCTTGAAAAAATGCTGATGGGTGGAATTATGGACCACGCTCGAGGAGGCATTCATCGTTATGCTACCAAAGAGAATTGGGATGAACCTCATTATGAAAAGATGCTTTATGACCAAGCAGGTCTATTAAGTTTACTAGCAAAGCTTAGTCTCATTCATCCATCTCCTCTAGTCTATGATCATCTTCTTAATACTTTAGAATATTTGGAAGCAGAAATGATTGGGGATAATAAACATTTCTTTGCTGGTCAAGATGCAGATTCTGAAGGTGTTGAAGGACTTTACTTCACTTTTACAGAAGAAGAGTTTGAAGATATCGCTAATGTTGCCCTTGAAGCAAAGGCTTCTACAGATGAAAATCAAGAACCGCTCTTTTGCTTAGAGCAGGTTAAGACCTGGTTTAATATCATGGGTCCAGGCCTTCATTCTATTTCATTAAATTATGATATGAGAAATGAAATTTTTACTCTTAAAGCATGGGACCTAGTGAGAGAAATAAAAAAAGGGATCTTAGATCAAAGAAAGCAGCGCATACCTCCTTTTACAGATAATAAAGGCATTGCCAGTTGGAATTTTCAAATTGTTTCTTCATTAGTAGATGTCATGCAATACTGTAAAATCGATGTGATCAGACAACATGCATCCAAACTCTTTAATCAATCTCTTGATGGCCTTTATAATCAATTCCTTCTGAAGAAAGAAGACAATAAAATGGGTCTGCGTCATTCAACGACAAAAGAAGCTAGTCTTCCTTATTTAGAAGATTTTGTTTTCTTCGCAGAAACTCAATTAAGAGTTTATGAAATTACTGGAAACCCTATTTTTAAAAATAATTTCAAAGATACTTTAGATTTTATCTATGAAGAATTCGTCGATGAGAAGCACGTCAAAACAAGGGCCAAGAGTTCAAACGATTTTGAGCTATACCCTAACATTGATGCTTCGCCCTTCGATGCATCTTTTAAATCACCTGTTGCAACATTACTTTTTTTAGCAAGACGAGCAAGTCTTCTCTTTCTAGATCGAGATTGGACCGACCGAATAGAGTTAGTTCTAGAAAAAGCAACTAACGATATTCTTAAAAATCCAATTGGATCAGGAGAAGGATTGAGAGCTCTTACTTATCCAGATGATAGTTTTAGAATCGTTAAGCTTCCCAATAAATGGTTAACTGATGCTAAATTTTTAGGATTCATGCCTTATTTCTTAAGTCGTTTTGTTCTAGATTATCACAATGAAGAAGGCGAAGAATGGCAAATTTGCAATATCACCACTTGTGAACTTCAAGGTGAGGGTATTGATAGCTTTATGGAAACTTTAGCTCCGAAGACACCGACTGAAGACAATGATGATGAATCAAAAAATGAGTAGTCTTCCTCTAAAAGGAATGAGCATTATAGATTTGAGCCATAGGTTACCTGGTCCTCTAGCTGGTCATATTCTTCAAGACTTGGGTGCTCAAGTTATTAAGATAGAAGATAAGAAGTTTTCTGACCCTTTTAAGGAAGGCCTCTTTCGTGAAATTGATCCTTCTTTTCCCATTTGGTATGAACAGTTAAATCAAGGCAAAGATATTCAAACTTTTGATTTTAACTCAAAACAAGATCAGATTCAGATTCAGGCATTAATTAAAAAGTCTGATGCCTGCTTATTAGGTATTCCTAAAAAGGTTCAAATGAAATTAGGTCTAACATCAGAGTTTAAAAGCTCTATCATAAAACCTTTTGTCTTTATTCAACTTAAGGCAAATAAGAATAATGATGAATCATTACACGACTTAAACGCGATGGCCGAATTGGGCCTATTAAATCTTTATTTATCAAACAAAATAGAAAATAAAGTAGCCCCCCCCTTTCTACCTCTTGCAGGAATTACTTTTGGGCAACAATTAGCGACAGAGCTTTTGGCATCCTATTTAAAAGCAGTAAAAGCAAATAAGCAATTAGAGACGACTTGTTATTTATTAGAATCAGTATCGAGAGTGTTAACCCCATTTTGGTCCAAAAAACTACAAGAAACTAATCAGAAAAAGTTTTTACATAACGGACTTTACCCCTGCTACTCCATCTATAAAACTAAAGACAATGTCTATATTGGGCTGGCCGTGGTCGAAGAAAAGTTCTGGATACTTTTTTGTCAATTATTTGATCTCTCATTTTCACCACAAGATAGATTTATCCACGCTTCTAATGAAGTATTTTTAGCAATAGAAGAGATCTTTCAAAGTAAAACAAGTCATGAAATCAGAAACTTAACCAGGGGACACAATCTATGTCTCAGTATTCTTCAAGACCCTGTGTAACCACAAGTTGTTACATTTTAAAAGATAAAGCTGGTAAACAAAAGTCATTTACCCGCTTAGAAAAATTAATATTAATATTTATTAATTCTTAGCCGATAGTTAATTACTTCAGTAAATAAAATTAATGTTAATAAGCTAACAAGCAAAGGATGACTATGAAAATTTTATTACTATTATCACTACTCATGAGTTTCTCTGTAACAGTAAGTGCTCAAGACAATGCTGCAGACCAGAAAAACCCAGAAAAGCTCACTTCTGATGACAGAAAAAAACCCTCTCCTTCTGAAACAGACAAAGAAGAGGATACAACTGACAAGAAGAAGAAGAAGAAGAAGAAGATGAAGAAGAAAGAGAAGAAAGAGAAGAAGTTAACTCGTAAAAAACGGGATGTAAAACCAAAACCAAAACCAAGACCGGATGTAAAACCAAGACCGGATGTAAAACCAAGACCGGATGTAAAACCAAGACCGGATGTAAAACCAAGACCAAGACCGCATGTAAAACCAAACACGGATGTAAAACCAAAACCAAAACCGTAACGAAGTGTTAGGCAAGGCCTAGTGTGAAAAAACGAAAACGAAGAAATATTTTTAGAATAATGGAGGGGATTTTTAAAATCCCCTTCTTTTTGCTTTTTTAGATCTGTCTCTATAGCTTTTCCTGGGCCACCAATAAATTATTAAAAACAGATACCTTTCTTTATTACACTATTACACAGAGATATTTGCAAAGGATAAAGTCCAATATAAAGTCATTTTATTAATAACTCTATATTGGTAATTCCTATGTCTAATAGCTCTACATTTTGCCTTCTAACATTCTTACTCTCTAGTTTTATAGCTCATGGTGAAGGCATTAAAATCAAAGACGTTACCAACCAATGGACTTATGGCCATAGAGCATTGTCAGCGTTTAATGGTATCGTCGACTCACTCCCTACAGGAGAAGATCACGAGGAGTTATTTGCTATTTTCCACTACAAGGTTATCGAAAACGGTAAAGAGAGGACTAGAAGAATAGAGGGATTTTCAAGTTCTGGAGACTGCGGGACTTCTTACTACCTAATTTCAGATGCCGAACAAATAAAATATAATAAGGACGGTGAGATTCTTGGATATTATTCTCCAGGAAATCCTTATCGCTACAATAATGATGGGCCAAGAGCATATTATATCGATAAGTATTCGAGTTGGTATACTTTGGAATGTGGCGACAGAGATTATGACGGACGTTTTGTATATACTGATCAGAAAGTACCATATTTCAATTTGAAAGATTTTAAAAACTTTATTGAGAAAAAATTCATTAACAAAGATGGCAGGATTCAAAAGATATTTGTTCCTATTTGTGATGGTGATTATAAAACACAGGGGGAACGTGCTTGTATTACAGCTGATTCTCTCGGTGATCTTGGTGCCTAAGACTTCTTTTAAAGCTTTTCTTTCTCTTTATTTCTGTAACGGATTTTAATGAAGCATTGTGGAGGAATATTTTACTTCTTATGTAAAAACAAAATATTCGCCAGAACCATTCATTTAAATTAAAACGTAGAAAAGTTATTACACCCTTTCAACTTGTAATGTCGGAATTTTTCTTTGTCATTTCGTATTCTCGTAACACAATTTAGACTCAAGAAACTGGTCAAAAGATCCTCCAAACAAAGGCCAAGTGGCCGTTTTAACATAAAGCTGATTCTAATGTTATCCTTAGTAAGTTCCGATAATAAATTAAATTAATTGAATAGTCTTATATAAATGGAGAAGTTATAAAGTTTACCATCCTCTTGATATTTAGTTATTGCCTGTTTACGGCACAAGTGTTTTCCAACGAGGATATTTAATGAGAGATTTCAAGCTATTAGGGTTGGTTTTCCTATTTCTATTACTTTCACCGAATGCGCATGCAACCGATTACTCACTATCATATCTATCGGGCCGAGTTGGGTTTCGAAACGAGAACAACATCTTAAGTCGATTTATTGCTGTGAAAAGTGGAGATACATTCATCTTGAATCTTCAGCAAATAGGGGAAAACTCTGCTTGGCCAGAGAACCCTACTCAGCATTCAACTTACAAAAATTTAAATGAGCTGCGAAAAGGGTTAACTAAAATTAGAAAATCTAGCGATAAATTAACTGATTGGAGCTTCAAAGGCGATAACAGAAGGGCGACTACTAATACCAATAGAAAAGTTTCTACTGACCTAGCTGTTCTTGCTCATCTTAAGAAACAATTTAACACAGAGAAATTTGATAAGTTGGAAAATGCTCTTATAAAGCTTGAGAACGATGAGCCAATCGAGGCCTTAGAATTTAAAGAAGTGGCAACAGACTTAATCGACTCGGGATTGGATTTAAGCGAATTTGTTAAGGATGGTAATTCAAATAATGGGGACATGGAAAAGATGGCCTATTGGTTAAAAGAGGCTCGTGCCGGCAATATGGATGCCATCGGAAAGCCTGTACCAAGAGCAGAAACAGTGGAAGAAACCCATAAAAGACAAAAAGCCGAGCTCGCTGAAAAACACCGTTTAGAAAACGCGGAGTGGGATAAAAAGAAAAAGGAGATGGATGAAAAAAACCGTTTAGAAGATATAGCGTTGAAAAATAAAGATAGCGCGTGGCCCGCGGAGCAATATAAAAAGAGAGATGAAACGAGTTCAGCGAAATACAAATTTCTGAATTCTTTTGATAGTGATCCAGTTACCATTCCTGATGAAGAAGTGGAAAACGTCATTTTTGCATCAACAATAGATTTAATACCACCTGAAGTTCAAGTTAAGTTGGAATTGGCCATAACAGAAACCCATCAGGGAGGTTTGGTCATAGAGGCTTTAAAACGAGGGGAAGAATTACCGCAGCAAGATAAAGATGTGCTCAATCAAGATCAGATTGATGCCCTCAATAAAGCTTATCTTGAAACAGTTTACAAAACATCAAGAAATTTACAGCACCATGGAATCAAAGGGCGACCTGAATTTAGTGTTGACCAAACTCATAACAATATTTCAGGGATTATTGATACTGAAATGAGTTCGATGACCAAGTCAATCCCCGACGTTTTGTCGTCAAATGTTCCTGGCTATGATCAATTATCATCAAAACGAAAAGATGAAATTCGTAAGGAATTTACCAATAAGGTGAAAACCAACTCCATGGATTTGACGTATTATGGTACTCAGAACATTGCCGATTTTTCACCCTTTGATAATTTTCAAGATAGAACTATTGATATAGGTTACAAAGACTTTGTCATAAGAGAGCGAAGTATTCCTAAGGATCAAAGAGAAGCTTATGGCCAGGCTTTGGTAGAGGCTAAAAAGAAAAAAATGGCGGCTAATAATACAAGAACTCCAAGCAGTCTCTCCAAGGAAGTTCTGCCACCAAGACTCCAGGCCCTACCGGGTATAGCCTATGGAGCAATTGTAGACCAACTGAGAGAGAATGCCATTAGAGATAAGGCAAACAAAAAGTTTAAAAATTTAGAGGCAAGCACTGAATTAATCATGAAATTGAGTCCCGACAAAAAGTTTAGAACAGCTTTAGGGAAATATAAAAAAGAAGTAGCGGATGCCATCGAGAATGGTAAATCTCCTTTTTACATAACAATTCCAGACTCGAGCGAAAAAGGTGAGAGTTTTGACTCAAAATGGTCTGAATCTATTCTTCGATTTGAATTAATGAAGGCCGATATGGTAAAGAAGAAGTATACCGACGCCTACCATGAAAGTGGCTTCGCTGAAGCTGAAGGTGTTCAAGTTTACCTCGATACTAAATGATCATCCGTTTAAAATTAACCAACAAACGGATATGTGGCGTCAGCCACCTCAAAAATTAATAAAATTAATCACCTAGACGCCAGAATGACTCCCGCCTCTTTTCCTATGACTGAGAAATTTTTACCAAGAGATTGAGTGGAATCAAGATAATGTGTAATGTATTTCTACATTAGGATAAGGAACTATTTATGAAATTGATTATTATACTGATGCTGCTTATTAGTAGTAATGGTTATGGCCAATCACAAACCCCTAGAAGCCTCGATTTTATGAGAAATCCACATGAATATCGAGCGATTCAAGAATCTGTTCACAAAGAACTTTCTAAAAAAATACTCGAAGATGCTAAACAAAGAAATCTAGGAATGAGTGAAAAAACCGCCATTCTTGAATTTTTATACAAAAATAGGCCCGATGTAATAAAGTATGACATTGATTTTTCGCAAGAAAAAGAAGCTGAAGATAGCGATAAAAAAGTTATTAAACCCAAGGAAATTTACTTTATTTGGGGTTATAACCGTGCATGGCATTCAAATTCAGACATGATTTTTACTACAGATCAGGGCAATTTCAAAGTACATAATGCAAGTGGTGTCGATCGTCCTACTCCATTTGATGCTGCCGTTTATTTTAATCCAGTGAAGCTAAGTATTCCACAATATGTGGTAAAGATTGGATATATGTTCAATGAAAATATGGGAATTGAGTTATCTCAAGATCATATGAAATGGGTTTTTGTAAATGATAAGCAATATGAATTCACTGGAGAATATCAGCCTACAGTCTATGTTGAAGAAGAAGGACAACATTCGCCTGTTGCGCAATCGTTTGATGAGATTAAAGAATCTGGTAATGCCACATGGTTAGGAGCAGAGCACTCAGACGGTTATAATTATGTAAATGTTAGTGCTGTTTTTAATTTAAATATTCTCACTACTAAAAAAGAGATATTTAAAATTGACTTTAGACCAAATGTTGGAGCAGGGCTTATGATTCCGAAGACAAAAGTGATGATGCATAAAAACCAAATATGGAATTGGGAAGGTCTTGATAATAAATTTCATGTTGCCGGTTACGGTGCTCATGTGGAAACAAAACTTAGGTTTACTTTTTTTCGACGCTTTTTTATAGAAGCAGCAGCGAGAGCAACATATATAAAAATTGATAACGCTCTTGTTGATGGATCTAATGCCCGTCTTGAGCAAAGTCCTATTGGATCTCTTCAAGCTTATGGGGCATTTGGTTTCTCGATTCCATTAAATGGTAAGAAAAAAGGAAAAAAGAAAAAGCCTTTTGATCTTTAATTACTCTTTGAATATGTCCTTGGTTCAAACTTTTATCTTGCTGATAAATATTTATTCGTGCCAAAATTAAGCATAAATCCATACTTAAATTCCCGCGTTATTATGTCAACGATTAAGACTTATATATAGTGAATTATGAAAATGAGTGTGAGAGAGCTATGCCTAAACGAAACGAAATCTTCTTTGTGTACTTGTTTTTATTTCTGACAATCCATTAAAGGCCAAATTATCTAAAATTCTCAAAAAAGAAGATATTAAAGGGTCTTTTGTTGATGATGCAAAAGCTTATAGATGTACAATTAAAATAGATAATAAATAGATGGAAAGATAATGAACAAAATCATTAAAAAAAATAGAAAGCAAAGACGCCATGAAGAAAAGCTTTTACGTAAGGCAGAAAAAAAACAAAAGAAGCAATCAGCTAATCATGTTCAGGCCATGTTCTCAAAGGCAATGAATCTCCACCAGACAAAGTCACCTGAAGAGGTCAAACAATTTTATGATGAGAAATTAAATGATAAAAAGACTCCATTAGATGAATTAGAACTTTATGGAATGTCTGCTATTGAGTTTGGCTCTTTTGAAGTCGGTATTAAGTTATTAGACAGGGCCCTGCTACAAGTTCCAGACAGTACAGAAGTACTTTATTATCTAGCTTCAACTTATTTTAAATTACAAAAGCTAGACCAAAGTCTGCAGTATCTACAAAAGATCATGATTATTGCGCCCTCTCATTTCCCTTGTCATGTGCTTTTGGCCTCCATTCACTTAGAAAAAAATGAGCTTAAAACAGCGATTGATTACTGCCAGAAGGCATTGACTCTTAAAAGAGAATCAGATGAAGTCTTAACAATAATAGGCGAGGCCTTCTTAAGACAAGGTAATTCTAAGGAGGCCATGTCTGCTCTCAAACAAAGCTATATAGTGAATCCTATTGATACAAGAACCCTTTCACTATTATTTGTGGCGTTATCTCAGGCCAAAGATGACCTCAATCTAGAAGAGATTTATTGTTACGATAAAATCATTCGAAAATATACTCCAGGCCGTCCAGATGGAGTGGATGACTTTTTAGAATTTTACCAGTCAGTTGTAAAACTCATCAAAAATCATCCACATTTACAAAAATCTCCAAAAGGATTGGCCACTCAAAATGGTTCTCAAACTATTGGTGATTTATTAACAAGCTCTAAACATCCTCTCTTACAAGTTATAGAACACCAAATTCATCTTGCTGTTAAAAATCATGTCACAGCATTAGAACTATCTGAAAAACATCCTATGGTTTTAGCAGCTCCTAGTGAATATAGAATCGCCAGTTGGGCGGTGGTTTTAGATAACGAGGGATATCAAACACCACATGTTCATCTAGATGGTTGGCTTAGTGGAGTTTATTATTTGAATGTTCCAAAAGAAATTGAAGAAGAATTAAAAGGCGAAGCCGGATATTTAAAGTTTGGCACTTGGCGTGAGGGTCTTGGGACAAATAATTCTTATAAAGTTTATTCTCTAAAACCAGAAACTGGAATGATTGCCACATTTCCATCATTTCTCTGGCATAAAACAATACCTTTTAAGTCGGATGACAATCGTGTCTGTATCGCATTTGATATCATTCCTGTTTAGCTAACGAGATCTTTTTCTCATTATTGGGGCCAAATGATCTAAAAAATCCCGGGGCAAAATGCAACTAGGATCAAAACTACTTTGAGTGACTCTTCATTTCATTCAAGATATCAGTGCCTTAGGCGTTTTAGGTTTTGGCACAGCATTTGTACTAAAGGTGCCTGTACATGATCAATAGGATGTTGATCTTGAAAGTTCCAAGACGGAATAACAAAACCTAGAAGGGGTTTTATGAAATACAAGGAACTGAGGTAAACATGATAAAAGTCTTAACTTATTTATTAATTGGATTAACTCTCATCTTTGCAGAAGAGGCCCTCGCTAACCAAGATAAGGTTTCAGTTAAAGTAGCGACAACAACAAGTATCAAAAAAGCGAAGGCCATGGAAACATGGGATGGCGATAAGGTTTCTCTTTGGCGTATTAAGAAAATGTATGGAAAAAAACATAATATGGTTGAGGTTTTAAAAAGAGCTCAAATTGAATTAACTTCAGGAGATATTGTTTACCCAGAAGAAGTAAGATTTGTGATTGTTTCAAAAGGTTTTTTTAGGTCCAAAAAGGAAAGAGTTCCCCATAGCGATGATACCACTGGAAATGGTGGAGCAAAAAGAGCACCGCCATCAGATGATTAACTTAAATTAATGAGATATTTAAAGGGCTAGCTTAATGTTAGCCCTTTTTCTATTGAGCGAAGGTGTAAATCTCTCTGTGGAAATGGTATTTCAATATTATTTGTTTTAAATATATTCATGACTTCAAATCTCAAGTTAGATAGAATTTCATCATAATGCCATAGATCTTCCACCCAAACACGAAGTTCAAAATCAAGGGAACTCGTTCCAAAGTCCGTAAAGAAAACTTTCGCTGGCGGATTTGTTAAGACCTTTTTGTTTTTAGCTCCTACTTGTTCCAATAAGCTTTTCACTAGGTTAACATCACTTCCGTAGGAAACGCCGACGGATAGGCGAAGCCGGACTTTTTTTCCGGTGAAACTTTCGTTTGTCACTTGTTCAGAAATAAATTGAGAATTAGGGACGATGATAGCAATATCATCTCGTGTATGAACTAATGTTGATCTTGCGCCAATATCTGCAATTTTTCCAGAGACACCGTTAACATCCACAAGATCCCCTACCTTGATGGGCCTTTCTAATAAGATGATAAGTCCTGAGATAAAATTTTGAGTGATATTTTGTAATCCAAAACCAATACCAACCATTAATACAGCGCCAAGAGCAGCTAGAGATTTAAGAGAAATTCCCACAGTATCAAGAGCAATTAATGAACCTATGAGCATCACCAGGTATTTCGTAAATCTAGCTATGGAGCCCTTTATACCAGAATCTAAATCTTGATCATCCAATAAATTGAGGATCATTTTTTCCGCAATTTTTGACATCTTGACACTGAAGACAAAAAAGCAAACACAGAGGACTACTGAAATAATAGAAATCTTAGAACCACTCACTTCAAATAAGGGATATCTAATGTAATGAAAAGCTGTTTTAAAAAAATCTAATACTGAATCCATTTATTTCCTTTTTGCCATGACTCTCATCACATCGGGATCACTCGCTAGGGCCTCTGATCTTTGTGAGTCTGGAATAATTTTTAATGTTTCAAATACTCTAAGGTAGCAAATTTCAAATCCATTTCGAAGAACTTCTTCTTCTAACTCTCTACTATGGGGAATGAATCTTATGTCCTTATTATTTTCAATTAAAATATTATCTTGATAAGTAAACCGATCGTCAAAAGTCATTCTTGAATGATTCACCATGGCCTCAAGAGTCAACATTCCGCCAGGTTTCAATAATTGAGAGGCGTTTTTAAAGAAATTCACTCGTGAAGTTTGATCAGTCAGGCAGTGAAGGCAATGGGAATCAAAGAGCAGGTCATATTCTCCTGGTTCCCGTTGAAAATCAGTTATATCCATCACTTTAAAATTAATATGACCAGCAGAAGTCTTTTTAGCGTGAAAGATGGCAGCCTCTGAAATATCAATGGCCGTTATTTGATATTTATCATTCGATTGTTGATTAAAAACAGATCCTGCTCCGCAACCAATTTCCAAAATTTTTAATTTTGAAGACATATCAAGAAATGGACTTTTATAAATATCATGCTCTAAAAAATGAATTAATGAATCAGGTTTTTTATAAACTAATTCATTATTTCTGGCCTTTTCTTGGTATATGGCCTGATAAAAATTATTCTTTCTTGTCATGTTGAAAATTTTACATGGGACTTAAAAACTTGGGCATCTGAATTAACTCAATTTATGTAAAAACTTCTTACATTTAATTCTTTCATTGAGATTGGCATAGTATTTGCTATTTTACCTGGCAGTATCCGAAAAAAAGAAAGGAATTCGACTTTAGGACCCATTTTAGGGCCATATTGGGCCCAAAAGACATGATTTGGTAAAGACTACTAGGAAAAATGGCACCAATTAAAGCTTAAGAAAATATTTTGGGAAAGAGAATCATATATAAAGGAGAGATCATGAAGAAGAGACCACGAAAGTTAAAAGTATTTGCTCCACTACTGGCCACATTACTTTTCGCGTCACCGTTAATAATGACACCAGACAGCGTTTTTGCACAACAAAATGGTCGAGGAAATCGTGGTGGCGATAATGGAAATTCAACGGGCGGATTCACTACTGGTCCAACAATTCCCATAAATAATAGTAAAGAGTGGAAAAATCAATTTGTTGGCAAACCAAGCTTTAGATTAGTAGACGACAAAAAGATGAAAAAGCTTAATAGAAATATGGATATTGTCTTTAATAGCTATGATGACGTTTCTAAAGTTGTTAAAGCAAAAGAAAAGATTTTAAAAAATCTTACCACTCAACAGACTAAAAATATTCAAGAGCTAAAAAAGCTTGAAAAAGAAGTTATTCAAGCTGTAGCGAAAAAAGCAAAGCTGCAACAAGAAGTAACGGCACTTACAAAAGCATTGCCGAGTCTTAAACAAAAAGTTGATTTAGCAAAAGCGGCGGTTGATTCAACAGCTGCTGCCTTAGCAGAAGCTGGTGTTAAGCTTGCAAAAGCTAAACGAAGATTATTAAAGCTTACAGCACAATGCAGCGCCACACCTACCCCTGCTTGCCAAGCAAAAGTAGAACAAGCAAAAAAGAATGTTCAAAGATTAACAAATATAAAAAAACAAAAGGAAACATTAGCAACTGCAGCTGTAACCGCTTTAAAAGGTAAAAAAGCTGCTCTTAAAAGAGCTAATGACCAAATCATTAAGAAAAAGTCTCTCATTTTTGCAATCAATTCAGCTAATACAATAAGAGCACATAAAATCACTCAAGTTAAAGCTAAGATCAAAACTCAAAAAGTTAAAATCAATACCGCAAGTGCTCAATTAGCTCAAGTAAAAGCTAGTCAATTAAAAATTCATACTCATTTAAATGCTTCTATCACTATTCGTAATCAATATAGGGGACGTCTTATCAAAGATATTTTACGTGCTAATAGAGAAGGTGAAGATGCTGCTGCTTTTGATGGACGTAAAGATGGGCTTGATTTAGCGAGAGGTCTTGGATCTAGTTATGGTCAAGAAGATGGGCTCCGTGATGGTAATGAAGATGGTGTAAGAGACGGAAAAGACCGTGACTATAATAATGGTTATAGTGAGGGTGTTCGAATTGGTGAACAACGAGCGCGCTCTGAAGGTGAGCTAGATGGAAATAGAGAAGGTCGCATCGCTGGTAACAGAGACGCTGGGGCCAGAGAAGGTAATACAGCTGGTATCAATAGAGCATTGCAATCTGATGCTGCTGCAATTGGACAAAGACAGGGTACAGCTGCTGGACTTGATCGAGCTATTAATAGCGGCAAAAGAGATGGTACTGCCAAAGGAGAGGCCCAAGCTATTTCAAAATTTGAAACAAGAGGACTTCAATCTACTACAATAGATGGTCCTTTTGCAGGAACTTTCGAAAGAAGAATTCCAAGAATGCCAACTGGTCAGGTAGGACCTAACTTCCGCCCTGATGGTGGTCATTATAATGGCCTTATGTACAGGGCCTTCAATGATTCTTACGTTTTGGTTTACCATAGTCAGCAAAGAAGACATTTTGAAAACTCAGTTGCAACAATTTATAACCGTGCTTATGATCATCAGCATAGAGCAGCATATGACGTGGCCTATAGAGGTTTTTACAGAGAGCAATTTGATGCTGGTCAAAGAAATGGTGATCAATTCGCGTTTGAAAGAGATTATCGCGGCATTAGAGATAGCTTCTTTCAACAAGCAAGAGCAAATTTTTCAAAAAACCCTGATCGATCTGGCCAAGAATATAGAGAAACTTATGCCAGAAACGAAGCTGATGCTTTTACTATCAGATATGAGCAAATTAGAAGAGATAATTTTGACAGATTCGAAGCAGATACTTTCTCTGCAAATATTTCTTCTCAAACTGAAAAGTTTAGGCTTTTAAGATTTAATGAAGTCACTGCTCTTTATGAAAATAATTCCGTTCTTGATTTTGTTTCAAGCAATATGAACGATGCTGGAATTAACGGTGTTGCTGCTAATGACGGAATCTTCCAAGCGGGTGAAGCAACTGTTCATGATATAGTTATTAAAAACTTTGGTAAAAAAGCTGCAACCAATGCATCTGTCACTTTATCAGATGGTCAGAAAGTAAAACTTCCAATGATCCAAGCTTCGGCCATGGTAACTGTGAAAGGTGCTTTAAAAGGATCAATTGCCAATGCACGGACGGGCTCAATTGATACCAAAATATTAAGAGTTTATGCTCCACTAACAGCTGAAGCAAAGATTCAAGGTCGTCATTATGACAATCCTTCACAAGGACTAGTTAATAGTGGTGATCAAAAACGTGTTAAGATTCAATTTCCACTTGCTCTTTCTAGGCTATTAACAAATGGTACTCCTATAATCAACGAACCTATTGAGCTTCTTGTAGATCTTGGAAATAATTCTTCAAGAAAATATAAAGGTCCGTTGAAAATTGAAGTCACTGTGAACTCAAATGGATCGATCATCACTAAAACTTTTAATGACGTTCAATCTCTTGATTCAACTTTAAGACTTAAAGATGCTCAAGTAAAAGTAACAAGTGAGTCTGATGTTTATACGCCATTAACTTTTAGAGCAACTATTTCAAAAAATGGTGTTCCTCTAGGAACATTAGACCAAGCATTTGAGACTATGGTGAAGGCGCCTTATACAGAGAAACCAGGCAGGCCCGTTGTAATTGTAAACTCTGAAGACACAAGAGTGGAACTTTTAGATACTTTAGCTCAACTTGGTGGGATATCAGGTGCTGCAGTATTAGACCTTTCATTAACAGGAAGAAATGGAGAAGTTTTAAAGCAAGGTCTTAAAAATAAAACTGCAATTGTTATTGATAGAGGAAATGGAAATGTCATTAAGAATTTTGACGGTGTCTTAGCAAAATCTGAAAACAATGTTTTCTTATTTGTTGATCAAAATAAGAAAGGTCTTGAGATTGCAAAAACGACTGCTTCTTTTAAAGATGCGGGTTCTTTTGCTCCAACAATTTCAGGTCTTGGAACAGGGACATTAGTTTTTACTAATCCTCATCAAGTAAAAGGTCTTAAGGGAGCACAATTTGCGATGCAAGCTGATAAGGCCACAATGACTAAGATGATTCCAATTGCTGAACTTTATAAGACCAATGCTACTCAGTTAGTTGCAGCTATGAAGTCACAATTAAACAGAGCAACTTATTTCAATCCAAGTACAAAGACAAAGCAAATAGCTGAAGTTTTCAGTATCAAAGGGCTTTCAGAAGTTGTGAACTTAAATAAAGCTTATAAAGAGTCTGGAGGATGGTTAGGTGGACGTAATAAGAAAATTGCGAAAAAAATCTATCAAGATAAATCATTACATTTCAATACTCTTAGAGAAATAATCAAGTCCCAAAGATTAGATGAGAGTAGCCTTGGACTTTACCTATTTGGTGTTAATGCTGATCATACACTTTATAAAGCAGCTACTAATTTTGATGATATCGATGATGATTTAACCCCTAGAACTTCTTCAGCTACGAAAAAAGCAGGGTCTTACATCGAAGATGAAGTGAAAAAACCACTTAAAAAGTTTGATAAAAAGCTTTATAGTAAGATTTATGACAATAAAGCTATTTACACTCCATTTACACCAGGCACTGACACTGATGAAGGCATCAACTCTTGGAGTAAATAAGATTAAAAAATTATGCATAAGTTTTATAATGGCCCAAGTTATATTTCTTGGGCCTTTATTATCTGACCCTACTTATGCTCAGATAAATAGTTCTAAAAGAGTGCTAAAAATTGCAGTATTTGATACTCCTTTTTGTCCTAAGCTTATTAATAAAACTAAAAAGAATATAGAAATATTCCCCCCCTCTTTGCCCTTTGCAGCTCAAAGAGGTCCTTTTGTAGAATGTTACGAAGATTTATTTGGGAGGCATGGCCTTCATGTTCTTAACCATCTCTTAAAAGTCATCCCAAAGCTTGATTACAAAATAGAGATTCATCCCATTATTATCTATACCAGGAAGGGAATGCAAAGTGAAAGGTCTTGGTCAAATGCTCTTCAAAAGGCCAAAGAAAAAAAGGTTGATCTATTATTATTAGCAGTAGGACTTCCAAGTCAAAAGCCTCTAAAAGTTCTTTCTGATCTTCCCTTTAATACCTTTATGGCCTCTGGCCAAATCAGTGGACGTATCCGAAAATCAACTTTAGTATGGCCTCAATCAATTAAAAGTAATGACCGTTCGATCATGATAGGGGCCTATCTTCCCCCTACTGATCAATTGCCTGATCAGTATTTACAAGACAAAACTTTACTCCATGTAGAAAAAATTGATTATTATTTTTCTGGTGGTACTTATCAAGATAGATTAACCGGAAGTTCTAGAGCGGTGACCACCGCCCTTGGAAAGGCCTTACTTCTATGTGCTCGCATCAACTTTATAGATGGTAATCTAAAAGCACTTAAGAAATGTTTAAAATCCAAAAAAAGAGACTTAAAAGACTCCTTTTCTAATTTCAATTTTGCCACCTTTTAATGGCGTCCCTTGATCAGAATGGAATGCTATAAAACTCAGTTATTTCAAGATGTTACTAGCTTATTTCTGTAAATAACTCATTAATATTAGATGATTTACCGAATAGCGTATTATACTTATAGTTAGGTAATATAAATCCACATGGGACAAGTTATGATCAATTGGATCTCTAGCAGCTTAAAAATAGCAAGTATCTATTCATTATTATTGCAAACAATATTTGTTCCAGGATTCTCGTATGCTCAAACTGCAGAAACAGAGTCAATGTCCGCTTGTGCAAGTAACCCGAGTACCTCGTGGGATTCAAGTCGCAATCGTTGTGTCACTCAAGCTTCAGCAGTTAACGATAGGCAAGAATATTTAGAATGTACTGATACTTCAAAATATTCAACTGAAGAGTCAAGAAAGGCCTGTCATGATAAGTATGCAAAAGATAGAGCGAAGACGGAACAGATGAGTGGAGTTTTTGAAGGCCTAGCTTGGGGAGGAGTTGCTCTTAATGTTATTCTTGCAGCGGTGATGCTCATTAACTCAACTGGTGAAAATCAGGAACCTAAAGGTTGTACTCCAAAAACCATTATTAAATATACCGCCATCGCCAATGTTTTATTTGAACTTTATTATCAATTTATGGCGAAAAAGGCCTTAGATGACCTACAAGAAAATTATGAAAAAAGCGCTGTCAATGAAGACCCCTATGAGGCCCAAGTTGCTGCCTTTAAATTTTTAAAAGACGAACAAAAGGAAATTAAAAAGTTAGCTGAACTTAGATTTAAGCAATATGCCGTTTCAACTGTTGGTTATGGAGCGGCAGGGATTTTGGCAGCGATCGCTTCAGCTGATGTCACAGGAAGCCAGTATGCTGCTTGTACAGGTGCTGAAGCTGATGCTGATGCTGAAGCTGAACCTGCTGAAGCTGAACCTGCTGCTGATGCTGAAGCTGAACCTGCTGAAGCTGAACCTGCTGCTGATGCTGCTGATACTGATACTGCTACTGCTACTGCTGATAGTAGTTCTAGTACTACTGCAGGTACGGAAGCCGCAGCGTCTAATGGACTAACAGCACTTTTTAATAGCCTTACAACACTCATTATTCTTTGTACTGTGATGACTCTCTACAATGGATTTTTAGGCTATATGGCCAAAAAAGAATCAGACAAAGCAGGTGAGAGATCAGATGCTATTGAAGACATCATTGCAAAATTTAAATCATCCGTAGATGGGTATTGTCCATCTGGTCGCGATAGCATGAACGAACCCCGTTGTTATTGTTATAAAGATGGTGGTGGAAAAAATATGGACCGAACGAACTCCGAAACTTGTCAGGCGCTATGGGCAAAAGACAGTCAGAACTTTTTTGTGGCAGGAAGTGATTATTCTACAAATAAAACAAATAATCCAAAAGGTTGCATGACTAGAGATGGAAAGTTTGATCAAAAATGCCAATGTAAAAAGTTTAAAGATGCTAATGGGCAAAATGCTTGTTACAAAGTTCCAGCGTTTTCAAATATCACTCTGCCAGGACTTGCCAATGCCACAAATGGACTTGGAAGGACTGTTAATAGTCTTACTAACGGTGCTCTCTCTCCGGCCGATGTCAATACCGCCAAATTAACGAAGTCAGCAGCATCATTAAATAGACTGAGAGGAAAAGTTCTTAAATCTCTAAATAAGACTCTAGCAAAGCGAGGGGAGAAGGGTATTAAGCTGATGTCTGGAAAACAGGCGCTTAAGTTTGCTAAGAAACTCGCAAGTAAAAAGGCGCTTGCAAGTGCCAGCAAACGTAATCTATCCAACCTTTCTTCTGCAGGCTCCACAACAAACCCATCCCTTTTAAAGGCCATTAAAGAAGCTAAAAAAATGTCTGGTTTATCTTTTGGAGGCGGCAAAGGTTTAAACAAGAGAAAGCGAAAGAAAAAAGGTGGATTTAAACTTGATTTTGGAAACAATCGAAGAGGTGGTAAATCTGGTGCTGTTAAAACATTTATGGCCAAAGACTATAATTATAAGGATAACGATATTGTCGACCGAGATGATGTCTCTATTTTTCAAGTGATCAGTAATCGTTATAATACTAGTGGACTTCGTCTATTATTTGATGAGTAGTAAGGATACAAATTTTGAATAAAGAACAAAAGGATTTGTTATTAGGTCTAAGCATTGATCATTTGATCCAAATTCCAGCATCTGCATTTCCCATTCATAAAGAAGCTTTAGCAAGCTTTTTAAAACTTCGTGACTCTGCACAGGTAAATGGTTTTGACTTACAAGTCATTTCAAGCTTTAGATCTTTTGATCAACAAAAATCTATTTGGAATAAAAAAGCTTCTGGTCAAAAAACTCTTCTTAATTCCAAAGGAGAAGAAATAATTTTTTCAAAGCTCTCAAAAGAAGAAGTTCTCTTTGCAATTTTAAGATGGTCCGCTCTTCCAGGGTTTTCAAGGCATCATTGGGGAACTGATTTAGATGTCTATGATCTTAATTCTCTACCTGGAACTGATTATGAAATTCAACTCACCCCTCAAGAAGTCGATTCTGGGGGTATTTTTTATAAGCTTCATAATTGGCTCGACCACGAAATTAAAAATCAAACTAGTTTTGGTTTTTATCGTCCCTACCAGAATGATCTTGGTGGAGTTGCTCCTGAAAAATGGCATCTTTCTTATAGGCCCCTATCTGAAAATTTCGCAGGGCTTTTAGACGATAGAGTTTTTCAAGATTTATTAGATGGGGAAGAATTTAGAGATCTTTTACTTATTGATTTAGTAAAAGAAAACTCAGATAAAATTTTTCATTCTTATATTCAAAATGTAGAAAGATAAAATCTATTCAATTGAACCTAAGGCGTGAAGCCACTCCTTAGAAGGTTTTTGCAACTTTCTAGTCTTCATATCAAAAATACCAATTGATAAAGAAATTTCACTGGCCATTGTTCCATCGGCTTTTACCATTCTTTGTTTTACTGTTGATATAAGTGAATTTTTCATGCCACCAAATTCTGACTCAATAATGATCTCTTCTCTATTTTTAAGTTCTGATTTAAAAGTGACATTGATTTCTAAAATGACTGGTCCTATTTGAGTTTCTTGAACCTTCTTAAGACCAAAACCTGCTTTAGTTATAAACTCCCATCTTGCTTCTTCATAGAGTTCTAAATAGACGGCATTATTGACATGTCCGAAGGTGTCAAGGTGGTGTTCAAGTATTTGTTTTTTATAGGAAAATTTCATTTTTGAAAATCTTTGTAAGT
>JABGXW010000099.1 GCA_018675575.1 Bacteriovoracaceae bacterium | reverse complement strand
TTTTTATTGGTGTATTGATAATCTTGTTCCATTGGCTCTTCAGCTTTTATGGGGGACTAAGAACTCATCCTCATTATTATAATGGCTCTTGGTGCGGAATGCTTTTAATGTTTTGGGTCGGATTTAAAAATCTTTTTTCAAACTCAAAATTTAAAAAAGCTTTCTTTGTTTATCTCGGCGCATTAACTATGTATTTACTTCTATTTATATTTCAGGTACATACACATTCAGGAAATAGACTCCCTGGATATGGTCCAACTCTAGGTAACCAGTTAAGAGTAGCTAAAAAATTAAATTCTTTTGAATATGAACCGTTAGTCATTAAAGACGCATGGCATCCCAAGGCATATCCACATGTTTTAAAGTTTATTCGAAAAATGGATCGTTTAGATAATCAGAATAAAAAACTATCTTCAAAAAGAGTAAATTTTAAGCTGCAATATACTCAACCCAGTTCACGTCATGGGGGACTAGAGCTTGTGGAGCAGTAAACCGCACTAGTCATCAATAATCTTAAGTGTTAGCCTAACTTTTCAAATTTGGGATAGATAATGCTTGTAAGCCGCAGTGGACATGAAATAAATTTCCAAGTGAATCAAGTTAAGGTTCAAGAAATTTTAACACTAAAAGAAAAGTTGGGTGACCAGTTTCCCTCTTTTGGTATTTTAGTACTAAGCTACAACGCTAAAGACTTTATAGAAAAAACCATTGATAGAATACCAAAAGAATTAGAAACTGTGATTTCTGAAATATTTGTTTTTGATGACAATAGCCCCGATGGAACTTTTGAAATTGCCGAAAGCTTAAAAGAAGAGAGCTTTTGGAAAAACAAATTAAATATTTACAAGAATGCAACCAATCTTCGTTATGGCGGAAATCAAAAAACTGGTTACAATTACGCTATTGAAAAAGGCATAGATTTTGTCATCATGCTTCATGGTGACGGCCAATACGCCCCTGAGTATATTCCTGATCTCATTTTACCGGCAGTCAAAGACAATCACGATGTAGTCTTTGCTTCTCGTATGATCAATAAAAAAGATGCATTAAAAGGTGGAATGCCTTTTTATAAATTTGTAGGTAATCAAGTTTTAACAAGATTTGAAAACTTAATCTTAGGGACAAAATTGTTTGAATTTCATTCTGGTTATAGAATGTATTCAATGGATGTCCTTAAACGTGTTCCATTTCAAGAAAATACAAATGAATTTCATTTTGATACACAGATCATCATTCAGTGCAGGGCCCTTGGAATAGATATTCACGAAGTTCCAATTAAAACTTATTATGGTGATGAAGAATGTAATGTGGATGGATTTAAATATGCTAAAGATGTTATGCTTACAGTTTTAGAATATAGGCTTCATCAGCTTCATATACTTAGAACAGGTAAATATATTGTCAAAAGAGAAGTGGCCTATAAAAGAAAAAAATCTCCAAATAGCTCGCACGAAAAGATCTTGAAATACTTACCAAATGGATCTGGCAAAAAAATAATTGAATTTGGTGGGGGGAATGGAAATCTTTATCAGGATATGATTCAAAAAGGTTTAAAGGTTACCTGTATTGACAGAGAGCAGACTGAATTTAGCAAGATTCCAAATGAAAATTTTATTTATAATGATAATACTTCAATTAAAGACCTTGATCTAAAAAGAGAATATGATTACTTAGTTCTCTCAGATAACCTCGCTCAAACTTTTAATGATGAAGAATTTTTAAAATATGTGAAAAGATATATGAAAGAAGATGGTACCGCGATTGTTGTTGTTCCAAATATTACTATTTGGTTTTACAGACTCTCTTTATTATTTGGAAGGTTCAACTATGGTGATAGAGGAATATTAGATAGGAAAAACCTTCATTTTTATACAAAAGATTCCATTAAAAACTTACTTGAAAGAGCAGGATATAAAATTGAAAAAGTACAATATACAGGATTACCTTTTGAAATTGTTTTTGAAACAGTAGGGAAAAGTATCTTAATGAAAACTGTAGATAGTATGTACTCGGTCATGGCAAACTTATGGCCATCTCTTTTTGCTTATCAATTTATTATTAAAGCAAAAGTTCTAGACTTAAACTATGCTGCTGGCGAGGGTAAGGTTAATTAGTAATACATAGAACTAAAGTCCATACCTTAGATTTTTTCGAATATTTTTTAAGAATACCAATAATCCATTCAGGATAAGATCGATAAACAACTTCACATGAATGTTTAAATAATCTGTCTGATAAAAGATAAAACTTCTGATCTTGAATACTTTGTTGAGATTCGACATGTTTAAATTCAATCTTTCTATTTTGGTAGAAATAAAGCTGATCTCTAATGACATTTAATGTGTAGATTTTGTTTATTTTTGAAGGCGAGCTGTAGAGAAATTTGTAAAAATCAATTGGGTTATGCGCCGGTTTGAAAGTAGATATGAGAAGAGCGAGAGTGGATTGAAATATTATAAACTTAACGAGCCAATTAGGTAGTAGATTAAATTTTACTGTTTGTAGCATGTAAGCAATATAGAAGGATGCCAGGGGAGCTAGAGGGAAAATGAATCTAATCTCTTTATGTCCGATAAAGGAATGAACAACTAAGAATATAAGACCAATAAAAGAAATGAGATGAAGTGGTTTTTTTAAAAACATCCAAAAAGCAGGAATGATTAAAAATATTGAAATAAAAGGAATTCCTCTACTAAAAACTTTTGAAATATAATACCAAAAAGGATCTGTTCCAAATTGAGAAGATTTTCCACTAATGATATTTTCCTTAAAGTAATTCCATGGGGCCAGAGTCCATTCCCCGTAGCCTAAATAGTCGAGAGGAAAGGATAGAAACTGAATGAGAATAAATGTTCCGATACCATAAAGCAGCAGTTTTTTATTATTTTCAACCTTTAGAAAAATCCAGATGAGAACTGGACCAGACATGACAATCATTTGATAGCGACATATGAAGCTTAGGGCCCAGAAACTTGAAATAATAATGATATCTTTTGTCGTTCCACTAAATTTAGTTTTTAACTCTAGAGATGTGATTTTTGCAATAAAAAGAGAAAGACCAATGAGAAAAAAAGAAGTTGAGAGATTTTCGGCTGAAGTTCTGGCGTGGAAGAAAGGAAGAAACCAGAGCAGACTTAATGCAAAGGCATAGATATGGAGGCTTCTCTTTGAGTTAAAATTCTTAGCAGTAGTTTTGAAAAAATAGAGATGAGAGAAGTATCCAAGTAAGCTAGAGAATAGTCTCATGAGGAATGTTAAGAAAAATGGATTCGTAAATCCAAGTTTTACTGGTATTATGGCAATAAGATAATAAAGGTAAGGTTGAAGCCAGGGCCTAATTTGGGCTGGATATTCCCATGAGGTTAATGCTTCACTGGCCTTTAGAAGTCCTAGTTTATAACCAACAAAACGCATGATTCCTAAATGTTCATCAGGTCTATGAAATCCTTCTGAAAAAATGACAGCACAGAGATGAAATATTAAGCTAATAACAAAGAAACTGGAAATTGTCTGACCATATTCATCTTTAAAATCTTGAATCATTATATTTAACTTTGACATTTATAGAGCGTCCAGAGGCGTTTATTTTCTTTCAACAGAGATGAATTAATATTATTTTGAATAAGGGAATTTGAACTATAAATGAGATCACACTTTTTTTGCATGAGCTTTCGTGCATGTTTGACTCTATCTGAAAAAATGAAACCCTCGAAATTCTTTTGATCAAATTTTCTTATGGGAACGTTCTTTTGATAGAAACGGACTTGAAGACCGGCCAATTTATAAGGATCGGTTTCTCCATGTATTGTTAACTTCTCGATCTTCGGTACATTTTTAAAAAACTCTACTGAGGGGTGAGCAGGGGAGTTCATTAAATACATCATAGGGATGAGATTTATGAGTACAAATAAATATCTAAAAATTTTGTTATCAATGATTTTAGGTAAATTATATAAAGATGTATTTAGAAACTTCATCACAAAATAGGGTAATATAAATAATATTGGAAAAAGGAATCTTATTTCTTTATGTGAGACAGAAAAATGGACGATGATAAAAAAGACTGTCGCTAAAGTGAGGGGATGCTTTAGCGAATTTTTTATTTGACTGATGATTGCCAGGTAGAAAAGTATTCCAATGGGAAACCCTGGTTTATTGAGAATCCATTTGAAATAATCAGAGATGGGGTTAACACCGAAGTGTTTGCTTTTTCCAAGGATAATATTTTCATTGAGATATTGCCATGGAGTGAAGGTCGTAACTCCGTAACCCCAGCTATCGATCGCCACGTTTACTGCTATGGCTACGATAAAACCGACTATCATTGAAAAAATTTGCTCAGGTTTAAATTTCTTATTGATAAGGTATCCAATTCCAAGACCCAAAAGAGCAAATCCCAATTGAAATCTAATCCAAAAGGCCAGGCCGAATAACAATCCTGCCATAAAGACATTCTTTTTGCAGGCCAAGCAATATCCAAGAATAAAAAGGGCACCGCCAATAATTTCAGCCGAAACTCTCACATGAAGATAGGGAAGAAACCAAAGAAAGAAGCTTAGAAATAAATAAAGAGAATAGTGTTTTTCATGAAATTCTTCTTTTGTTTGTTGGTAAAACGTCAAACTGGCATAGAATGCTAGACTCATGGCGAGAAGTCTCATTAGCCCTGCATTGAGAAAAGGATTTTCAAAGATTGATCCAATTAATGTTGCAAGACTTGGAAGAATAAAAGGGCGCATCTTTGAAGAAAATTCCCATGGGAGATTTGAAGCGGGAATATGTCCAAGCTTGAAATTAGCGAACTCAAAAATTTGGAAATGCTCATCCCAATGATAAAATCCATTACTGAAATAGGCAGTAATAAGATGAATGACACATGCTAGCAGCAACAGTCGCTTTTCGAGTGTATTTAAGTTGTTCAAACCCATAGTTTTACTTTGATGGGTAAGGTATTATTTGTCTATTATCCATTGGAGAAAAACGACTTGAAGCCATGCGTCATCATTCCCTGTTACAACGAAGAGAGAAGGCTTAAAGTTGAAAGTTTTCATTCTTTTCTAGATTCAAATAAGTCCATTGATCTTTTATTTGTAAATGATGGAAGCCTGGACAAAACTCAAGTTGTATTAGGTCAATTAGAAGCTCTGTTTGAAAATGTCTCAGTTCTTAATCTCGAACAAAATGTAGGTAAGGCCTCGGCCATTAGAAAAGGTATGCTTCACGTTTTGGATAAAGATTACGACCATATTGGCTATTTTGATGCCGACTTGGCCACACCCTTAAAAGAAATTCCACGATTTTTGAATATCTTTGAAGATTGTAATATCGATTTGGTGATGGGAACCAGAATTTTAAGACTGGGGGGAGATATCCAAAGAAAATGGTATCGTCATTTTTTAGGAAGATTATTTGCCACTTTTGCATCTTTTTCCTTACAATTGCCTGTTTATGATACCCAATGCGGAGCTAAGTTTTTTAGGGCCGATCTTGCTCGAAAAATATTTCAGGAGTCGTTTATATCTTATTGGATATTTGATGTTGAACTCCTATTTAGAATGAAACAAATAAAAACGTCAGACGAAATGAAACACTCCATCTATGAATTACCACTTAATAAGTGGATTGATGAAGAGGGATCAAAGCTTGGAATAAGGGATTTTCTAAAGGCGCCGCTGGAGCTTTTCAAAATTTTCAAGAGGTATAAGTAAGTGGATATCAAAGAAGCTTCTGAGCTTTCACAGCAAGAAGAAAGAAAGCATTGGTGGATTAAAACTAGATTTCTATACATTGATAAGGCCTTTCACTATTTACCTCAAAAAGAAAATATAAATGTCATTGAATTTGGTTGTGGTACAGCACAAAATCTTTGGTACCTCCAAGAAGAAAGTCAGTATAAAGATTCAATCAAGAATATGCTTGGAATTGATCCTGAATTACCAACTGATTTTAAAGTCGATTGGAATAAATCAGATATCATTGAACTATCTAATAGCCTCAAAAGGCCCCCAAAAGAATCAGCTGATATTGGACTTGCCATGGATGTTTTAGAACATATCGAGGATGAAAATATGGCCTTGCAGGGATGGAATAATAGTTTAAAAAAAAATGCCCTCATGTTTGTGACAGTTCCTGCATTTCAGGCACTTTGGTCGTATCATGATGAATTTTTGGATCATAAAAGACGTTATACAAAAGACCAGTTAACAAATGTTTTAAAAATGAATGGTTTTGAGAAAGTTAAAGTAACTTATGCTTTTAGTTTTATCTTTCCTCTCGTTTATTTAATTCGTAAGTTATCAAAAGGTAAAGAATCTACGCAAGATTTAGCGCTTCCCCCAATGCTTATTAATTCTATTCTTTTTCTATGTGGAAAAGTAGAAAATATATTAGGAGGATTTCCTTTCTTTGGAACCTCAGTCATTGGTATTTACAGGAAAATATAATTAACATGAAAGATCGTTCACTAAATCGAATTCTACTCGCAGCTCTTTTCTTTCATGTATTTGCGGCCTATTTTAGTTCAGGGTTCCATCATTTCGATGAACATTTTCAAATAACAGAATGGCTCAATTTTAAAAATGGTGGCATCTCAGGAGGAGATCTGGCATGGGAATATAGAGAAAAAATCAGGCCTTGGTTTCAGGTCTTTGCCTACAATGGTATTTATACTTTATTTTCAACACTTGGAGTTCAATCTCCTTTTATCCATTTATTTATTTTAAGACTTTTTACATCACTATTTGGGCTTTACTCACTCTTTTGCTTCTATCCTATTATAAAAAAATGGTTTAATGAAGACACCAGAAAATCTGAATTTGCCTTTATGCTAATGACCTTGGCCTGGTATGTTCCTTATATTTTTGTCAGAACGAGTAGTGAGAGTTTTGGACTAAGCTTTTTTCTGCTAGGAACTTCTTTATTTTTACGTTTAAATAGTTTTAAGAAACAAATTCTTTATTCACTTTTAGCAGGACTATTTTTTGGACTAAGCTATCAAGCAAGATTTCAAATGGCGGCCATGGTAGCACCCTTATGGTTCTATGCTCTTTTTACCAAACAAGTCTCTTATAGAAATTGTGCCTTAGTCGCGCTCGGCGTCCTTTTTGGGATAGGGTCAGGTCTATATTTTGATTTATGGGGTTATGGAGTTTGGAACTTTTCTCTTTGGCATTACTTTCGTACTAATTTTCTTGAAGGCATCATGCAAAATGTACAGCAATATCCTTTTTGGTGGTATATTCGCTTGGCCTTCAATAGAGGAATCCCTCCGGTTAGCTTACCTCTGATCTTGGCGATGATTTTTGGCTGGTGGAAATATCGAAAACATCCTCTAACCTGGATGACTCTACCTCTTTTTCTCTTTCATTCCTGGGTTGGACATAAAGAACTACGTTATCTATTCCCCATTATTATCTTTGCACCTCTTTATCTTTCTTTTCTTATTTTTGATTATAGAGAAAAATTTGATTTTTTACAAAGTAAGATGTGGGGAAGAGGACTTATAAAGTTTGTTGTGGGCATAAATATTCTTTTTCTTGTGATCTCTACTTTTAGACCGGCTAACCCCTCAGTAAACTTCTATAAATATTTGTGGAAAACTCCAAAAATTAAAAAGATTTATGCTCATGTGGAAGATCCTTTTTTTATGTTGGGTCTTCCTATTAAGTTTTATAAAAGATCTGATCTTCAGGTAGAAATATTTGAAGACCTAACAAAGCTTGGTGATCTAAAAGGAAGGTATCTTTTTTTTAGAAAAGGGAAAGACCTCATGACCTTTGAAAATATTCCAAATTGTGAACTTCTCTATCTTACTTATCCACGATTTAGTCTTAATTATAATATCGGTAATTGGCTTTCTCGTTCTAGGGTATGGAGTCTTTTTCATTGTCATTAAGAAAACAATACTTATAAAATTATAATAAGTTAGTTTGGTCTGGCCAAAAGATCTTGTCCGTCTAGATTAGAAATATCTTTGGAAGTGATAATTTCATCAAAAGCATTTGTAATCATATAATTATGACTTTCAAGAAAATGAATCAGTTCAAGTGGATCCCTATTTAAACGTTTCATAACTCCTAAAGATATTTCAAAAATTAAATTATTAATACTTTTCTCTTTAAATAAGTTTTCTGAACCTTGAAAAATTTCTAATTCAAATCCCTCAACATCAACTTTTAAGATATCAATTGTCTTTATCGATTTTTCTTCACAAAAAGATTTTAAAGTGACCGTTTCTACTTCTAGTGTATTTCCGTCATTTTGACTAGTGTGAGCTTTCCCTAAGGAATGATGAGAAGTTGCCTCTGCAATAAAAAAAGCGGTGTTACCATTTGAGGAAGAAACGGCCTTAACATTTCCACAATGAGAAATTTGTTGGTCATTTTCAGAAACGATCTGTGTGATACTTCCCTTATTTCTTTCAGTTACATGGGAGACAGAACAAAGAGCGGATGTCCAACCTCTAAAAGCAAAATTCGCTTGAATCTCTTCATCAAATGTACCTAAATCGGCCAATTCTTGACGGATATCATATTTCTTATCGTAGAGACTTTCAGTGCTATTTTTTCTTCTTAAAAATTCTTCAAGTAAGGAGTCATAGAGACTACATTTTTTATCTTTTATAATTTTCTCTATTAATTCATCAACAAAAGATTTGACCGTATTGTATTTATTTCCGCGTTTTCTGACATCAGGTTCTTTATAGGGAGCACAGTCATTTTTTTCTTTAAAGTCCTTATATCTATAATCCACAGAGTAATATTTTGATTTAAAGAGCATTCCTCAACCGTAACAAGGATGACTTCCGCTTTCATGACCAGGATGAGAAAAAAGAATTATTGGAAATATTAAAGCGAATATGCCTATGATCTGATAGGGCAGATCACGTAAGCAGATGTTCAAAATCTTTCATAGAGAGTTTACCTGTGAATAATGACTCGTCATCATCAGGAAGAAGTTCTTTAAAGAGCTGTCTTTTCATATCTTGAAGGGCCAAAACTTTTTCTTCAACAGAATTTTTAATAATAGGCCTATAGACTGTCAGAGTATTTTCCTGACCAATTCTATGGGCCCGGTCAATGGCCTGGGTTTCCACCGCCGGATTCCACCAAGGGTCCATAATAAAAACATAAGATGCTGCCGTTAAATTCAGGCCCACACCACCAGCTTTAAGAGAAATCAGAAAGACTGGAGTCTTACCAGACTGGAAGGCATCCACAGACTTTTGCCTTTTCTTAATAGATTGGCTGCCGTCAATGCGTGAATATTTCCAATGTTTTTCAGCAATATACTGCTGTATAATATCTAAATAAGTTGTAAATTGAGAAAAGATGATCGCTTGATGACCCTCTTCCAAAATTTGTTCTAGAGTTTCGATAAGAAATTCAATTTTAGTAGAAGTGATTTGATTCATAGCAATTGTTTTATTGCCTTTAGGACTTTGCCAAAGACAAGACTGTCTTAGTTCTAATAATCCTTTTAGGATTTCACCATATTTTTTCTTACTAGTAGAAGCGAGGATTCTATTTTTAATGCCTTGAAGATTTGATTTATAACGATCCCATTCGCCTTCAGAGAGTTCGAGATAAACATCATTTTCAATCTTAGGCGGAAGATCTGTAAGGACTTGTCCCTTCGTTCTTCGTAAAATAAATGGAGTTGCTGTTTTTCTGGCCAGTAACCGGGACTTTTTATTGGAAGTCGTTCTGATAAATTGAAGATCTCCCCAAATACCTGGAATTGATAAATCTAATATATTATAAAATTCAGAGAGATCATTTTCTACTGGTGTACCAGTTAAACAGATTCTAAAGTCTGCATTTAATTGTCTAGCAGCGTAAGCTCCAAGGGATCTGACATTTTTAAGATGTTGAACTTCGTCTAAGATAAGGACATCAAAATGTTTATCTTTAAAGAGGTCCGCGGCCTCTCTTTTCATTACTCCGTAGGAAGTCAGGATGATTTTTTTGTCGGGCTCTAGATTTCGATCTCCACCATGATAAATAAGGACCTCAAGATCAGAAAATTTCTTAAATTCATTTTCCCAGTTAAGTAGAATTGAAACAGGGCAAACAATTAACACTCTTTCTATCTGCTCGTAGACCGCTTGTATAAAAGTAATCGCTTGTAATGTTTTACCAAGACCCATATCATCAGCGAGACAAGCTCCTAAATGATTTTCATGAAGAAAGCGTAACCAATGATATCCTGTTTCCTGATAGGGTCTAAGTATGTCCTTCATATGTTCTGGAATTGGATATGTTGGAATTGAGTCTAAGGTTGATAATTTTTCACATAGCTCTTCTTCCTCTGGAGATAGTGCCCCTTCAATACCGAGTTTTTTAAGTTCAAATAATTCAAAAATTCGTGAACGGTTAAAGGGTAGCACAAAACGGTGTAACTCTTTCTCTAGGGAACCATCATCTCCAATATTTTCGGTCTGCTTAAGAGTATCTTCACCCTTATTAGTCGCTTCATATTGAGTATATTTCCTCATAAAGCGTATTAGTTGTTTTTGTTCTGAAGAAAGTAAGACAAGTCCCGTTTTAGTAAGAGCGAGACCTTGATCTAAGTCAGCATTTTTGATAATATCTAAATCTATCTTATCGACATTTAGTTCGAGATCGAACCATTTAGTGCTGGTTGAATTTCTTTCAAAGCGAATTCGAGAACTCCATTTACTAATTTCTGCCCGATCATAAAAGATCATACATCCATAGGGAGTCATTTCTATATTGAATTTTGAAAGTCCTTGAAAAAGATTAGTTGAAGATAATTGAAAGTCTAATCCCTCCATCTCATTATCGTACTTAGAAAATCTAAAGAGCATTTCGCTGAAGTTTTTATACAGAGACGTTAAGATCAATTTAAGATATTGATTGTCATAATGGCAGATAATTTTTGTTTTAGCATTATATTTAAATGACTTCTCATTTGCATTAACGTACTCGACGGACTTGATCCATTCTTCTTTTTGATTTGATGGAATGAGAAACTTCTTATACGAAGAGGCCTCTTCTTCAAATGAAGATATTAAGCCGCCTATGAAATCATAAGCGTCTTTTTTCTTTTTGAAGCTAGAGAGTTTCCCATTTGTAAAAGTAAATTGAGATAAGAATGTGGGAATTGAAAGAATATGATCTTCTTCATCAAGGAAATTAACCTTTACAGAGATCAGGCTTTTTTTCTCGCCAGGTTCTAAAGTGACTCTCATGATGGGATCGAGTGTAGGGATATCTTTGAAGAGAACTTGATCTATATAAACTTCAACTTTATTTTCTAGATCTGGATGAATGGCAAGTTCTAAAAAAGAATTTATATCGAGCCGACGGTAGGAATGTCTTACTTTTCGTACAAACTCTTTTAAATTTGCTGAGAAATGTAATACTTCGCCAGAGCTCCAATTAAAAAGATATAGATTTTCAAAGAGACTAATCTCTTTATAGAGAGTGCCATCTACATCCACATATTCGAAGTGAAACATGGGAACAAATTCCTGTCCCTCTTCAAGAACTTCAGTGTATGCTGAATTCAATTGTAAGACCAGCTTGCCTTTAAAGCTTTCAGGTAGTGGGAAGTTAATAACTTTTTTATTATGTAATAAATATTGTAATGAAGAATAAGTGGCTGATGGGGGAGCGCCTTGGAGTAAATGTGGCGAAGGGATAATTGTTCCATATTCTAAAACATTTACACCAAGTCCTGTATTAAATGGAATGGGAGGTCTAGATCCTCCGTCACTTATTAGATCAGCAGACTGATCAACATTCTGCCAATGAAATAATAAAAAGAGGGCCACAGAATGTCTGCAATGTCCAGCCTGTGACCATTGATGGCAATCGCAATTAGAAGTAACAGGACTTTCTTCGGTTCCAACGAGTCTTCGTTTAAAAACGATTTTAGTTTCATGAGAGCGATCTTCTCTTACTATTCCAGAAATGATGAAATAAGTTTCAACAGTGCCCTTGGTGAAGCTAAGCGTGACACGAGAAAGTTTTAATAATTTTGTGGCCTCAATAATGATATTTTGGGCGAAGTAATCCTTTACTTCAGCTAATACAGTATTCGGTAAGCTTGAGCTGATTATTTCCATTTATATCCTAAAAATTTAATACTATATTATAGACGATATGTTGCGCTCTTACAGTAGGAAAATTTAGAAAATAGATAATAATTAAGAAAAGCCTGCTTGATATAGGCCCTCTGAATAAATCAAATTTAATGCATCTAGTTATAATTAGCTAATATCAGCCATCCACATAGGCCTTAAGCATCTTGGCCCTAGAAGGATGTCTAAGCTTTCTAAGGGCCTTGGCCTCGATCTGTCTAATACGCTCTCTGGTAACAAAGAAATCCTGACCAACTTCTTCAAGTGTATGATCAGATTTTTCACCAATCCCAAATCTCATTCTTAAGACTTTTTCTTCCCTTGGCGTAAGAGTAGAGAGGACAGCTCTGGTTTGTTCAGAAAGAGTAATACTCATCACAGCGTCAGCTGGAGAAATAATCTTCTTATCTTCGATAAAATCACCAAGTGAGCTATCTTCTTCTTCACCAATCGGTGTTTCAAGAGAAATAGGTTCTTTAGATATTTTTTGAACTTTTTTAACTTTATCAACAGGTAGCTCCATTCGTTCAGCAATTTCTTCAGGAGCAGGCTCTCTACCTAATTCTTGAATCAATTGTCTTGAAGTACGAACCATTTTATTGATTGTTTCAATCATATGAACAGGAATTCTGATAGTTCTAGCTTGGTCAGCTATGGCACGAGTAATCGCCTGTCTAATCCACCAAGTTGCATAAGTTGAAAACTTGTAACCACGTCTGTACTCAAATTTATCGACAGCTTTCATCAGACCAATATTTCCTTCTTGGATAAGGTCTAAGAATTGAAGACCTCTATTGGTATATTTCTTTGCAATAGAAACAACAAGTCGAAGATTGGCTTCAACTAATTGTTTCTTAGCTCTATCGGCCTTAGCTTCACCATCTAGAATAATTTTATAAACTCTTTCGATATCTTCAAAATCCATTCCAGCGTCTAAAGAAAGTCTTCTTAGTTTTCTTAATACATCTTCTTGGTTTCTTATTAGTTGTTCGATTTTGGCATCTGTAGTGTAAAGATCTTTAGCTAGTTTTCTTTTGAAGACATCATCTTCTAAAACTTTATTAAAAAGAACCTTATAAGTTGCACTATTTGTTACTTCTAAAAACTTAAAGATACGAGCTTGTTGTTCGAAAAGTTCTTTAAATTGTAAGTAGTATTTTTTAACAGGTTCAGTGAAACTATTAATAATTTTTCTATTGAATGTCAGGTCAGCTAGAAAGAGACCTAATTCATCAGCTTGCTTTTTTTGAGGTTCTGTTAATTTTTTAAGAGTACCATCTTCACCTTTGATTTCATTTATGAGAAGCGCAATTTTATCGCAAACAGCAAAAATTCTCTCCTTCATTTTCTTAATATCATTTTGTGATGACTCATCATCAAGACCACGTACAAGATCTTTTGTAAATTCGTTTTGATTTTCTTGGCCTACGATTTTTTCTTGAAGTTTAACGATCTCCTCTAGAGCGTGGCTTGAAGATAGTGATGAAAGGACGATTTCTCTTTCACCTTCTTCAATCTCTTTAGCAATAACAACTTCGCCTTCTCTTGTTAGAAGTGCAACTGAGCCCATTCTCTTGAGGTAGAGTTTTACAGGGTCTGTTGAAGCTGATTTAAGTTCAGCTTTTTCTTCTTTAGAGAGTGTTTCTTCGATTATCTCTGTTCCGTCTAATCTGATTCCTTCATCTTCCTCGTCAACATTACCTTCTTGAAGATCAATTTTTGCTTCAAAAATCTTATTCATGATTTCGTCTAGTGATGCAACATCAACCAGACTTGCAGGAATAGCATCATTAATTTCTTCAGCTGTAAGGTAATTTTGATCTTTACCTTTTACAAGCAGTTTTGAGAAGTTTTTTGAATTGATAAATACTGAGGCTACGGACATTAAAGTCTCCGGTTATATTATGGTTTAATAAATTTTTGATTATTGAGATCGATTAATTTTTTATCTAGCTCAATTATTTCTTTCATTAGTTTATTAAGATCATTTTCTGTTTGGCATTGGCTTTTTCTATTGTTGAGATTTCTGCGCAATGTTTTTAAATGATCTTCTTCTAATTTTGTTCTTAAGTCCTTCATAATCTGATCTAGTGTTTCTGTGGGTAAATCTATACCGACAAAATACTCAGTCGATTGAAGAGCTGTTTCTGTTAACTCTTGTCCATATGAGTTCGCAAGAGTCACCGATCTAACCATCGATGAATACTCTTTTTCGTCGATTTCATAAAACAGATCTTTTAACTCTGAAAGATACTTTTTTACCTCATTACTACTAACAAAATCAAGTAGATCGGATATTTCTTGATGAATTAAACATTCTGGATGTTTGATTAATTCCCTGATCAATCTCTTTTCTACAGCGAGCAGTGGTGGCAATGCATTGGGTTGATAGTTTTCTTCAAAAAATTCATCTTGAAACAAATTTTCAACCTCTTGATATTCTTCATTTTTTTGCTTTTTGGGAGCTTTATGTTCTTGTCCTAGAAAATCTTTGTAGTTTTCGGTGATGCTTGCTGAGTCAGAATTTAGTCCAATCATCCGGGCAACCTTAACAAGTCTTTCTGTTGCACCGAGTCCTGTGCCTAGAGGAGCAACGATGGAAAAGGCCTTGTTTAGTAAGATTAATTTGGCATCAAGTATTTCCGGAATAAATTCTGGAATAATGCTTTCTAATTCAACATCGATAAAAGTTTTTGCTTCATCGATACGTTTTTGAAATTCAATAGTTGAGAATTCGTTTAAAAATTCATCAGGATCTTTAGCAGGATCAAGGTTCACATATTTTGGAGTGATTCCTTCGGCCAAGCATTGAGCATTGATTCTTTTCATGGCACTGAATCCCCCGGCATCATTGTCGAGTGTGAGATAAAAATTTTTAGTCAAACTTTTTAAAGTTCTAATGGAATGATCTGAAATAGCTATTCCTTGGATGGCCACAGTATTTCTAAAACCTTTGTGGAAGAGAGTCATTTGATCCATGTTGCCTTCTACTAAAAGTACAGAATCTCTTTCTCTAATGTTATTCTTTGCAAGGTGAAGGCCATAGAGAATCATACTTTTGTTAAAGACAAATGATTCTTTTGAATTCATGTACTTAGCTTTTTGATAGTCATGAATTTTTCGAGATGTATAGCCAATGACTTGGCCAAAATGATCCCAAATTGGAAACATTATTCGTTCTCGAAAGGTATCATAATGAGACTTGTATCCTGGCTTTTGCTGATTCTCTGGTGAATTTTCTCGAATCAGTCCAATTTCAGTTGCTACTGAGAGAGCTAAACTTTTATCTGCTAGATCACTGATGCTATATAGATATTCTGTGATAGCACTGTATTTAGGAGCAAATCCTAAATTATATGTATGACTGATTTCATGGGAGAGATTTCTTGTTTTTAAAAAGTCTTCGAAGGCAGGAAACTGTTTTGTTTCCGCCATCTTTTGAAAAACAGAAGTCGCTCGTGTAAGAATTTTTTCTGCCATTAAAGCACGAGGAGATTTTGTTTTTGAAGTAATATAGTCTTCAAATCGAATTCCATTTTGTTCACTGATTTCTTTGAGCGCATCTTTGAAATCTAAATTTTTATACTTCATGACGAAGTCAATGGCGTTACCACCTTCTCCACAAGCAAAACATTTAAAATAGCGACGGTCATCAGTGACATTCATTGAAGGTTTATGATCATCGTGGAAGGGACAAACAGCAAGAGTGGAAGTACCCTTTCTCGTTATAGGGATGTATTGACCTACAACTGTAGAAATCAGAACGTCACCCATAATTCTTTGTTTTAAGTCTTGCAATGTAGACATTAACTTCCTTATCTTCTTACTTTAAGTTTTGAAGAACAAATCCTTTGATATTAATTTCTTTTCTTAGAAAAATCTTTTCAAATTTTGTTTGAAATTCTGCTAAGAAGTGATCGGGATGCTCGTTGTAAAGATCTTTCGTTTTGAAAATAATCTTGAAATCATTATTATGTTTGTTTTGTTTTTCTAGTATGTTTTCCATCCAGTCAAAATAATCTTCATGATCTGTTTTAACATAGATCAGCCCTCCAGGTTTTAAAGCTTTTTTGACTGCCTTAAGAAAGGGCTCTTGGAAGAGTCGTTTTTTATTATGTCTTCTTTTTGGCCATGGGTCGGGAAAAAAGTAATACAACTCATCTAGTTCGGATTCTCCAAAGAGAAATGATATACGTTCACCTTTTGCGCGAAGATATCTAAAGTTTTTAGTGGGATGATCTTCTAATTGTTCTGCTAGTTCAAAACTTCTTTTAAATCGATAATCTATACCAACATAATTAACATCAGGATTGTTTTCGCAATAATGCATCATAAAATGGCCATAACCGGAACCAACTTCAGCAATTAGCTTTCCTTCTCTGTTAAAAACATCTTTATTCCATCTTCCACGAAACTCTTCAGCTTCATTGTCACGCATGACAAACTCACTGAACTTTTCTAATCGAGTATGATAAGGATTTCGATGATCGGCATATTTAAACTCTTCTGAATATGATCGGTCGATTTTGGTTGGGGTTTCCATATATTTTATCCAAATTAAGTTTGAGACTAATTATCAAAAAGGAGATAATTACGCAAGGCATTCACTCTTTGATAAGAGAAAAATAATTTTATTTGGCGATATAAATAGCTAAAAAAACGAAGCAACACAATTGACAACCGTGTCAATATCTTCTTGAACTAAATAGGGGTTCATGGGCAGACAAATTGTCTTTCCTGCAAAGAGTTCAGCATTAGTGGTTTCACCCTGAAATTGATTGAGAACTTTCTCTTGATGAAGTGCTTTTTCATAAAAAGGTGTGAATCCAATTGAATATGCCTTGAGATGATCGCCAAGCTTTTTTCTATTTTCTACAGAGTTTAATTGAATCGGGTAGAGATGCCATGAAGATGTTTCTAGAAAATCATCAGCTAGAATTTTTACATTCGGGAGATTTAATTTCTTAAATCCTTGGTGGTACATGCAGGCTATTTTCTTTCTGGCCATATTAAGTGTTGGAGTTTTTTCTAATTTAAGATCAAGAACAGCGGCTTGAAGATGATCACATCTGGAGTTTCTTCCAAGTATTTTTAAAGGAGATCGACCATGGTTTCTGATGGCCCTTATTCGTTCCGCGAGTTCATCGTTTGAAGTTAAAATAGCACCTGCATCTCCAAAAGCGGAAAGATTCTTAGTGGGGTAGAAGGAAAAAGTGGTAAGGTTTGGTCCTGATCCGACGGGCCCTGTATAGGTAATAGTGCCTTGCGCTTGAGCAGCATCTTCAATGACTGGAATCGATTTTCCTTGGCAAAGATTATCAATTTCTTTCATTGGAGCTGGGAGTCCATATATGTGAACAGGCATCACCGCCTTGATGGAAAACTTTTCTAAAACATTTTGAAGACTTTTCGGATCCATTAATCCAGACTCTGGAAGAATATCTACAAAGACAGGTATCGCCCCAACATTTAATACAGCTTCTGCTGTGGCATAAAATGTTATTCCAGGAACTGCCACCTGATCACCATGTTTAATCCCATGGGCAAGTAATGAAATTTCTAAAGCATCTGTTCCATTGGCCACTAATAAAGTCTGTTTACAATTTTGTAAAGTTGAAAACTTTTCTTCAAATGAAAAGTTGAAGGGCCCTTCAATAAAACTATTTTTTTCAAGAATTTCACTAAAACGAGACTTAACTTTTTCTTGAAACTCATGATTGTGAAGATCATTAAAGTTATAAAATGGAACAGGTCTTGTCATGGGTAAAATCCTTGATTGCATGAACATTCTACAGAATGTAGAGAACCCTGAAAAGCGAAGATTTTTGTGCTCTAGGCTATTCAGAGTTCTGAAAGTTATGCGGATTTTTTGTTTTTTGTATATCGATTTTGATTGGTATGTGTATAAGTTTTTTCTTGAATCATTTCTTCAACGATTTGTGCCGCTTTCTTGGCCATTGAGGGATCTTTCAATTTCTTTCCAATAAGATTTATTATTTCTTGAACAAATTTTTTATCCATGGCGTTTTTATCCTGTTTCTCTTCTTCTTGGGAAACAGAAGGATTAGATCTTCCTGCGTCTTTCTTGAAAAGATTTAAAAATTTATTTTTTGACATTAAAATTAAGCAACTTGCTCTGGAGCTTGATAATGTTCTGCTACTTTATCCATATGCTCTTCAATAACCTCAAATAACTCAAGTCTTGTCTCATGAGGATTAATTCCTTCAGGTAGAGCGGAGTAGATGAAATTTTCGTTGATCTCAGTAAACGCATACCAGGTGTCACCTAATTTTTGGAAAAGTACATCTGATTCTTTTTGAGTTGTGTTTGTCATGTTTGCCTCCTGGCATCTTTTGTTGCTCCGTCTTGGAACAATTTATTACTGATAATAACTTATCGAGCAAAACTGTTAAAACTTTAGACATTTTATCAATTGTAAAGTGTTGGAAATATAGACAATTTTGTTTTTAATAAGAATATTTTTTAGAAGTGCTTTAGTCGGGCAAGTTAAGAGCTTTTGTCTTTAGTGGGTTGCGTTAATCCCAATAATAAATGACCAGATGGCGCCAAAGGGAAGATGAATATTATCAGCAGCAGGATCTTCTTGCCATTGGTTATTATTCCTAATGGGCGTACTCCCTGAAATGTTTGTGGGAATATTCATAGTAATGTCAAAGCCCGCCATGAAATCAACTGCTGGAGTGATATTTTTTGCAACGATATAGGTTTTAATTTTCGGTGTGAAATAAAATCCATCAAAAAAACGTTCCTCTTCATCATCACCGTCTTCAGATCCAATTTTAACAAGAGAACGATAATAATTTAGAGTAAGCCCCCCTGAAAACGTCATACGCCAATTATTATTTCTAAAAAAGATATAGGACAGAAAAGGACCGGCTCCAAATTCTCCACCTTTCTCTTCAGCGGTTGAATCGTCTTGCATAGAAGATTCACTGTTAAATGAATAGATATGTCCCATTCCGCCAAAGTAAAATCGATCATAGAGATCAAAATCAACTTTCTTAGCATAAAAAATCTCTGCACCAATTCTTGTTGAAAAGTTTTGGGCAACAACTGGGGAAACATAATTATAATTAACATGTCTAGGGGGACCAAAGGCCATGAAAGCTCCTGCTCTAAACATTTTCTCTATAGCGATAGGATAGTTTTTTTGAAGTGGTTCTTCTAAGCGATAATCTGTGGGATCATATTTAAAGGGTCTGACTTTAGAGAATAGCTCACGTCTATCGTTAAAGATAAGCTTAATATATTTCTTTTCAATGTAGGCCGCATTGCCACTAGCATCTAGGGTTTGAAAAAATCCTTCTTTGTCATAACCATCTTCTACTTTATCAATATCTTCGTCATCGGCCATGCCTTCAAACGTAATATTGTCACTGCTTAGACCAAAATGCTTGTCGTGAATATAAATTTCTTGTCCCTTTCTAACATGTGTTACAGCAGGAGAATCAAAATTATCATTATTTAATAAGGGAGCTTGTAAAACAATGACCACACCCTTGCCTGCATATGCAAGGCTAGAGACAATTAAGAAAAATATAATACAAGTAATGTTCTTCATCATAATTCAAATGAAAATTGATATCCTAAAGAAAACCCTAAAGCTGTAATGGTACTTCTAGCGGGGTCTCGAGGGTAGTTTGCACCTATTCCAACTTCCGTTTCCTCTAAGTCTTCAAGGGGATTTAAATTCATATACTGTTGTCTAAATGTTCCACCTAAAATGATAGTTCCCCATCTCGTTTTTCTTTTCCATAATAACTCAAGTTCGAGCACATTAGAAGACATATCAAATGTAGCTCCTTTAAGAGAGCTAACATAGGAAAACGATTTTTGTACTCCCGCGTATAATTCCCAACTACGTATTTTATTATTAGATAATGTATACTTTATGGAAGGCCCAAAGTAGAAGGAATTCCATAACAGAGAATTACCATCTTCGTCGGTACTAATACCAACTTCTGTGGAAATCGATAAGCCAAAATCTAAAAGAAAGTCCCATTTTGGAAAGATTCTATATTCGAACCTCTCGGCGGTTCCAACAAGTCCAGAGGTATTAAACAGATCATCGTAATATCCCAAGCTTAAAGTATCTAGCTTCCAGTAAAATGAATTTTCGAATTTTTGAGATTTATTGGTTGTATGTAATTGAGTTGGTGGTTCAAACTCTTCTTGGGAGGGAAGATTTGGTTTAAGCTGTAAGTCTGCGGTTATATCAATTAGATTTTTAGTATGTGTTTTATATTTTAAATTTCCTTTTGAATCGTAGATTCGAGAAAACTGACCGCCGAATTGTATTTCTTCTGCTTTGACTAAAACTTTCCTTCTAACAACATGAGACAAAGATTCATCGCTTAATTCTGTAACAATAGATTCTTTTAGCAAATAGGCCTTGAAGGGTTTAGGTGTCCACATCGTTGGTCTTTTAAATCTGTTTACTTTGGGTGGTTTCTTGAATGTCGGTTTTGCCTTTATTTTAAAAACTGTTAGGTCGTCAACTGCTCCGAGATCATCATCAAATATTGTACCCTCTTTCTCGATTTCTGCTGTTGAAGTCGCTGTATTTTCAATTTCAAGAAAATCTTGTGCCTCGCCAAAATGACTAAAAGCTAGAATTCCAAGACAGAAAAGAGAAAAGCTTAGACATGTTTTTCTAATAAAAATGACCTCATCCTTGAAGATATTTCTATTCTTATTATAGCAATTATTTTAAGTACCTGATTTAATGTAGCTTTTTTGCCCTGTAAGTGTTACGCACCGTGTTTCGCAATGCCTGTAAGTACGCTATATTACGAAAGAAATAAGGAAAATAATGGAAACTAAGTATCACATCAAAAAACATATGAAGGCCTTGATATGTTGTCTTCTTCTTTTCTCTTTTTCAGCGAAATCAGAGTTTATATTTTCCTCTGGCGTGAACACTGCCCACAAGAATGCCATTGCTCAAGATATAAATTTTCTTAAAAATTTTCAATTCAAGAAAGAGGCTGGAGCAGAAATTTTAAAAGTCATGGAGCTTGATTCTCTTGATGCTCAAACTTTAACTGATTGGCTTTTTGCTCGAGCAAGTTACATTATTCATGATCAGAAATTCACAAAGTTGAAAATCTACGAGGTTTCACGTTCATGGAATTATGATTATCCAAATATCAAACCAATTATTGAACAGGCTGAGACCAAGCCGGATGGTAGAGGTGTAACAGTCATGAGTAATATTGGTACAGCTATTTATTACACAGGAAAATCAAGAGCAAGCCTTTTGGGTATAAAAATAAAAACTAGTCTACTTAAATCTAAAAAAGTAAAAATGTCTTCTCCAAGAAGCGGTGTTATTCAAATTGGAGAAGGACTATTTATGCGAAGATTACAGATCAATAGATCTGAAGCGTTAAGAGAGTCCAACTCTGTAGGAAGACTTGGAATTCTTTTTCACGAAGCAAGGCATAGTGATGGCCATGGTAAATACCTTGGTTTTTTCCATGCTGTTTGTCCCAAAGGCCATGACTTTGAAGGACTGAATGCCTGTGACCGAAACTTAAATGGTCCTTATACTGTAGGAGCAAATATTATAAAAGAATTTCTAAAAAACTGTGAGAGTTGCGATGAATATGAATCTGAAAGATTGCGTTTACGCTACTTAGATTCTATCAGTCGTGTGATAACTGAAACTGAAGTAGTTGAAACACAAAATGATTTGGCAATATCATCATTAAAATTGATGATAGATGTACAAGAGACAATGCTGTCCATTTCAACTAATCCTGTTGCGATAGTTGATATACAAGAAAAACTTGATTCATTAAATACTGAACTCGTTGAATTGATCGCATCGAGAGGACAGGTTTCAACTATCAGATCTCCCTTCGTAGATGCTAAAGCAGAAGGGCCGTAGTTAACTAGCTCATGACCCTCCGCGTAGGGCATTTCAAAAACACTAAATTTAGCCATATTTTTAATCATTACATAGGGATGGCGCGGTTAGTTATGATTGTCGCATAGCTTTTCATTATGGTATGAATAAAGTCTATGGAAAGTTTTGTTTATAAATTGGCAATCGGCCTCCCTGGATTTTTGTTAGCAATCGTTGCCCACGAAGCAGCACATGCTTATGTGGCCAAAAGGTTTGGTGATGATACTGCTGAAAAGGCCGGTCGATTAAATCTTAATCCTATTGTTCATTTTGATTTAATCGGAACAGTTATCCTACCATTAATTGGTGCAGCTTTTGGTGGAGTTATGTTTGGATGGGCAAAACCAGTTCCTATAAATCCAACCCGTTTTAAAAATGTAAAGTATGGAATATTTTGGGTCAGCTTCGCTGGTCCTTTAGCAAACTTGTTATTAACTATCGTCTCGGCATTGATATTTTCATTTATGTATACACAAGTAGAAGCGAACTTCTTCTTTTATAAACCTTTCACTGAAATGTTAAGACAATCGATTCTAATTAATATTATTCTTGCTACATTCAATCTCATACCATTTCCACCTTTAGACGGATCGAAGATGGTTTCTGCTATGTTAGACTATGAAGCAGCCCAGAAATATGAGGACTTGCAGAGATTTAGCTTACTTTTTATCATTATTATTTGGACCACACCCATAATAAGTTACATCATAGCTCCTGCTATATTAGCGGGTAATGGAATTGTAAATCTACTCATCACGATGATGAGCTAGAAAGTAGAGACAGGAAATTAGAATATGCTTGATGCCACAATTAAAGTTAAAACAGATAATTTTGACGGACCATTAGGACTGTTGCTTCTTTTGGTACAAAAAGAAGAAATGGATGTCAGAGATCTTGACCTCATTAAGATCACAAAACAGTATTTAAATTATCTTGCACAAATGAGAGAACTCAATTTTGATGTTGCAGGCGATTATCTTTATCTCGCTTCCACTCTTCTTCTTCTTAAATCTAAAGACTGTATCTCAGAAGATGAAGCAAACCGGTTGAAAGGTTCTATTGAAGGAGTATCTGAATTAAATATTGCTTCGCAATCAGAATTGATTAGAAGATTAGAAGAGCTTCAACATTTTCAAAAAATGAGCCTAAAACTTTGGGATATGGATAAAAAAGGTCACGAAATATTTGTAAAACCTAAGGTGAATAGAAAGGCGATTGTTAATTCTATCCTTACGCCTATTAGTATTGAAAAATTAACAGAAGTGATGATGGACTTTCTTCACAAAGAGAAGAGAAAATATACTATTATTAGAAGAGATCGATTATCTATTAAAGAAAAGCTTGCGTACCTAAAGGAAAATTTAGAAGTAGGTTCAGAAAGTACATTGACTGACTTAATTAAGTCCCATGGTGAGCCAGGAAAAGATAATACAGTGATCACTTTTATTTCTTTGCTTGAACTCGCTCGACTTAAAAAAATTGAAATCTTTCAAAATGAAACTATGGGAAGTATTTATATTAATGTTGTTAATTCTTTAGATGACTTTGACCTCAGTAAGGCAGATGGATTTGAGGAGGAGACAGAAGAATTAATTGAAGCGGTAATTGAAGAAACTATACCAGAGATTCCACAAGAATTGATGGACGCCGTATTAGTGGAAGAAAGTAAAGAACTAGGGACAACAAATACACAACCGCAAGAGTTTAAAAACCTCGATATTGAGACGCCTAAACTTATGCAATAAAAGACTCAGGAGAGAGACTTGGACACTACAGAAAATATAACAGAAGAAACTGCATCACCAATTATGCCAGAAGCTATTTTAGAGGAAATAACTTCTGAGTATGAAGCTCAGTATGTTGATCTAACAGAACTTACGGTATTAGAAGCTAAAAATGCGGAACTTGAATTAAGTGACGATGACAAAGAGGAAGTGCTTTTGGCAGACCTTCGCTATCCATCTGAAACAGATTTGTTAGAACCAGAATTATTGGAATTAAAACTAGATCATTTTCATGATGAAGATCAAGAAGATAAATTATGGCAGGCTCGTACAGGATTAGCAAAAGATACTTTGTGTGGAGCTATTGAAACGATTATTTTCATGAGTGATAAGCCCGTTTCTTTATCAAAAATAAAATCTTTAATTGACGAAGATCTACCATTGAGAGTTATTCATGAGTCTATGGAAAAGCTTCAAGCTGAATATGAGTTAAAACATCATGGAATCAGATTGCAAGAAGTTGCAGAAGGTTATCAATTTAGAACAAAAGCAACTTATTCAAAATTTGTTCAAGACTTATTTAAAGTAAATGCGCTAGTACTAACTCCTGTCGCTTTAGAAGTGTTAGCAATCATCGCTTATAAACAACCATTAGCAAAAACAGAAGTTGATAAAATAAGAGGAGTCGACTCCTCACATATCGTTCGTGGTTTAATGGACAAGAGACTAGTTAAAGTTTGTGGACGTTCTGAGGAGCTTGGAAAACCTGTGCTTTACGGAACAACTCAAGAATTTATGGAAGTCTTTAATCTATCAACACTTTCAGATCTACCACCAGAGCATGAGTTACAATCTCTTGTTAATGAGGGAATGGGATCAAAAATTGGTGAAATTAAAACAATAGTAAGTTCCGGCGATAAGCAAGCATTCCAATTTGATGAAATTGATGAGCTAGATGCTCTTTCAGAATCAATTAAACAGATCAGCTCAGATACTGATTTTACTAAATCACTTAAAGTAGAAGAGAAGAAAAGAAAAGATTCTAAAGGCGAAGATGTAAAAACGGCATTTGACCTTCTTGAAGAATTTGTTCAAAATGAAATTGTTTGCAATGAGAATCAAAAAGCCGGAGAGTCAGAACTTTTTACTGCCGTTACTTCTCCAGAAGTTATTAGAAATTTAAACGAAGGACCTTTTAATCTTCCTAACGAAGAAGAAGTAGAAGAGGAGGAAGAATTTCAAATGATCGACCTCGATACTGGTCTACCAATTGAAGATGAGTTTGCTGAACTTGCTACAGAGGAAACAGAATTAGAAATGAAGACAATTGAAGTGCCTGAAGAATCTGTTGAGGAAATTATCGATGCCAAAGAATTATTAACAAACTTTAGCGAAGAAAGAGAGGAGTTATCAAAAGCTCTTGATGATGCTTTTTCTAAGTTAACTGGTGAAGATTTAAATTTAGCACCTTTTGTTCACGAAGAAGAGATTGAGCATGGACATGATGAAATAGAAAAAAGGGTCGAAGATATCGAACTTCTTACAAAAAAGATTTCTGAAGATGCCGCTGAGTTAGATATAAACCTCGGCTTTCTCGATAACGACTAGTTCCTTCAAATAGTTGAGTGACTTGAAGGTGGATGGTAAGAATTGACTTATTGCATTCACTTCGCTATTTTCCACTCAATTCATAAATAAACCACAAACGGCCGCGAAGGTAGATTGGAGGATCAAATGGCAGTAGAAATTCGATTACAAAAATATATTGCAGACTGTGGAGTCACGTCACGAAGAAAAGCAGAAGCTCTTATTCTTCAAGGTCGAGTAACAATCAATAATAATGTCATCACAGAACTTGGTACAAAGGTGAATTGTGATGCTGATGTCGTCCAAGTCGACGGAGATATCATTGATATTGGACGAGTTGAAAAACTCTATATTGTTCTTAATAAGCCACGTGGATATATGACTACTCTCGATGATCCAGAGGGTAGAAAAACCATCATGGAATTAGTTAAAGAAATACCAGAGAGAATCTATCCTGTTGGAAGGTTAGATTATTTGTCAGAAGGGCTTCTCATCATGACTAATGATGGAGAGCTGGCCAATAAAATTATTCATCCATCCGCTGGAATTACAAAAGTTTATGAAGTAAAAATATTTGGTGTTATTAATGAGGCCATTCTCACTAAATTAAGAAATGGTGTTCAAACAGAAGAAGGATTTTTAAAACCAACTTCAGTTAGAGTGATCAAGCAAATGCAGGCCAAGACCTGGATAGAGTTTAGACTACAACAGGGTCGAAATAGAGAAATTAGACGTATCTGTGAGGCCATGGGGCTTACAGTGGATAAACTTAAAAGAGTGGCCATCGGTGGCCTTTCTATTAATGGAATTGCACCAGGTAGATGGATGATTATGTCTAAATCCAAACTTATGGAATCTATTGGACTTGATAAGCATGGAATTCTTGATCAGGAGAAAGTGAATTACGTTTCTCTGAAAAAAACAGTCAATCTGAGAAGAAAGTCTCTCCCAGATGGGCCTAGAGCTGATGATGAAGTCTTTCATATGTATCGTCGAGAAACTTATTTTGAGACCTTAAATAATGCTAAGATTAAGGCCAAAGACGAAAGACGAAAAGTCTGGGAAGAGAGCATGGATAAGAAAGAAACAGCTCATAAAAAGAGAAAAGATAAAAAGGACTTACGTCAGCTTAAGAAAGATAATCATGCTGCTGCAAATGCTAAAGTGAAAATGTCTTTTGAATATGTTTAATTATTTAGCTTGAACTGCATCAAATAGAAAATCTACAATTTTGGGCTCCTGATGAGGGAGCTCATTAAATAAATAATTTCTTTCTTCATCACTCCAGTCCGTTGGGCTTGGGTATCTCAAACGAATACCAACCATTTCTGTGAGACTCATTCCAATTCCTTGAAAACCTTGAACCATTGAATTGAGAGGGTCTTTGTTGGGTTTCATCCATTTAAAACCAGGAAGCTTGGAAAGCCATTTTAATGGTGTTTTTAGAATACCCATAGCTGCTTGCAAAGCTCCAGCTGTAAGATTAAATAATCCGTATAAAGGTTTAGTCAGAAGGCCTTTGAGGAATCCATGTGAATCGGGATAAAGCACCAGCATTGAGCCATTTTGAGCACCTTTTGAGGCCTTTGACCAGAAGGTCGTATTCTCCCAAAAGAGGCTTTTCCCAGCTTCAAGCATTTGATACTTTCGAAGCAGTCTCTGCGAAGGATAGACAATGATTTTATGAACATTTTTTTCCTTGAGAAAATTAAAAATCCAAATAGGGGTTAAGCCTCTAACTGGATCAATTTCTAATTCACCACCTGAATATTTAGTCATTCTTTCTCGAACTGGATGAGTACAATTATTTTTAAGTAAGCTATATTCTTCAAAATCAATTCGGTTAATTAAATTTTCTTTTTGTTTTTTGAATTCTTTAAGTGAGGTTTGAAGGCCATCGTACATGTCGATTTGAGAAAATTTTGGCCATACTTCTAGAACATCTCTATTGGTATGAAATTGAACAAACCCATAACCGTTAAGTTCATTATTAGAAACGTCATGTTTAACTTTGATATAGATAGAGTTGACTAGGCCATTAAGATACTTCTCAGAGGCTCCTTCAACTTGTTTCTCATAAACGTATTTTACGTCGTCTAATTCATAGTCTGTAAGCTGAGTGTATTCAAACATGATGTCTTTCAAATTATTATCTAGGCAGTAGATATATCTTTCCGCCACGTGACCAGCGACAGAAGTAGTAAAACCAGGCGCCATATAGACAATTCCCATGCCTAGCATTTTTATTCGTTTTCCGGACTTTAAAACCTTTGTTGGTTTATAGTTGGTTTTACAAATATTATATCTTTGAAGTTTTGTGTCAGTGAATGAAGTCGCATCAAACTCTACTTTGGTATTATAGAGTAGAGATCTTACGTCGGATTCGTATCTTTTGAGCGCGACTCTTTTTCTTAAAAGCTTATCGGTGGCCTTACATTTTGCCCTGATATTCGGTTTAAATCGTAAAGATCGTATATATCCTCTTCTTCTGGCCTCGTGACATGAGTTAATGAGTCTTTTTTCTTCTCTTGAAAACCTCCTCTGTAAATCTTCAGTGTCTGGTAGCATTAATAAAGCTTTTTCTAATTCTTTAATAAATTGATCTTGATGAGAGCATTTCCCTTTTTTTATTCTAATAGAATGATCGATAATTTTATATTTTAAATCTTGATGAATGAGTAATGTATTGTCATCAAGGATATCGAGATAGGAAAAATCTTTAACTTCGCCACATTTTGGACTGCCTAATAAGTTCTTTTCAGTATTAAATCTAATGTGAATAAGCCTATCTACGCCAAATCGGACACCATTACTGAGCTTATTATCAATTTTTATAAAATATGCGTTCAAAGTTTTGTACAATTGGGTTTCGTAGAGTGATTCTTCTTGTTGTGGAGCTATTATAGGTTCTAAGAAAAGGCCAAAGTCTGTGGAGGTTTTTGCAAACAAATTGGTCCCAAACAATATAGTACAAAGAAGAATATATTTCTTAAATGTACCTTTCATCGCTTGGGACCCACCTGTTAATTTTTATCTACTTCTTAATCTAAATCCAAACTATCTTCTAAGTCTTGATCATTTCCTAACTTCGTTTTCTTTTCCATATATCTCTGAAGTTCAGTTCTTTTATTTTCTCTAATTGAAGCTGAGATTGAAATCGCAGATCCTGAGATCGAAGAAGCAAGTCCAAGAGCTATACAGACTGAATCATTCTCATCACATGTTGAAAGAACGTCAGCACCTAATGATACAAAGTTCATTCCTAAAATTAACTCAGAAGTAAAACGATCTAAGTAGACATAGTTAACTCTCGAGTAATAATGATTGTAGTGATAATGTGAATGAATATGTCTATGATTTCTATGGTATCTTCTTCTTATAATACGTCCACTATGGGTGTAATAAGTTACATATCTTCCAGATTCATGATATCCCGCTGTATCGTATACAGTTACTCTTGTGTAACCATTATATTGGCCATGGGTAATGATTGTTTCTTCGATATAAATATTGTCATCATATCTATAATCATAACAAGTATGATAACGACAGGAAGAATAGCTAGTAGTTTCAGAATAAGAGTAATAAGAATTGAATCCGCTATCCCAGGTACTGTATCTAACAGTATATCTTGAAGCGTATCCGTCTTTTGCAAATGCACTGACCGAAAAAGATAAGGCCAATAGGACAAATAATACTAATTTTTTCATTGCTCCCCCTGGAACTGATATTAACTATGATAATAAATAATTAGTTTCTATTTAGCAGTTTGAGACGATTGGCGCAATAAGTCACCGATTTCATTGCATAAATTACACGGTCAGGTAAATCAATGCTAACTAATTGAAAATATGAGTGATTTGGCTTGGCAAAAGCTGTAAAGATTATCAGGTGGCTTCTGTAAAAACCCCAAAAGAGCTATTGTGATGGCATCAAATAACTTGAGGTAATTTTAAGTGAAAAACTACTTATATCTATTAACAATGATATTTTCATTAAATGCGATGAGTTCATCATTTACTATGAAGCTTGAGTCCCATCAAAAGATGTTACTTAAGGAAACTGCAGAAGATGAATTTACCCAATACTATATTGAAAAAAAGGGCAATTATACATTGAAACTGAGAGTTGATGGAGAGGAATTTAGAATTGATCACGATATTCCTTTAGAAATTACAAATTCTGATGAAATACAGATGACTCTTCAGAGAAGAAATCGAAAGCTTAGATACATTGATACAAAAGAAGAGATAGATAAACTTATACCAGCGAAAATTAATAAAACGATACTGAGAAGAATCAAATCTGTTGTGATCAAAAACAAGGTCATGCTCAGGCTCTATAGAGAATCGTTTGAAAAACAGGGGTTAAGCCTGTTAGAAACCATGAATTTAGAGTTTGATAGTTTAACACTTATAAAGAGTTTTGATTTCTCCAAGCTAAAATGCTTGGAAATTGATAAGGATTTAAGCTGTGAATATTTATTAAGTATTACTATTTCTAATGAGACTGAACAATAAAAAAGGCTTCAATCCGAAGCCTTTTTACTCTATAAATTTTATTTTTTTATATTAATTATCATAAGTCACAATATTTTCTTCACCAATATAATCCTGAAGAATACCCATTGAAAATTCTAATGCTTGATCTGCGTAGGCAATATCACCTTGGTTTTCTAACTGCTCTGGGAACTTGGCCTGCTTAATAATTGAAGCACATAATCTCATAAACTCTGCGGAGCCGTCAAAAAACTCGTCCTCATCTTCAGCTTTTAAGACATGAACCAATACGGAGTGAAGAGATTTGACTAATCTAAGCTGCGCTGGAGATAACCCTTCAGCGTCCACGTCGATTGTCACGATCTGTTCACTTTTCTTTAAATTCCACATGTGTCATTCCCTTATTATAAAATCTTGATAACCCTTACAAAAAACTTATCGTTGTCTTTGCTAATAATATTAGTAATTTAAGATGGAGTAAAACTGTTTGTTTATAAAGGTTTACAATTACAATGAATTACAATAATATTCAAAAACTTAGGCTATATTTAGTTTATCATCAGTCGCGGGGTGGAGCAGTTTGGTAGCTCGTCGGGCTCATAACCCGAAGGTCATAGGTTCGAATCCTATCCCCGCAACCAATTTTTTTATACTACTTAAAGCTTGAATAAGCTCCATGTCTTATAATCCAAAAATTAACAAAATCAAAAGCTGCAGAAGTAGCAAGGATAGTTAGTTCTCAATTGGCAAATTATACTGGCGCATTTAGAATGATACAATGAAAGATAAAAGCAAAACATGTTTAACAGGAATCAAACCCACTGGTATGCCCCATCTTGGCAATTATCTTGGGGCCATTAAACCCGCAATTGAAATGGCCAACTCTGAAGATTTTGAATCATCATATTTTATCGCCGATTATCATTCCCTTACAACAATTTATGATCCAACAAAACTTAACGAATATATTTATGAAGTAGCAGCGGTATGGCTTGCCATGGGGCTTGATCCCAATAAATCTACTCTCTACAAACAAAGTGATATTCCTGAAGTGATGGAAATGAATTGGATTTTATCTTGTTTTACTTCGAAAGGTCTGATGAATAGGGCCCATGCTTACAAGGCCATAACTCAAGACAATTTAGAAAATAAAAGAGATGCGGACCAAAATATTAATATGGGTATTTATTCATATCCTGTTTTAATGTCCGCTGATATTTTATTTTTAGAAACTGAAGTCGTTCCAGTTGGTGCTGATCAACTTCAGCATATTGAAATCGCCAGAGATATTGCAAATGCTTTTAATCACCATTATGGAGAGGTCTTCACTGTGCCTGAGGCCCTGGTTAGAAAAGACTTTGCTGTCATCCCTGGTCTAGATGGAAGAAAGATGAGTAAATCTTATGACAATACCATTCCATTATTTTTACCAGAGAAAAAATTAAAAAAATTAATTAATAAAATCACAACAGATTCTCAACCTCCTGAAACTCCAAAAAATCCAAATGATTCTCTTATCTTTGATCTCTTTAAACTTTTTGCAAAAAAACAAGAAATAACGGATTTTGATGAGTGGTATAAGAAAGGAATAGGTTGGGGAGAAGCGAAGGCCGAACTTTTTAAAGTGATTAATAGAGAGCTTGAAGGACCTCGGGAAATCTATAATGACCTCATGAAAAATCGTCACCAGATTGATGAAGTTCTTGTGCAGGGAAGAGACAAGGTTCGTCCTAAAGCTCAGAAATTTCTTAATGAAGTTAAATTAAAGGTCGGAGTTAAATAAAGATGATAGGAGATGAGGATACTTTTTTAGACTACCAAATAGACGAAGTCGATCGTGCCATCCTGATAGAACTCTTAAAAGATGCCAGAAAGTCTTATCAAGATATTGCTAAGAATCTCATTATTTCAGGAGGAACAGTTCATGTTCGTCTCAATAAAATGCGTGATGCTGGAATTATAAGAGGATCTAAAATTCTAGTTGATTTTAGAAAGCTTGGATACGAAGTCTGCTCTTTTATTGGAATTAATCTAGTATCAGCAAGAGATTATCAAATTGTCCTAGACCAGCTAACTAGCTTCCCAGAGGTGGTTGATGTTCATTACACCACCGGCCAATATTCTATGTTTGCCAAAGTAATGGCAAAAACAACTAATGATCTCCATTTATTTCTAATAGAAAAATTACAAACTGTTTCACAAATTAGATCAACTGAGACATTTATATCTCTAGATAATCCAATTAATCGGGATGCAAAGATTCCCACTTAACAAGAGCTTATTATGGCCATACCGCTTAAGAAAGTTACAGATACTAGCCCGTTTAGAAAAATAGCCATGGGTACTTGGAAGGTCGCTAAAGATCCGTCAGTTTATGGAATTATAAATATTGATATGGCGCCTGTGATGGAAAAGCTTCCTGCCTATATTGAAAAAACAGGTGTGAAAGTCACACCTGCTCACCTTGTCGGGAAAGCAATTGCCTATTGCATGACGAGACGACCTGAAATTAATGGACTTATTAGAGGTTCAAGAATTTATTTGAGAGAAGAAATTAGTCTTTTTTATCAAGTAAACATTCCAGCTAAAACGAATGAAGGTGGGGATAAAGTAGGAAAGGCGACTTTAGCAGGGGCCACGGTTCATCATGCTGACAAACTTTCTTCATCTGAAATTGCAAAGGACTTATCAGAAAGAGCAAATAAAGTCCGTACAGGTAAAGATCTCGAAATGAAAAAAAACATGGACACATTCAAGCTTCTCCCTTGGTGGATGTCCGGTCTTTATCTCGATTTCGCAAGCTTTCTTATCTACGGTTTGAACATGAATTTCTCCTGGCTAGGTATTCCAAAAGATCCTTTTGGATCAGTAATGATTACAAATGTGGGCTCTATGGGAATCGATATAGCTTTGGCCCCTCTTTGCCCCTATTCGAGAGTACCTCTACTTCTTGCAGTTGGTGCAATTAAAGATACTGCTATTGTAGAAAATGGTGAGGTTGTTGTCCGTCCAGTTATGCCTATTGGGGTTACATTTGATCACCGTATGATTGATGGTGTTCATGCGGCATCAATGGCAAAAGATTTTAAAAAGTGTTTTTCAGAACCTGAGACTTATCTTCTGACGTAAGCTTATAAATATTTTCTTTCCAAACTACTTATGATAAGGATGCCCCAAACGTATTGTCTCCGCACGGTAAAGCTGCTCAACAAATAAAAGCCTCGCTAACTTATGCGGGTAAGTCATCTTACCCATAGAAATTTTCTCATGATTAAGTGAAAGGATATTCTGAGCATGTCCAGCAGCACCCCCAATCAAAAAGAAAACTTGATCAGAGTTTTCAAAACAAAGGTAAAGCCTATTTGAAAACTCTTGGCTGGTCTGGATCTCTCCCCATTCTGAGAGCAGATAGACTTTGGGATCAGATTTCTTTAGGGAATAGATTTTCTTTTCAACTAATAAACCTTCTTGGTTAACATCATCGTTACCACTTTTTACCTCATGAATATAGACAGAGAAATTTTTGACTCGTTTAAGATAATCATTTTCGAGTTCAAGAATGTTTTTTTCTTTGAGTTTTCCAACTACAATAAGGTGAACTTCTTTCATTGATTAGAAGTAATCTTTTGATTCTGTAGTTACAGTTGATAGAGCATCTCCCTCTTCAAAATAATAAGAAGTTGGAATTTCTACACCTTGGGCTTCGTCCCAGAGATTATCAAGGTCATAAACTGATCGTGAATAATCCATAAAAATATGAACAATCACATCACCCATATCAATTAAAAACCAATCAGAGTCAGCGTAAAATCCTTCTTTCGAAAATACTTTATGTCCTCTTCTTATTAACTCTTTTGTAAGAGTGTCGGCCATTGAAGAGGCTTGGTTGATATTTGTGGCGGAGGCCAAAACATAATAGTCTGAAAGTGAGCTTGTTTTTGTGACATCAAGTATTTTAAGATTAACTCCCTTGAGGTTTCCTAGTACCCAAGCAGAAGCTAAGGCCATATTTCTTGGGAAATCTAAAGATTTGTCATCCATGATTTCATTCACATTTTTCTCTACAAATTCTACACTCATCTAACTTTCCTTAATTACTCTTAACATTAAACTTTTTAATTCTTCGATATTTCTTCCTGAAACAGAAGAAATAGGGAGTACTTTTTTATTCAGTTGCACTTGGAAGATATCTTGAACTTTTTTGATTTCTTCTTCGCTCATTGCATCTATCTTAGTAAGACAGATAATTTCTTTTTTATTTAGCATATCTTCATTGAATTTACCTAATTCATCTCTGATGGTTATGTATTGGGTGAAAGCATCGAATTCTTCACCTTCTAAACACCACGAACAGTCGACTAAATGGACAAAGGCCTTAGTCCTCTCTATATGCTTAAGGAACTTAATCCCTAGTCCCTTGCCTTCCGCTGCATTTTCAATTAATCCTGGAATATCTGCTAGTACATAGGACTCATCACCTAATGCCACGACGCCTAAATTTGGTTCTAAAGTAGTAAATGGATAATCAGCAATTTTAGGTTTTGCAGCTGAAACAACTGAAATGAGGGTTGATTTTCCGGCATTTGGAAGCCCAACTAACGCAATATCAGCTAATAATTTTAATTCTAACTCAATCTCAAGGGTGATACCTTCTCCACCTTCTTGGGCATATCTAGGGGCTTGGTTTGTGGAAGACTTGAAATTAAGATTTCCTAATCCTCCTCTTCCACCTGAGGCCAGTTTTAATTTATGACCGTCATGAGTGAGATCAGCTAAGATATCACTAGTTTCATGATTTCTAATTATTGTTCCAACAGGAACAGGAATAATAAGGTCTTCCCCATACTTTCCATGCATCTGTCTTCCTGAACCACCAGTTCCGTGCTGGGCGTTAAAGACTTTCTTTCCTCTGAATTTTACAAGAGTATTAAAATCTTTGGTAGCTTCAAAAAATACAGAGCCACCATCACCACCATCACCGCCGTCAGGTCCACCAAACTCAAGAAACTTCTCTCTTCGAAAGCTTGCACACCCGTTACCACCACGGCCCGATGAAACAATAATTTTAACTTCGTCTATAAACCGCATTCTATTTCCAAAATATTAGTTACTTGTCTGGATAAAAAAAGGGGGATTATTAAATTCCCCCTTTGATATATCTATGTTTCTAAACTTTCGTTTATTTACTTATTAAGCGTTAACGACAGAAACTAATTTCTTAGTTTTGTTATAGTAAGAAAATTGGACATGTCCTGTAGTTGTTGCAAACAGAGTAAAATCTTTTCCTTGTTTAACACCTTTTCCTGGGTGAAATTTTGAACCACATTGCCGAACAATAATGTTTCCTGAGATGACAGCTTCTCCGCCATATTTTTTAACTCCATACATATTTGGGTTGGAATCTCTACCGTTATTTGTTGAACCACCAGCTTTCTTATGTGCCATGACTATTCTCCTAAATATTAATCAATTATTTTAAGTACTTTTTCGCTACGTTTGATTTCGCATCGATCTTTTCAGTTTTACCGCTACCATCATTTAACTCAGTAATGAGTAAAGCTGTATAATTTTGTCTATGACCTTTCTTTCTTTGATAGCCACCAGGTTTTCTTTTATAAACGATCACTTTTCTACTTCTGTCGTGCTTAATGACATGGGCCTTAACAGAAGCGCCTGCTACAGTTGGAGCACCTAATAAAGGCTTATCTCCACCACCGACAAATAAAACCTTATCAAGGTTTAATACTGTCCCTGCTTCGTCACTTAGTTTCTGGACATCAAGAAGATCACCTGGTTGAACTTTGTACTGGTGTCCACCGATTTCAACAATTCCGTACATTTTAAACTCCGCTTTTTCGACAAATCCAGGGGCTTAGCAATAGCTTTCGACTTGAAACCCTGTCTTTCGTCTTGTTATTGAACTGTGAGTTTTATTCATTTTGTGGCCTGATGTCAAACGTTTAAGGCCATCTCAAGGTTTTCTTGCGCCGTGCCGAATAGCTATTAATGCAGATATACCTAGGGATGGGAAACATATGGCCGAAGAGAATCAAAAATTCACATATTTCCAATACTTTAAAGAGTTAGAGATTCCAGTTTACATAAGAGTGGACCTTTCCGAGTTTGGCCCTCAACTTCTTCCATTAATGATGGAACAGAAATTCACGGAATTGACAGAGATAGAAAAAAAAGAGGCCTTTAAAGATGATGTGGTGCCTGAAGGGGTTAGAGTACTCAATTTGACCATTGCAAGCCACGGAGTTTCAAAACATATAGAAATGATGAGGCCTACAGACAAATATGGGTTAGAGAGTCTCATTCCCAAAACAGGTTATAAAGTTTACCGCTACTTTGGTGTTGGGATGATGGTGACTTCTTTTACCGTGAATGAATGGAATTTAGGATGCTATGAAAATTTTGGTGAACAAGATAATCTCATTGCTTATCGATCAATGATGAATAGATTTTTATCATGGTCTCTTTCGACATTAGGGATTGTGGGCTTTTGGGCTGCCCCTGTTGATGAAGGCATGGTTGTACTTTCTCAAGCTAAGTCTTGTGGTGAAGTCGTTTTCATTGATGCCGTCAAGGATAAAATTTTAACAGTAGATGGCGTCAAGAAAATAAGTAACAAATTTTGTATTATGCGACTCTCAGAAACTTTAAGAGGGAAAAATATTGAAATGAAGAAAGAAGAGTTAGTAAGCTTTCTCTATCAGTATTGTAGTTACCTTGACTATCAAGGACTGCCTATTCGCGTGAGACAAATGATCCAGCTTGTCGCTAAAAAAGGATTTGGTTTAATCCATCCTTCTGAAAGTTTTAAGCCACGCACAGACTTGTCTTTATAATCCTGTCATGCCACTATTTTTCTTATGTCTAGTCACTACATTGTAAATTTTGATCCTATTATTTTTTCTGCTGGTCCGCTTCAAGTCAGATGGTATGGGCTCATGTATGTAATAGGATTTGTACTTGCAGGATTTATTCTAAAGATCTTATCAAAAAAGAAATTTTTTACTCCTGGTGTTGAGAAAATAGATTCACTTATTACTCATATGCTAATTGGTATGTTTGTCGGTGCCAGAATCTTTTATGTTTTCATTTATAATTGGGATTATTATGGCCAGCATTTAACTGATTTGTTTGCTGTTTGGAAAGGCGGACTTTCTTTTCATGGAGCTATAATTGGGCTTTTGGTTGGCGGTTACTTATTTGCTCGCAAAAATAAAGTCTCATGGGCAGAAGTTTTAGATAACTCTTGTCTGGCTGGAACTTGGGCACTTTTTTTTGGAAGAATGGGGAATTTTATTAATGGTGAGCTCTATGGAAGAACAACTGATTCTGCCATAGGAATGATTTTTAAAGGCGGAGGTCCTTATCCTCGTCACCCATCTCAATTATATGAGGGTATCAGTGAGGGATTAATTCTTGCCATCATTTTATGGGTTATTTACCCACGAGTTAAGAACTATGGATTTATCTCTTCCTTTTTCCTAATCGGTTATGGAATTTTTAGATTTATTATAGAATTTTTTCGAGAAGCAGATGCCCAGCTTGGTTATTATTTTGGCGGTACAACTACAATGGGACAAATCTTATGCTTTATTATGGTTTTGGTTGGATTATTTGGATTGTACATTTCTAATAAAAAACTATGGCCTGTCAATATTACCTCAGAGGCTTAATTCATCACTTCCTTTTGTAATAAATTTTTCTATCAAAGGTTTGTAACCTAAAAGCCCAGAGTCAGGTACAGCTATGATTCCTGTGTAGTAGATTGGAAAGCAAGTAATAGAACAGCCTCCACTATAAATATATTTAACACCTTTCTCATTATTCCATTGGTAAATCGCGTTCGCTTCTTTTTTGAAATATCCATCTTGCTTTCCGAATCTATTGATAAGACTTTGATGAAAAATATCATGTAAAAAATAGGACGGAAGTTTTGCAAAAAAATCTAATAATTGATCATCTTTAACTTGAACATAAACTGGAAATTTGTATCTGATATGAGCTACATAATACTTGATCATTTTTATACCGGAGTTTTCTTCAATCACTTCACCTTTCCCATATTTTGCCTGTAAAGCTTTGAGAGATGCTTTTGGGGCAAAAAATTGTAGTGCGTCTAAACTAAAATTATAATTTGGAGCTTCAACTTTCCCATGTGAGTTGTTTACAAGAAAGAGGATTGCTACGATACTATGAATTATTATTTTATGAAGCCTTGTTTTATTCACTATAAGCTCAGTAGGGTTTTTAGTAATAACCAATAGGTTCAATCATCCAGTTTTAAAACTCTGCGATGATAAGCGTGATGATTAATACTGTTGCAAAAAATTAACAGCATGATCCATCAATATATTTTAGTAAATTTTTAAATCTTCATTTCCAAAGGGGAAATATATGCATGACTCGAATAAAAAAGATGCTCAACGCATCCTGATTTCAATGGTTTTAGGCTTAATTATTGGCCTTATTCTGTTCTATACTAATAATGGTGATTTAGTCGGGTATATCAAACCATTAGGAACTGTTTTTATTAAATTATTAAAGATGATAATTGTTCCTCTCGTTTTTGCTTCTATTTTTATGTCGATGATCAACCTCGGAACTCCTGAGGCCTTGGGCTCGATGGGCCGTAAAGCAGTTGGCTATTATTTTGTAACCACAGCTATTGCTGTGTTCTTCGGTTTAATCTTTGTTAATTTAATTAATCCTGGAGTGGGAGCTGATTTGGGTGCAGAGGGCCTGAATAATTTATCAGGAAATATGGCCCAAAGAGTCTCTGATCAAGGCGGACTTTTTCAAACTGTTGTTGGTGTTTTAGTTGATGCTGTTCCTTCAAACCCAGCAGGGGCCATGGCCAACTCGAAAGTACTTCAGATTATTGTTTTTGCAATTATGATGGGCATAGTTGCTCTCTATAATCCAAAAAAGTCTGAACCAGTTATTAAGGTTATGGGCGCTCTTGAAGAAATGATGTTAGCTCTTACTCATGCCATCATGAAATTTGCACCTATTGGTATTTTCGTACTGATGGTTGGTGTTCTGGCCCAATCTGGTTTTTCTGCAATTCTTGTATTAGCAAAGTACATGTTGACTGTTATTCTAGGATTGACCTGTCACGCTGTTTTCTTATTATTTGTTGGGACAACGAGACTCAAAAAATCTCCAATCTTTATATTGAAAGGGTTGGCAGCGCCTTTGTTAACCGCCTTTTCAACTTCCTCATCAGCAGCAACATTACCAATAACAATGACCTGTGTGGAAGAAGAACTGGGAGTAAAAAAAGAAACGGCCAAATTTGTTTTGCCACTAGGTGCTACAATCAATATGGATGGTACAGCTCTTTATGAATCTGTTGCCGCGATCTTTATTGCACAGGCCTATAATATTCATTTGACACTTACTCAACAAATTATCATCTTCATGACCGCTTCATTAGCGGCAATTGGAGCTGCTGCCATACCTGGTGCAGGACTGATTACCATGAGTATTGTCTTAAATGCTGTGGGCCTACCTCTTGACGGAATCGGACTGATTCTAGCAGTTGATCGTATTCTTGACATGTTTAGAACCACTGTAAACGTCTTTGGAGATTGTGTGGGCACTATTTTTGTGGACTCCTTTTTAAACAAAGAAAAGGTATAGTATAAGTCATTAATATGACGAAAATTGAGTTTAGGGTTTGACTTAAGTGTCCGATTTGAGAAAATAGAATAAAGATCCTGTATAATGTAATATAAGGATAATATAAATTACGTAAGGGCCAGAATGACAAGAATATTTAACATAGCAAGCAGACAGATACTTAATATTGTTTGTATCTCATCCCTTTTGGGAATAGCTTCATGTGCACGTCTCGTGAAACAAATTGAATCCCCCAAAATGGCATCTAATACCGCTTCTAAGTCGGTTGAAAAGACTTCTGAAGAAACACTTAAGTCTGATAATATTGTCTTATCTAAGCAGGCTGCAAAATTAGCTACAGAATTAAAAGATGATCATCGAATCATGGGTTCTGCAAAAATTGAAACTCCTGCTGGACATGGGACAAAGACATTTTTTCTCTACGGTGCCGAACATTTAAAATTAGAAAATTATTATTTTGATATTCCTGTTGTTTACAATAAAGCTGTAAAGAAGTGGATTAATTACTTTCTTAAAAGAGGTAGAGGATTCTTTGAAAGATACTCAGCTAGAGCGGGAGTGTACGCTCCTATTTTAGGAAAGATTTTATCTAACTATGACATGCCAAGAGATCTTATCTTTTTGGCAATGGCCGAAAGTGGGTTTCAAACTGGAGCTAAGTCTTGGGCGAAAGCAGTTGGTCCATGGCAGTTTATGCCTTATACAGGTAAGAGGTATGGACTTAACATTGATTGGTATCGTGATGAAAGACGGGATCCCATTAAAGCAACTATTGCTGCAGCAAAATACCTAAGAAAACTTTACGGTGATTTTGGATCATGGGAACTCGCAGCAGCTGCTTATAATGCTGGAGAGGGAAAAGTTGGACGGGCCATCAGAAGATATAGAACAGAGAACTTTTGGGACCTACGAAAGGGAAGATATCTTAAGTCTGAAACTAAGAACTATGTTCCTAAAATTATGGCCCTCGCCATTATTGGAAAAAATTTAAAATCATTTGGATTTGAAGACATTGATTTTCATGAGCCTTTAGATTTTGAAGAAATTGATCTCAATCCAATGACTGACCTTTTTAAAGTTGCTGAAGTTTTAAATGTTGATTTCATGGAAATTCAAAGACTAAATCCAGAAATCTTACGATGGTTCACACCTCCAAACATTGAAACATACAAGCTTCGTATTCCCGTTGGCAAAGCAAAGGCTTGGAGAAAATGTTGTTTCGATCGTAATTATCTAGCAAAAGATTTTCAAGAGTACCGTGTTCGCGGTTCAAGGACTTCACTGGCCGATGTTTCTAGAAAATTTAAAATCAAAGATAAAAATGTTTTAGCAGGTTTAAACCGTATGGGTAAATCTTCGAGACTTAGAAAGAACTCTACGATTTATTTACCTTTTAAAGTGGGTCAAAGTAAAAAAGCATATATGTATGCAGACCTATACGAAAAGCCACGAAGATCAGTTATTAGACGAAGAAAATACAAAAGACTTATTCGAACGGCCAAAAGAAAAGGGAGACGTATAACTACTCCATCTATTTATTACACAGTTAAAAAAGGTGATTCTTTATGGTCTGTGTCGAGAAAGTCTGGAACATCCCTTTACACGATTATTGCTTCTAATATGAGAATTATTAAAAGAAGACAAATCCGCGCTGGTGATCGACTAGTAGTTAAATAGCTATTAGTCGTTACAATCACTTAACACCTTATTTTTCAAAATTTCTTTCTTAACAAACCACACAAGGCCTTGTAGACTAACACATATAGCGACGAAATTCGTCAATAATTACTCGGGGCACAAATGACTTCTAATCAGGGTTTAGGAAGATTTTTTTCATTAAAAAAAGAAACAAAAGAAAATATTCAAAAAATTTATAAAAGGCATATCGTTTTTGGTAACGACCTTTACTCAGTTGACCTCTATCTTTATCTTTTAGAAAAGTTTGGTTCAGATCAAGTTGCACTTTTTTCACGACAAAAAGTCACTAGAGAATCGTTAAAATTTGAAGGACCAAGTCTTTTAAGGGCCAAGGCATGCAAGCAGTATATCCAAAAAATATACCCAGACGTAGAGTTTAAAGAGGAAACTAAAAATCCTGTATTTTTTAAAGAAGGAATTTTTAAAGAGTTTGGTGGAAGAGCTAAACCTGAAAAGCTCTTATGGGGCGAAGAATCCTTTATTGAAGAGAAAGCTGACTTTAATGAAGAAGATATTTTTCCTTTTTTAAAAGATCAGGATTTAGATAAAAAACTTCATGAAAATCAATTTAATTATATTCCAAAAGAAATAGTAACATTATCACCCGAAGATTTAATTGATCCTAAAAACTTTGAAATCAAATCAACTAGTGGTGTACATTTATCATGTGAGAAGCTTTATATGGGCACCTCAACTCAATCTTTTTTAAATCTCTACACTGATAAAAAAGAGTTATCTGATGAGTTTATTGAGCTATGTGAGCAGTCTAAAACCCCTGCATCCTTATATATCACTTTTGAATTTGAAAAAGAGCTTACAAAAAATAAAGAAACTATGTTTCTACCTTTAAGTTATACCCATGAATGGGGACATTTTATGGGGGAGTTTGCCCCTATGAGAGAAATAAATGGAAGAATGACTCAAGTGGCACGATTTTTAAGTTTTTTAGACATAGATCACACTAATGAAGAGGGGATTTCTAAAAAGATTCGTCTTTTAAAACGGCAATTAGAAAAAATATTTAAAAACTTTAAAACAATTTCTTACACAGAATCAATCACACTTACAGAGTCGAGCATGTGTCTAAATTTTGACGATAAAGACTTTGCTAAGATAAAAAAAGAATTTGGAAACTTAATCTTCGTGGGTGCTAGTGCACCTTTAGAGTCTTTTGACCTTCCTTCTGATAGTTTCGAATATTCGTCGAAAGATCTTTTTTATCTCGCTCGTGGTGTCGCATCTTTAGTTCAAATAAAAAATTTTCTATCTTAGATTTTTATTAGGCGATGTATCTTCTCTTTTAAAGTGTTGACAAAAGTAGTCACTGACACTGAGAATTAAGATACTATAATAAAAAAGTTTTATAATTGTTAACTTAGATTACAAAAAGTGAACGTAATCGTTTAATAAAAACTTCAAGGAGAAGATTGATGAAAAAACAAATCGTCATTGCTGCTGGTTTAGCGGTATTATCAACAAGCGCTTTCGCTACAAAAGCTAGATTAGAGGCTCTTGGTCAAGACAATGGTGGATCACACTACATTCAGGACACAAGAAGCATTTTTAGGAATGCTGCTCATGTCAACAATTTCAAAAATTATGTGGTAACTGAATGGGGTACTGCAGCTGCTACAGCAGAAACATTAACTGCTCCACATGCTGAAGGTGGATTCTTCAGAGAAATGGGATCATTTGCTTATGGTCTTTATATGGGGAACGAGGCTAATGCTCAAAATACAATGAGAGCTGGTGGTGCTGGCTTTGGTGGAACAGGAGCTTATGGTGCTGCAGCCTTAGTTGCTCATGATAATGCTTTAGATCTATTTTTTGGTGGAGATATGGGAGTTCAATGGGGAGCTAATGTTCATTATGCATCTAACTCAAATGAGCCCGGTGGTGCTGCCCTTAAAAGAGAGCAATCTGCTTTAGGACTTGGTCTTGGTATGATTATGGGAGATCTTACAGCATCTGTTAATCTTGGACTTTCTGATGAGTCTAAAGAAGATGGCGCAACAGCAGGTACTAAGTTTGATAATACAGGTATGGAAGTAAACTTTGGTTACGGTTTAGGTGATCTTCAATTGTTTGCTGAATACGACAAAGATACAGTTAAATTTACTAACGGAACGGGCGTTGCGGAAATTAAAACAGAAAGAACGGAGCTAGTTGTAGGTCTTGCTAAAACTCACGAAGTTTCTTCAACTGCTAGAATTACAGCAGCCGTGGCTTATTCTTCCGTGAATGGAAAAGATACTCCTGCAACGGGTACTGCAACAGAGGTAAAGAACACCAACCTTCCTGTTACATTAACTTTTGAAACAGAAGCTAATTCTTGGCTAACACTTAGAGGTTCAGCATCACAATCTGTTCTTATAAATTCTACAGAAACTGTTACTGCGACAACTACTAAATTAACAAATGCTGATACTACTGCTGTAAATGCTGGAGCAACTTTAAGCTTTGGTAAATTAAAAGTTGATGGATCTATTGGCGCAGGGACTGGTGCTGCAAAAGCAGGTGTACTAACACTTAATACTGCAATGGCCCGAGTTGGTGTTCATTATTGGTTCTAATTATTTAAATAAAGATGTGGTAAGGCAAAGCCTTGCCACTTTCTCATTAAGGAGAAACGCATGAAAAAAATAATAATTGCAGCATCTTTATTAGGATTATCTGGTGGGGCCTATGCCACAAGTGCACGACTTGAAGCACTTGGTTCCAGTGTAACAGATAATTATTTTATCAATGATAATAGATCAATCTTTTTAAATGCTGCTTATGTAAATGATTATGCAGATAGTATGAATATGGAATGGGGTACAGCGGGTACATTAGTCGCTGGTACCGCTAATACTCGATTGACAGTATCTGCAGCACCTAAGGCTCAAGCAGGTTTTCTTAGAAAAAGCGGAAAATATGTCTATGGTGTAAACTTGGGAAATGAGTCTAATACAGGCGTTCTACTGAGAATGGCTGCAGAGGGAACTGCCGGAGAATTACTTCAAGCAGATAATGTTGTTGATGTTTTTATTGGAAGCGATACAGGAAGTATGAAGTGGGGTTGGAATTTGCTATATACTAATAGCAAGTTAGAAAATTCAGGAACTCCCACCAATGATAAAGAAGAGAAAAATATGGCAACACGCTTAGGTATGATCATGGGTGATACTGAAGCTTTTGCAAATGTTTCTCTTGGTGGTGAATCTAAAACGAAAGCTACAAATCCTACAGAATTTGATGGTAGCTTAGGGCTTCATTTAGGTGGTGCTTATAATATGGGAGCTAACAAATTAGTTGCCTCTTATAAATCACTTAAATGGGATCAAAAAAGTAATGCTTTTACTTCTAATCTAGCTGTAGCAGGAAAGTATAGTGAAATTGTTGTTGGTTATGGAAATACAAAAGACTTAGGAAATGGTGCTACATTATTTACTAATGCTAGATACCAAATCACAAAAGTTGATGTCGCTACAACTAACGCTGCTTCGATGACTCATACTGTCTTACCTTTAGCTGTAGGATTTGAGGCGAAGGCCAATGACTGGTTAACATGGAGAGGTTCTGTTTCCCATAACCTTACAGGTAGCGTTAAGCAAAAAAATATTATGGGTGGAGGTGGTTCACAGAATGTCACCGCCCAGTTTGCTGGAGCTTTAGCAGCCGCCTTTAATACGGACACAACTGTTGTAACAGCAGATGTTGAAAAGACAGCGACAATTGCTAATAACACAGCGGTTGCAGCTGGAGCTAGCTTAATGTTTGGAAAGCTTACTGTTGACGGAATGGTGGGAAGTACAGTAACAGGAACAAAGGTCGGAGTTTTAACTTTAAGTAATCTTCTTACCCGGGTTGCTATGACTTACTGGTTCTAATTTTAGTTAGAAGTAGTTCAGTTATGAAAGACGATTTGGCCTGAAACAAAAATATTTAAAAATGATTATAAGAGGGCCCGGAGAAATCTGGGCCTTTTTATGTACAGGATGTACGGTACGTACGCGAGAGGAAAAAAAGGAAAAAAAGGGGAAAAAAAGGTGCCAGCAGACTTTTCATAACTGAAGTTTATATTTATAAGTAAAAAGAACTATTGAGAAATTATTTTATATGTAGTTAGTTCTCTTTTGGAGAACATTATGCCTAGACGTCCATTAATAAGATCAAATGAACATTTTTATCACGTTTATAATAGATCCAATCATAAATTATGGTTTTCCTGTTCCATGGATAAGGTATGGGAAATTGCTGTTAATTCCTTAAATCATGCATATAAAAAACATCCTGCAGTGATAGCTCAATTTGTTTTGATGAGTAATCATTATCATATGCTAATTAGAACACCTGATAAAAACCTAGATAAATTTATGTATGAGTTTGGTAAAAATTTCAGTTTGAAATTAAGAATAGAAACTAAGCTTATAAATAGAATGTTTTCTGGTAGATATAAATGGTCATTAATTAAAGACAATAATCACTTGGAAAAGATTTTTGATTATATTTATCAAAACCCAATTAGAGCAAAAGTTGTTGCTGAAGCCCATTATTATCCTTATTCTACTGCAAAGAGAAATAATGATGAACTAGAATTTCCAATTGAAAAACTTTATAAATTAAATTCAAAAAAAGAAAATTTGCATGATAAAGAAGTTGTGAAAATCTCTAGAAGCTTAAAAAAATCTATTTATAAATTAGTAAAATCTTAAGTTTATTCTTTTAATATTTCATTTTCTGTAAATACAAAATAAATTTCTCTAGATCCATCATAGACTTTCGCAAAAAGAAAATAGATGAAAAGTCTGCTGGCACCTTTTAGGAATTTTAGGAAAGTTGTCTGAGGGCCTCGTAGGCCACGGCGGTTGCTGCATTTGAAAGATTTAAGCTCCTCACATGCTCAGAAAACATAGGAAGCTTATAGCTATCATCAGGGTATTTTTCCGGAACGAAATCGGGCAGGCCTTTGGTTTCTCTTCCAAATATTAGATAGGAATTTTCTCTAAAGTCTGCATCGAAATAAGATTTCTCAGCGAACTTTGTCATGAAATAAAGATGCTCTGGTTGTTCTTTTTCAAAGAAGTCATCAAAAGATTCGTATTCAACTAAATCAACATGCTTCCAATAATCAAGTCCCGCTCTTCGAACAGCTTTTTCATCTAAGTCAAAACCATAGGGTTTGATCAGGATCAAACGTATATCAAGAGCTAAACAAGTACGCCCGATGGACCCTGTGTTACCAGGGATCTCGGGCGCGTAGAGAACAATTTTAAAACTATTTTCTTTTATATCCTTAGGCATTTGTCATGTAATGAACTAAAGACCTCACCATAATTCCACTGGCCCCTTTTGAAGGACAGTAGGGAAGATGCTTTGCTGAATCACCAACCCCTGCAATATCAAGATGGGCCCAATCAACTCCTTCTTGAACAAATTCTTGTAAGAAGGCAGCTGCTTTTGGAGTTCCTGCAAATCTGGTACTGCCGATATTTTTAAGATCAGCGATATTAGATTTCATATCATCTCTCCATTCATCAATGATAGGAAGTTCCCAAAGTTTTTCATCAACAGAATCAGATGATTTTAATAAATCAGCGGAAAGCTTTTTTGAATTACTCATAAGAGCACAAACTTCAGTCCCAAGCGCCACTAAACAAGCACCGGTTAAAGTCGCAGCGTCGATCACAACATTAGGTTTTTGGTCACAGGCATAATCTAAACAATCTCCAAGAACTAGTCTTCCCTCAGCGTCAGTGTTTAAAATTTCAACTGTCTTTCCATTTCTGGCAGTGACGATTGAATCTGGCATAGTGGCATGTTCATTAACAGCATTATCAGTCATACCTAGAATACAAGTTATTTTTACATTAGGTTGAAGCATAGCAGCTGCTCTAAAAGCGGCATACATAGTGGCCGAGCCGGCCATATCATATTTCATATTCATCATTGAGCCACCAGGCTTTAATGAATATCCTCCAGTATCAAAAGTTAGTCCTTTTCCAACAAGTGCAATATGCTTGGTCTTTTTTGTCAGTTTAGCAGGAGCATAAGTTAGATGGACTAGTCTTGGCTCATGAGCAGACCCAGCATTAACGGAAAGAAACATTCCCATCTTCTCTTTTTTTAGATCAGCTTTTCCAAGAGCTTTAAATTTTACTCTTTTGATATTCTTAACATCTTTTTCAATTATTTTTGAATAAGAAGTCGAGAAAAGAACATTTGGTGGTTCATTAACGAGGTCTCTACCAAAGGCAACAGCATCACCAATGATTTTGGCATTTTCAAGAGACTTTTCAGCAGACTTTTGTTTCGTTTTCTTTTCTGTAGTTTGAAAAGTTATAGATTCAAGTTTGCAAGTGGCCTTCTTTGTAAGATATTTATCAAAGGCATAATTTGTCATGTATAGTGATTCTGCTAAAGCGTCTATCGTTCCAGTTACATCTTTTTTAATAATAAGAGCATCAATATCAAAAGAAACATTTGAATGACTGTCTTTAATTTTTTTAAAGAGATTCGCCATAATCTTTCTTAAACTTTCTCTTTTAATTTTATTTTTTTCACCACAGCCTAATGCGTACACCATAGTTCCATTTTCAAGTGGAAATAAAACAGATTGCCCCTGACTTCCTGTGAAGGAGGAATTTGAATTAACTTTCAAAAAAGCTTCTTTAAGTTCTTTAGACCAATGGCCATTAACCAATGATTGTGTAGATTTTTTTCCTTTCGCTTCAGTTGATTTGCTAAAAGCAGCAACAACATGAAGGTCCGTAGATACGGGAGTGGTTTGATTAAACGCAAGTTTTAATTCCATGATTCTTCCTTATGGTATTGTTATTTATGCAGGTTGTTCTTTATATAACTGCGGGTTAAACTAGCATAAGCAGTTTCAATCTGTCTAAGAACCTAAGGAATTCAGTGTTAAGTATTGCTCAGCGCTATTTAGCTTTTCAATTTATACCGCCTTTTATTGTGAGCTGCATGTTTTTTGTAGGTTTTTTGCTTACTTTTCAATTATTCAGAATTCTTGAAATGGTGATCAATAAAGGAGTCGACTTCTGGACTGTTGCGGCACTTACGGGACATATTGCAGTTTCTTTTTTACCGACAGCGATACCTCTTTCAGTACTGATTGCTACCATTTATACATTGAATAAACTATGTGAGGACTCAGAGATTGTTGCAATGCGTTCGTTTGGTATGACTAAAGGAAAGATTTTTTATCCTTATTTGGTTTTGGGAATCACCATTGCTGCAGGTATCTTTTCTCTAAATCGATCTTTGATTCCCGTTTCACAGACTAAATTTAAAAATACTATTGTAAGGCTTACAAGCAGAGGAATGCTGGCCGACATAAGCTCTGAAGATTTTTTTACGGAGATTCCAGGTGTTACTTTATTTGCTGATAAAGTAAAACGCGGAGGAAATCAATTGTATGGAGTCTTTATTCATACCCAAGGGGACAAGGGGCAACAAATTATTACCGCAAAAAGAGGAGCATTAATTAAGCAATATAGCGGTGAATTTAATGTCCCCTCTATTAGGCTTCATTTGAAAAATGGAATCATCACTAAAACAAAAGGAATTAAGAAGGGAACCATTGAAAATATCCATTTTGAGGAATACGACTTTCCATTAATGGGCGATAATTTTCAACCCGGATTTGTGGCGAGGGATTCTATGAGATCTTCACGTGAATTATCTAATCTTGTCACGAATAGAAAAAAACGATTAAAAGAATTTTCAAATAAAAAATCTCTAACGGGTGAAGAGCAGGCGGAGAGAAGAGAGATTTTAAGAGTTAAGTCCAAGACGGAACTTGAATATTGGACTCGAATTAATACTCCTTTTCAGGTTATTGTTTTTATTTTGATTGGTTTCACTATGGGGATAAAAAAAGGGCGAGGCCGTACTAAAAATACAGGTATGATATCTTTTGGAATTTTGATTGCTTATTATGTTGTGTTCTTTGCTGGAGTTTCATTGGCACAAAAAGGAAAAATTCATACTTGGCTTGTGGTTTTCATTCCCACTTTATTAGCCACTCTTATTTCTGGATTTTTCTATCGGAAGTTGGATTGGGAGAACTAAAGCTTAATTCTTTTTTGCATCTCTACCTTTAATATATTCATAGCTCGAAGTTACTGATCCATCCTCGTGATAAATGAAGAGTGGATACTTGTGCTTTGCTCTAATCTCTTGAGGAAAAATGAGACTTTTAACTCCTGATCTAGAAACAATATTAAGAAGTTTGTTATTAAGAAAGATTTTAGTGACATGAACATTTCCTAAGAAAGCTGTAATCTCATCTCCTGTGACCTGTAAATTACTCCCTTCTCTAAGAATGATTTTTTTAACTGGCTCTTGATCAACTTTGTATGTAATCCAGGTTTCGCCATTTTCAGCAGCAATGTAAAGGTTTTGTTTTCCTGAGATGATTGATTTTCTATATGTAAGGGGTACAAATTCTTCAAGTGCTTTCTCACTTTCATCAGAATAGCTATAAAGATTTCTCGATAATATTTGGAACTTAATTTCTTTTTCTTTTTCTTTTTCCTCGGTTTCATCTTTTATTAGTTTTTCTTCTGTGTCATTAGTTTCAGCAACCTTGATGGACTCTGGTATTGCAGTGGTATTAGATGTATCATTTTCGACGATAATTTGGGTTGCATCAGGAATGGCAGTTGGCCCTGGTGTTACAATTTCCTTTCTTAGGGGAGTGTTGACAGATAGGGTTGTTGGCTTGATAGCATTTCGATTTTTTACGGGAGTTGAAGTTGGCGACGCCGTTATTTCAACTTTGGCCAGTGATTGATCTTCGGCTTCCTTCTCTCCTCTTGTCATTGTGAAAATAATAGCAACGAAGGCAATCACAATAGCAATGATCCCAATTAATTTCAAACTACTATCTGATTCCATCGGCTCAGGGTTTTGTAATGATTTAGCATGAGTATTAATATCTACTGTCTCTTTGTTTAACATTTTATATGTTGACTCAAGAACTTCTAGGGCGGCAATAGTACTGATACCAAGTTCTTTAGAATAATTTTTCACAAATCCTCTGACATAAGCGAGATCAGGAAGTCTTTCATATTCTTCACTTTCAAGGTATGTAAGCATTGTGAGTGAAATCTTTGTATGCTGGCTAACAACTTTTAGAGAGACATCTCTAAGTTCTCTTTCAAACTTTAAATATTTGCCGATGGTCACATCCTCATCAAAGGATTCCATCTTTGATTCAGAAAGATCTTCTTCTTGATCAAAATTGTCGGAATAATCGTCGGACATTTAATTAGCCTTCCTGAAAATTTAAAACTCAGGTGTTTCTAAGTCTAGTGGTTGTTCTTGCTTAGATTGTAAAGATTTTCGGTTATTTTTATAGCGGTAATTTTCTTCCCTCACCTTTTCAGATAGAAGTTCAGACTGAGTAATTTTTGAAATCTCTTGATAAGCCCTTTTAGCATATCCACTTTTAGGGAACTTTTTTATTGCATCTTTAAACATCTGCTTTGCTCTGAAATATCTTTTTTGTGAAGCGAGTGTTTTGGCCTTCCAAAAAACCGGTCCAGCATCCTTAATGCAAGTACCAAGAGATGATTGATGAAATTCCTCTAGTGCTAAATTAAATCTTCTATTTTTATAGAGAAGTTTTCCTCGTAGATAATGTGCAGGACAGTAGTCAGTTCTTTCTTTAATTGATTTTTCTAAATATTTTGCTACGAGCTCATCTTCACCTTTTTTATTAAAAATAAGGGCCATATTGTAATAGGTCCTATACTGACGATTATAGGTAAGATTAGCTGCAACTTTTTTGTATTCAATAAGAGCAAGGTCAAATTTTCTTTGTTGATAATAAATGGATGCAAGATTATTTCTGGCATCAGAGTTATTCTCATCAATTTCAATTGCTTCCTTTAGGTGGCTAATAGCCAGCTCAACTTTATTTTTGAACCAGTAAGACATGGCTAAATTATTTCTAATTTTTGTATTTTTCGGTTTAAGCTCTAGCGCTTTTAAGAAGAAATGTAATGCTTGAGTATATTTTTTGTTAATGAGTTTTGCAGTTCCATGTTCATAATAAAGTTCAGCTTTTTTATCTGAAGGTGATTTATGAACGGTTTTATTTGAGGAGCAGTTGATTACAAAAAAGAGCATAGAAATTATGATAAAAAGTTTCATTTAAAGGACCTCTAGAGTCGGATTAATGCGTTACGCTGTTTCCAACCTATAGTTAATATTCTACGGTGCTGATGGCGTTCTGCATAGTAAAAGAGTATCTATTTGAAGTTTGCAAAAATTAAACTTTCATAATGGTAGGTAGCGGGAAAAAAATCGAGTAAATGAGCTTTGTGAAAATGATATTCATTATCTATCGAGAGGAGATCCCTTACCATAGTCGAGGTCTTACAGCTCATATAGACAATAACTTTAGGTTTTAGAACATCTGTGAATAATTTAATATTTTTAAATCCAGACCTTGGTGGATCTATGAGCAGCACATCACATTCACCTCCCACCTGTTTCGCTAGATTTTTGTGAGACTTTTTCTTAAAAATATCAAGATTTATAAATTTTTGAATGTCATTTTTGGGTATATATTTTGGATGGTACTTATCGACTACGTATGTATTGCTTGTGGAAAAGGCCCGTGAGAGATTTCCTTTTCCTCCAAATAAATCAATAACTAATGAGGTCTTGTTTATTTTTGGAGCAACATAAGAATGGATCAGGCTTAATGCTTTCTCATTCATTTCGAAATTAACTTGTGTAAAGCCAGCATGGGCATAGGCCTTGTTAAAAGCTGTTTCGACTCGATTTGTTTTTGAATTGACATAGATTTCTATATGACCTGTTTCTCTTTTTTGTGGAAAACCTTTAAATTTATTTTGATACAAGGACTTAACTTTTTCTTGAATTATTTTTTGTGGCAATAGGCAATGAGGGACTTCGTTGATCCGCTTATTTTTAACATCTATATAACCAATTTTTTCTTCATTTAAATCATAATGCAGTTGAATTCTATTTCGATAATCAAATCGCGTGTCTGCTGGAATAACTTCTATTTCACCTTGAATGGTAATGGGTCGAAGTTCTTTTTGGATGGCATTTTTCTTATGGAGTAACTCATTAGCATAAGAAGTATGTAAATAATGGCAAGAAGGGCAATCTTCAAAATGTGGACATTCAGCTCTTACTCTGTCTGGAGAAGGTAATTCAATAGATGATAATTTTGCAAACTCGACACCTTTTTTACTCTGTAATACTTCACAAAGACCTTCTTCGCCTGGGAGAGTTTTGGGAATAAAAATGATTTTGTCACCTATTTTAGATACACCTTGTCCCATGGGGTCAATATGTTCAATTTTGAAGTTTTTGGTCCTATCGTTATGGTTCAAAATCACTTACCCCGGAAAAATGATACCTATGCCATCAATTAATTGAAATAGTATTATCATTAACTTATGTCCAATTTTATAAAGAAAATACCCTTTTTAGCAGAACTTTTTATAAATGGGTCCTATATATTTTTATTTTCACTCAAATCCTCAGATCGAATCCCAATAGGCTGGGATTCGGATCTTATTTCATCTATTTTAAACTACAGTGTTTGGATCGTTCCGATTATTTTATCATTAGTCGTAGTATCTAACTATCTTAATTCAAGAGATCATGTTGAATTTCTCCGGAAGTATATTTTTAGTTTGGTGGTTTTCATTCCTCTAGTCTTAACTTGGGGAGATCAGGAATTTGCTTTTATGCTCTCCTCGGCGCATTTGTTGTCTTCTATTTTAACACTCTATGATGAGAATCAAACTGAAGAGGATAGCTTGTATAAGTTTTCTGGACCGGGGAATGTCTTTAAAGGGATGAAATTAAAACCTGCTCAGATGGTACTCTTCTCATTCATTGGCGTTATTCTTCTTGGTACATTTTTATTAATGCTGCCTGTTTCCTCTGTTGAAGGGAGTTCGATTTCTTTTATCGATGGCATCTTTATGGCCACTTCAGCAACCTGTGTGACAGGACTTACAACCCTCTCTCTTCAGGAAAACTTTTCTTTATTTGGTCAGATTATCATTTTGGCTCTCATTCAAATTGGTGGATTGTCTATCATGACTTTATATTCTTCTATGACCATTCTTCTTGGAAAGTCTTTGGGAATGAAGGATAGAATGATCCTGCAAGATCTATTAGATGTCTCCAATCTAGAAGATTTATTTTCAATGATTTTAAATATTATTAAATATACTTTTTATATTGAGCTTTGGGGCGGAATCGTTCTGACCATAGCATTTACTTTTGAAGGGTTTGAATTCTCTAAAGCTCTCTACTATGGATTCTTCCACTCTATTTCAGCTTTTTGTAACGCAGGTTTTTCTTTGTTTGATACCTCTTTGGAGTCATATGCTACAAATCCTCTTATTCATGGAACAATATGTGTTCTCATCATAAGTGGTGGAATTGGATTTATTGTTCTTAAGGAATTGACTGAAGTATTTATGAAGGGGAAATCGTTAATTAGACTTGGACTCCACTCTAAAATCGTGATCATTACCTCGACTTTTTTAACTGTAGGCGGTACCCTCTTTTTCTTTTTTGGAGAATTCTTAGGAGCATTGGATTCTTATTCTCTATGGGAGAAAATACAAATATCATTTTTTCAATCGGTCACCTTGAGAACCGCTGGCTTCAATACTATTTCTTTAAATAACCTAAATACCTATACTATATATGGAATGACATTACTGATGTTTATTGGAGGGAGTCCAGGATCAACAGGCGGCGGAATTAAAACAACGACATTAGCTATTTTATTTCAGTCAATACGATCGACTTTGAAAGCTGAAAATAAAGTAACAATCTTCGATAGAACAATTCCAAATTCATTAGTAGTGAGAGCTACAGCATTAACATTCTTCTCGATCATTGTGACAAGCATCTTTATACTGATTCTTATAAAGGTAGAGTCTGAACAATCATTTCTTAATATCTTTTTTGAGGTTATAAGTGCCGGTGGGACTGTGGGTCTCTCTCTGGGTATTACTCCGTACTTAACTATAGCGGGAAAATTCTTTATATCACTGATGATGCTAATAGGTCGTATAGGACCACTTACTTTAATTCTAGCAATCGGCCAAAGAGGTAGAGAAAGAGGAAAATTTGACTACCCTGAAGGTCGGATTATGATTGGGTGATATGATAATAATACCAATTACTTAAAGTGATTTTAACCTGGGGTAATCTATGATTGTGGCCGTTATCGGGCTTGGAACATTTGGAGCAAAAACGGCGATGCGACTTTTTGACAAAGGCGCAGAAGTTATTGCCATAGATAAAGACCAAGACTTAGTTAATAAAATAAAAGAACGTGTCACTCATGCCGTTGTTTTAGATGTAACTGATGAAAGATCTTTGCGCTCTCAAAATATCTCTGATGTAGATACTGCCATTGTTGCTATCGGAGACCATATTGAAATGTCAGTTATGGCAGTTGCCATGCTCCGAAAGCTTGGTGTGGGACGTGTGATTGCAAGAGCAACCTCGGCGCTCCATGAACATGTATTACATGAAATAGGTGCCTCTGAAATTATTAAAGTTGAAGAAGAGATGGGTGAAATAATTGCATCGAAAATTATCGCACCACATGTTCTGCAAAGATATAATTTTGCAGCAGGCTATTCTATTGTAGAACTAAAGCTCGGGAAAAGATTTGAAGGTAAAACCTTGGTCGAAAGTAAAATTAGGCAAAATTATTCATTAAACATTGTGGCCCTTCAAAAAAGAATCGCTTACATTACCGAAGAAGGGAAATCGGCATTTAAGGTAGAAATAAATGACTGCCCTATGCCAATGGATATTATTGAATCCGATGATATTGTGGTTCTTGTAGGAAGTGAAAAGAATTTTAATCGATTGTTTTCAGAATTAACTGAAAAATAACGAGACAATAAGGTTTAAGTATTGAATTTATCTCTTAGAAATAGAGTAGCATCGAGTTTTATTATCGCAAATTTTGTGGTGTTAGTGCTTTCCTTCACTGTTTTTCATCATTTAAATTCACTGAATAAAGAAATTGAAAAAATAACAGTGAAATCGAATAAAGTTTCACTCCTGACAGATTCGATTCGAATTACTGCAGTGTCTTTACTTAAACATCAAAGAAAGATTTTAACGGATAAATCTCGTGGAGATAAAATATATAAGCAGCGAGTTGAAAAGATTACTAACTTATGTGACTCATTTACTTCGGAACTACAAAGTCTCGATTCTCTTTATACAGAAGTAGATGTTAAAAAGATAATTGCGCAAATGTTATCATATGTGGATTCCTTGAAAGTTATTCTCTCGAAAGCTTCTTTGTTTAGAAGGGACTCAGTGGGTGTTCAATCAATTGAAGAATTAGCAGATAAAATCCTAGACTCTTTTACAGAATTTCAAGATTTACACTATTTTCAAACTGAAGAGCGTGATAAGAAAATTAAATCTCTCATAAAAGAAACCAAACGAAATATGATGATCACTCTCATTATTGGATTCCTCGGAACAATAATATTGGGGTTAGTAATTCCAGGAAAAATAGCTCTGCCATTTAAAAAAATTAAAGATGCCATTCGTGAATTGCAAGATTGCAATTTTGACGTATCTATTTATTATTCCCAAGACGATGAAATTGGTGAGATTGCCCATGAGATGAATAAAATGATTCATAGTTTTAAAGTTTTTGAAGAAAAAAGGGCCGACAGAATTCATGTAGAAATTCGGAAATTCGATGCATTAGCTAATCTTATTAAAAAGCCCATTTTAGTAGCGAATGCAGAAAGTAAACTAATTTACATTAATAATAGGCTCTACGATATTCTACAGGTTCAATCTGAAGAAATTCTAGGAAAAGACATGAACGAGACCGTTATTCCAAAAAGTATTATTGAAAATTATGAACTTGCGATTAAAAGAAGATCAAAGATTGATAATGCAGAAGTCTTGATTCCACTTAAAAAAACAGAATCTGTTGATGAAACTGAAGAAAAGAAAGAGAAAAAAGTTGAATTGTCAGAACATATAAAAACTACCGAAACCAATGGGCCTGAAGTCTTCGGTGAGGCGGACGAGGTTGCTTTTAAGGGCTATGCCACAATCATTCCTATCAGGGGAAAAGACAGTTCACTTGATTACTACCTTATGGTATTGTCAGAACAAGTTTTTACATAAACTGACTCCCTGAGTCCATAATCTTAGAAATTGGTTCTAATGAGAGATCAAAGATTTATACGAAATTTTTCTATTATAGCTCATATTGATCATGGTAAGTCGACACTTGCAGATCGTCTCATAGAAGAAACAAAAACGGTTACTAATAGAGAAATGAGAGATCGTCTCTTAGATAATATGGATATTGAGAAAGAACGTGGGATTACCATTAAGGCCCAAACCGTCCGTCTTACTTATTTGGCCAAAGACGGAAATACGTATCAATTAAATTTAATTGATACTCCTGGACATGTAGACTTCTCTTATGAGGTAAGCCGGTCTTTAGCATCGTGCGACGCTGCTCTTTTGGTGGTTGATGCTTCGCAGGGAGTAGAGGCTCAAACATTGGCCAATGTTTATATGGCATTGGCAAATGATTTAGAAATTATTCCTGTCTTAAATAAAATTGACCTTCCCCACGCTGATGTTGATAAAGTTAAACAAGAGATTGAAGATGTCATTGGGATAGACGCTACTATGGCAGATGAGGTTTCTGCGAAATCAGGAATTGGCATCGAGAACTTATTAGAAACTATTATTGAAAGAGTTCCGATGCCAACGGGAAAGTCAGACAATCCTCTTCAGGCCTTAATTTTTGATTCTTGGTTTGATCCCTATCAGGGAGTTGTTATTCTAGTAAGAGTGATGGAAGGAACTTTAAAAAAGCGAGAAAAGTTTTATTTGAAAGAGTCTGGTGGAAGTTATGAAGTATTAAAAATGGGAGTGAATTCACCTTTTTTTACTGACCAAAATGAACTTACTGCTGGTGATGTTGGAATGATTATCTCTGGAATTAAAACCATTAGGGATGTAAGTGTAGGAGATACTCTTGTAGCTGATAAAGCAAGAGATACTCCTGCTCTTGAAGGATATGAAGAAGTAAAACCAATGGTTTTCTGTGGAATATTTCCTGTGGAATCAAATGACTATGAAACACTCAAAGACAGTTTAGAAAAATTAGCATTAAATGATTCTTCATTTACATACGAAGCTGAAACATCGCAAGCCCTGGGCTTTGGATATCGTTGTGGATTTTTAGGTTTACTTCATATGGACATTCTCCAAGAAAGGCTTGAAAGAGAATTTCAACTAAACCTCATTTCAACAGCTCCTTCTGTTAAATATAAAGTGATACTTTTAGATGGGATAGAAATTGAAGTAGAAAATCCTTCTGAAATGCCAGAGGCCGGGAACTTTGAAAGTATACTGGAACCCATGGTCTCTGTTTCAATCCATACACCGAATGGCCATGTAGGAAAAATTATTACGCTTTGCGAGGAGCGACGTGGAATCCAAGATGAAATCCATTATATAACTGAGGATAGAGTTCAGGTAAAATACACATTACCCTTGAGTGAAATGGTTTTTGATTTTTATGACAAATTAAAAGGAATGAGCCGTGGCTATGCATCCATGGATTATGAATTTAAAGGCTATAAAGTATCTGATCTCGTAAAGGTCGACATTCTTTTAAATGGTGACGCTGTTGACGCGCTGTCAATCATTTGTCACAGATCGAACTCTTTCTACAAAGGACGTGGATTAACAGAAAAATTGAGAAAAATTATCGATAGGCAGCAATTTGATATTGCAATTCAGGCAGCAATTGGTGCTAAAATTTTATCTAGAGAAACTATAAAGGCGCTTAGGAAAAATGTTCTTGCGAAGTGTTATGGTGGTGATATTTCAAGGAAAAGAAAATTATTAGAAAAACAAAAAGCAGGAAAAAAACGAATGAAAATGGTAGGATCAGTAGAGGTCCCACAAGAGGCATTTTTAGCAGTGCTCAAAGTTGATGATTGAAAAATGACAGATGATGCAATTGAAATTTATAAAAACTTAAACCAATATCTTGATCATGCATTGGTAGAGTACTCAAGTGGAGATCACGTTATAACTTTGCTTGAAGCTAAGAAAGAATATTTTTCAATCACAGGTCAGGCCAATGAAGACGATGATGATTTTGAATCTCGAATGACTTCTTTTAATGACTGGTATCTTTTACAATTTGTCTCTAAATCCGGTACACGAACAATCATAAAAGATTTTATCAAGAAATATGATATCCCTGATAATTTTAGGGAGTCTTTACTAAATGTAAAGTTTTCTCTTTTCGAATATACAGGACTAAACTTTAGTGGACGAGATGTATTAAAAGATATTCACTTCAATCGTAAATATATTTTACCCAAGAACATAGAAGAAAAAAATAAGTTACCACTTATTAAAGACGATCTTTTCTTAGGAAGAATACTTACGGTGGATGACACTCATTACTTGCTCGATGGAATCTGTGTCCTTCCAAAAGATATTAAATCAATTCTCAGAAAAGAATCTAAAAAAGTTCGTCGGATGGAAGACCATTTTGAAGACAATAAATTCCTGTTAAATATTGAGGCCTGTAAAAATAAATGGCTTCGATATAGTCATATTGATATTAACAATATCTTCCAGTTTTAGTCATGAATGTATTTGGTTTTACATTACTTAGAAATGGTATTAAATACGATTATTCTTTTCGAGAATGTTTGGGATCTCTTAAGCCTATCTGTAAATCAATCTATGTGGCCGTCGGAAAATCTGAAGATGGCACCGAAGAGGCAGTAAAAGAATTAGAAAAAATAGTCATCATCGATACTGTTTGGAATGAAGAACTTCGAGAGGGAGCGCTGATTCTCTCTCAACAAACAAATATTGCATTAGAAGCGTTAAGGGCCGATTATAAAGACGAGCCAGAATCTTGGGGAATCTATTTACAATGTGATGAAGTTTTACACGAAGAAGACTATGATTTGATTTTGGAAGATTTAAGAAAAGCAGAAGATTCAGGTTGTGACTCAATGACCTTTAGATATCTTCACTTTTGGATGGATCATCATCATGTTGCTATTAATAAAAAGTGGTATCCACAAGAGATTCGAGCAGTAAAGTTAAATTCTCGAAATGAATCCTGGGGAGATGCTCAAGGATTTAGAAATGGTGAAAAAGTCTATCATTCCGAAGCACGCGTATATCATTATGGGCATGTCAGAGAAGAGAATAAATATAAAAAGAAAAAGGCAGATATAATGCTGCTTTATCATCAAGATGATAAACTTGCGAAATATAAAAGACGTGAGAAAAGATATGATAATGCTACAGAGACACTTCTCTACTTTGGAAAACATCCTGAAATAATGAAAGAAAGAATCATGAGATTTCAAGATCCTTGGACATTATCTGCTGTTGCTAAGGTTCATATTGTTGGTGAAGAAAAAAACTTTGATCCGGAATTTATTAATCGAATAAATTCCGACGAAATTGTTTGGTGTCGCTCCATCAAAGAAGTACCAAAAAGTGAAAGGCAAAAAACTGTCATACTTGAGCCTAAACTCATGGATAAACTTATTCATCGTTCAGATGTACCTGTAAGAATGAAATCAAAAATAGCGAGGGACTGGTCTCCTGAATTTTTGTTAACGATGAAGTTATCAGAGAGATTGATTGGTTTAAAGGGGTAAATACATTATTCCGCTGCAAAGAAGATCCCATCGCCTTCCATATCTTTACAATTATATAATCGAAAATCAGCAGAGACTACCTTAGATAAAACATTAAGATTGATTTTGATGGATTCGTTGTTCTTAAAAGATTTAATTTTATACGTTCTTTTATTATTAAAATAATACTGATTCTTTCTTCCTTTTAAATAAACATCGAGTAAGCATTTTTTATAGCTGAAATCGCGGCTTGTGATTTTTATAGACAACTCTCTATTTTTTAATCCACGAGAGATTGAATGCCTTGTTCTTCGAGATACTTTTGCTGTTATGTAGGATAGATTAAGTTGCTTACGATATTTTTTCAAATCGAATAAAAGATCTATTGAATTTAAAGGAATCTGATAATCAAACCATGATTGTATCATCTCAGGGTATTCATCTTTATTTTCAACGATCATGTTGATTTCTTTTGGAGTGAGGTATTCCTGCTTTTTTATATCAAGAGTCTTTTTGGCAAGCAAAGGATATTGCCACTTTTTATAAGCAATGAGTTCCTTTGATAGTCCTTTTAAAACGACTTTAAGATCGGTTTTTCTCTCATATTGAATTCTAGATTCTTTGACCATTATCTGCAAACCAATCGGAAGTAAGGTTCCCAAAGTTGAACCCGAAATATAATCTTCTGTATGTCTAAGCTCGTGAGCTAAAACTCCTTTTAATGCATCGGCTGTAATATTATTTTTAAAAACGAGAGGATTTACTCCAAGCTTATAATGATTATTTCCCAATAAAACTCTTCCCGCTCCAAAATTAGAGACGAAATAATAATCATCTTTTTTAATTGTATAATATTCTATTTGGAGATCTTTTACATTTAGACTTGGGTGGGTTGTTTCTATTAAATCTCCCACAACATATTGAATTGTGCGCAATTGATCTGATGTAAGTTGATTGGCAGAGACCTGAAAACTAAAGAGTAAACTGAATAATCCAAAACAAAGTATTTCAAGCAACATGGGCACAGTTAGCACCTATTTAACATCTAGTAATCTTACCTTTGATATATACAATATCGAGGCCAAATATGACTAGAACTATCAGTAGGTTATAATAGTGATTATGTATAATGAATTGAATTGACTAAGTTTTGATCATTAAGATTGTCCGAATTGACTAGCTTCGGTTAAGGAGTGCTTTTTTGAGCTTAGAAGATAGGGGATAACGCCAAAAAGGTTATTAAAAATCATCAGTAAGAAATAGAGATTAAAATAAGAGGCACCGCCTTCAACGCTAAAGTAGCTAAACAATGTTTGAAAGGCCACATGGCCTACTCCAAGACCTGCTGGAGAGATAGGTATGGCGACCACCACAAATCCAAGAGGAATAAATGTAAAAGCATGTCCAAGAGGAACAGCATTTCCAATGAACTGATAAATTAAGAGATAGAAACAAATAACATTTAAAAATTGGCAAGTGAGGCTGATTCCTAAGCATTTTAAAACGGCTAATTTATTTTTACCTATGAGCCAAACTTGTTTTAAGGTCATTTCAATCTTTGAACCAATAAATGGTACTTTAAGAGATAAATTTAAAAACAAGTCTTGAGTTTTTTGTGGAAGAAATAACGTTATTAAAAAAATAATGGCACCGAGGAAGAGCAGAAGATTAATATTCATTAGTTTAGAGATCTGAGGAGATTTTGTTATGATTTCTGAGTAATAAGAAAGGCTAAAAGAACCTACTAAAAATAATAATCCTATTAGTCCAAGAATTCTATCCATGAGAACGGAAGTTACCAGATATGTTTTTGTTAGCCTGTTATCGAGGTCTTTTGCGTAGAGAAGTTTGATAAAGTCTCCAGTGACAGCTCCAGGTAAGAATGAATTAAAAAAGAGTCCGATCCAAGTCATTTTCACGAATCTAACGTATGATAGTTTAACTCCCGTTTTAATTTCGAGAAGAACTTTCCAGCGTGACGCTGAGAGGCAGGCATTACAAATAATTATAAATAGCGCAGCAAGCCAATAATAGCCTAATTCAAGTGATTGAGAGACAAGATTAAAGTCTAGTTTTCCAGATCGTAGTAGCCAGACAATGATTCCGCCTGCAAAAACTAATTTTAATATTGTTTTGAGCATTTTCTCGCCATTATTTCACTTTATTTGTTTTGATAAACTTTAAGATTACTTCAGTTTGCTGTATCTTACCACTTACTTAATCGTGTGAAAATAATTATCAAAAGGAAAGTTTATGAAAGTAAGCGTTATAGGCACTGGATATGTGGGATTAGTGGGTGGAACTTGCTTTGCTGAAATTGGACATGAAGTAACCTGTATTGATATCGATCAGAATAAAGTGGATATCTTAAAAAATGGAGAGTCTCCCATTTATGAACCTGGTCTAAATGAGCTTTTAAAAAGAAATATTAAAGCAGAACGTATTCATTTTTCTACAAAGTATGATTCATTAAAAGAGGCTAAAGCAATTTTTTTGGCAGTAGGGACTCCTTCTAAGGATAATGGTCAGGCGGATTTAACTTATCTTTTTAATGCAGCAGAAGTAATCGCTGAAAACTTGGAAGATAATACTATCGTGGTTATTAAGTCTACTGTGCCAGTTGGAACCTCTGTAAAAGTTAGAGCAATTATTCAATCAAAAACAAAAAAGAAGTTTCATTTAGTTAATAATCCCGAATTTCTAAAAGAGGGATCTGCGGTTGAAGATTTCATGAGACCAGATAGAGTTATTATTGGTCACCAATCTGATGAAGCCGCCGAGGTCATGAGTGATCTCTATGCTCCTTTGGTTAGACAAGGAAATCCAATTTATATGATGTCTAATATTTCAGCTGAAATGTCCAAGTATGCAGCGAATTGCTTTTTGGCCACCAAGATTTCTTTTATAAATGAAATTGCTAGGCTGTGCGACAAGACTGGAGCTGACATCAATGAGGTGAGACAGGGAATTTCAAGTGACAGAAGAATAGGAAAACATTTTCTTTACCCTGGTCCTGGATATGGAGGTTCATGTTTTCCAAAAGACGTGAAAGCTCTTATGTACACCGCCAGTGAACATGATATGAGGCTTAGGATCATTGAAGCTTGTGAAGAAGTAAATGATGAGCAAAAAACTTATATACTTAAAAAAATGAAAGCTCATTATGGAGAGTTGAGTGGAAAAGTATTCACATTTTGGGGAACTGCCTTTAAAGCTAATACAGATGATGTAAGGGAGTCTGCTTCTATTTATATGGCCCGTGCCCTATGTCGTGAAGGTGCAAAAATTCATTATTTTGATCCTGTCGCTAGTGAAAACTTTCAATCAATTATGGATACAGATATTGATACTAAAGGAAATGTCATTGCATTTAACAATAAATATGATTGTCTCAATGAATCGGCAGGATTAATCACCATGACAGAGTGGAGAGAGTTTAGTTTCCCCGATTTTGATGAGATTAAACAGCGCTTAAAGCTGCATGTAATATTTGATGGACGAAACTTATACGACACTAAAAAGGTGCAAGATTTAGGTTTCACCTATTTCGCAATAGGAAAAAGAACTTAATATGAAAGTAGGGATTATTCAGCTAACCTCTGACGTCGATTATAAATTAAATCTAGACAAAGTGAGGATGTATTTAGCTCAAGCAAAAGAGCAAAATGTAGAAGCTATATTTCTGCCAGAATGCTTTTATTCTTTAAGCAATGGAATTGAACCATCCCCCTACATAATCAATGGAAAGGATGAGCATTTTAAAAATATTGAAGCCCTTGCAACTGACTTTGGACTTTATATTTTAGGTGGAACATCCGCAGCCTATGGTATCGGAGGGGTAAGAAATAGGTGTTATAACTTTGATCCTAATGGAAGAGATCTAGGAAGCTATGACAAGATTCATTTATTTTCTTGTGATATCACAAATTCACAGGGTGAAAAAAAAGTTATTAATGAAGCAGATATTTACAACCCTGGTGATGAAACTAAGATCATCGAAGCTGGGCCTTTAAAAATTGGGTTAGGTATTTGCTTTGATTTGCGCTATCCCGAAATGTACAGAGAATATGGAAAGAAAGAAGTGAACGTCATTACAATCTCTTCAGCTTTTACAATTCCGACAGGAAAGGCACATTGGCATGTGTTAATAAGAGCACGTGCAATCGAAAATCAATGCTATGCAATTGCAGCTGCTCAATGGGGAAAAAATAATGAGAAAATTTCTACTTATGGGCATTCATTAATTGTCGACCCTTGGGGAAAAGTAATTGTTGATGCTGGAGAAGGGGAAAAATTAGTTACTGCTGATCTTGATCTTGAACTTCCTAAAATAATACGTCAAAAAGTTCACGTCTTTTAAAAGATTATTTAAAGTAAGGATCGTCACCAGAATTATGGTCGGTTAAGTCAATAACTTCTTTTATGCTCGGAAATTGCTCTTTTACTAGTCTTTCAATACCGTCTTTTAAAGTCGCTGTTGACGAACTACAACCCTGACAGCCACCAGTTAACTTTAAAAATAATTTATCGTTATCTATGTCTACAATATCGACATTTCCACCATGTGCTCCAAGCGCTGGTCGAACTTGTTCGTCAAATAATTTTTCCATTTCTAGTAGCATAATTAGCCTTTTAAATTTCTATGTAGTTCTTATATTCCCCAATACGGTATCCCGTCAAGTTCTCAAGACTATCCGAGAGGTAGAGCCCTATGTTTTTCCAATCATTTCGCATAGGTAACGCCATAATATCTAAATCATTCTTGTTCTTATTTATCCAAGAGTTCATCATTTTGGGATGGCCATTTGTAAATTTTTTGAGCCCCCAAATTCTCTCATAGTTAAACTTTTGATTTTCAAAATCTTCACCATGGTAAAGTTTTTCAAATCTTTTAACTTTCTCATTCATCACTTGTTCTTGTCTGGCCCAGCCATAATGAAAAACTCTTGCAGAAATGAGAGAGGCTTTGATTTTACTATTTAAAGAATTTCTAAAGCCTTGAGCGTCTTTCCACGATTTTATTCCACGATTATTTCTAATCAGTCTGATTTCTCTTCTATAAACATTTCGAGTATATTTTAGAATATTCACATTTCCATAAAAATGAAGATAATTAAATATGAGCCCATCAATTTCTCTATTGAGTTCCATTTTCTTAATTCCATTTTCTATTTCTTCAATGTCATCCTCGTGAATAGCTTCATCTCCTTGGATGTATTGACAGTATTTCCCAGAACATTTTTCTAAAGCGATATTAGTTTGTTCTGAGAGAATTAATCCTTCACTTGAAATTTTAGGATCCCACCAAGATTTTAAGAAGATATATTTTTCACCTGAGAAATGATCTCTTAGGTATTCATAGGTTCCATCATCATCTTTTAAATCTGGATTATCAAAACCAACGTTGATGACTATCTGATCACATAATTGTTCAATTGATTCAATAGATTCTTTAATAGGATAGCCGAGACTGAGTCCATTTTTTATAAAGGTAAATCCGGAAATATTATTTAACTTTTGAGTCATTTTTTCATTGTAGTAAAGTTTGGCCTCTTTTGGAAGTTCAATAATTCTAATTGTGAACAAAAGGCTATTATAGCAGTTTCTACTCTTAAGATAGACGTTGATAGAAGTATGTCTTGAAACCCTAAAGCAGAAAATTTTTGGAGTTCTGAATCTGTGAAGCCTCTTTCTGGGCCAATTGCCACCAATGCGTTACTATTAAGAATTTTAGGATAGCAAGAAATGTTATTGCTGCTTTCAAGTGATAAGATAAACTTATCTTGGTATTGTTCAACTAATTTTTGTGGGAAGTCGTTTAGCACTTCTACTTCTGGAATTGTGTGAAATCTTCCACATTGGGAGAGGCCTTGAACTAGTAGTTCTGAAATTTTATTTTTCTCAAATACTTTCGATGAAGAATAAGACTTTTCTGATAATTCCGCTTTGTAAAAGATTATTCTGTTAATGGGTTGACCGGAGCAATATTCAAGAACTTTTTTAATAGCCTGAGGCCTTGATAATCCGATTAGGAGGTCTAGTGAACGCCTCTCTCCTGCTGTAAAGCTCTTAACCTGAAAAGTAACTTTATCTGATTGAACTTCCATGCAACTGGCAATACATAAACCTTGTCCAATAAGAATTGCTTTATAATCTTGATTTTTTTTAATATCAATAATTGTTTGCAGGTGCTTAAGTCTCATAGGATCTGAGATACAATAAACTGATTCACTCATCTGCTCATTTTTAATGTCTTGTTCAAAAAAAATGAGATGATTCATAGGTTGTTCGCTAATTTAAGTATTTACATGTCTTACCTTAGAATTGCCCTGCAAGGCAAGTTGTATGCAACGACACACTCAGTTCTATCTTATTGAAGGATCAATTTTTAAAACATTAGAAACTCTTCATGGCCCGACTTATGTCTTAGTTTTTAATGAAATAAGAATGAAGTTAATCATTGATCATATAGAAGATCAGGAGCTATTAAGATGTATTATCTTTATTAAACCTCAGGACTTGCGGCACGATTTTAATCCAAGATTAGATAATAATGATGACAGTCTACTCATGATCGATGAATATGAATTATTTAAAGAAGAAGAGCTATGGAATAAAGTCATTTTAATCTCTGAAAGTTTTAACAATGTATTTTCATTTAATTCTAGGAACTCATTAGAGACTATTTCTAATATTAACTTCTACTCAGAAAATATTTTCGTGCATCATTTATTGTTTGAAAGTCTTCTTCGTAGAAAAAATATAATTTTAATATGTAAGAACCAATTTCAGATGGAATCGTGGATTAAAGTATTTCAACAACTTAATATTAGAGCTAAAATGTATCTCTCACATACTGTCCATTTGAATGTGAATGAGTTTGAAGAAAACCTTTGTTGTTTAATTCAAGAGGACTCTCATCTTTTAATTAATAATGAAGTGATTAATAAGCCTACTATATTTACTTATTATATTGATTCTTCAACATGGTTGAAAATGTTTAGAATTTATCATCCCAATTTATCTCTTCCATTTTATAGTTTAGAAAAAACAATAGTTTGGAAAACTCTTATTGCTCTTTATCGATTGGAGCTTTACTTAAAGGCCTTTATTCATCGTCTTTGGGAGTTTTTTTATGTATAACTTTACTATGCAATCAAAAATAGAGGGGATGGTTATTTCTAAAGCACCATTTCAAGAAAGGCATCTCATTTGTAAAATTCTGCTCAGATCAGGAAAGATTGTCCCCGTTGTTTTCTATGGGGGAAGTGGCGGAGGAAAAAAAAATAAAGGTTCAACTCTTGAGTTTGGTTATATGATGAAAATTGAATTAGCTTATTCAAAAAAAACATCAGAGTTATATAACGCCAAAGAATGGATTCCTATCTGGAATCATAAACATATTAGATTGAATCATCGAGGTTTTTCCCTGCTTTGCTTCTATCTTGAATGTGCATCGAAGTTTGGTCAGGAAACAAATTTACATGAAGAGTCACAGGCCTATGATGATCAATCCATAGGATTATTTCGCGCCATAAGTAGCTCCGTATTTTACTTAGATCAGGTTTTGGAATCGAATAATTTTCATTTTAATTGGAACTTGATTATTTTTATTTCAAAATTAATTGCTGAACTTGGAATCTTCCCAGACAGGATAAAATGTATTCTTTCCGGAGAAGAATTGAACGGATTTGAAGGCCTTGCATTAATTCCTAATCACGGAGGATTTGCTTTAATCTCTCAAATGAATATTGATGAGGCAAAAGAATATAATGGCGAAACAGGAAGGTTACTCTGGCAAGTTTTGGGTGAGGCTTGTTCTAAAAAGTATCAAGAATTAGAGATAATGCCTCGAATTGACCTAAATGCCTCAAAATTTCTATTCCATTACCTAGGCTTTCAATTTCAATTGCAAGAATCGGACTTTAAAACTTTGAATATGATATTTTAGCCTTACATATCCTTATCTATGATATAAAATACCACCATGCTTAAAAAGATCATCAATCAGCTTTTACCCTATATCAAACCCCATAAATTAAAAGTGATTGGTTCAATTGTTCTTTCATTTGCTCTCGCATTGATAAAGTTTGCTCAGGCCTATTTGGTCAAACCAATCTTTGATAATGGACTCTCAAGTACCGGTACATTTGAAGACGCTACAATATTAGCAGGTATTTTACTGGGTCTAGGGTTGCTGAATTTTCCTTGTCGCTTTTTTCATTTTTATTGGATTAGATATGTTGTAGATAGAGCAACGTGCTCAGTAAGAACTGGTATTTATGAAAAGCTTCAAAAACTTCCCATGAGTTTTTATGCAAAAAATAAACAAGGAAGTCTTGTCTCAAATATTTTAAATGATACTCAAATCTTTTCTCAAGGGTTTCGTGGATCAATAGACCTCATTCGAGAACCATTAACTGCAATATTTATGTTTGGATTAGCCGCCTACAGAGACTGGCAATTAACTTTGATTATTGTTGTGGTAACACCTTTATTTATTATTATATTTGGAAAATCGGGTAAAAAGATTCGTTCGAACCAGTCAGATGTTCAAGAAGAAATATCAAGTATGACCCATTTAATTGGTGAAGGAGTGCAGGGTCATAAAATCACCAAGGCATTCAACTTAGAAAAATATGTCATTACAAGATTTAATAATGCTCAAAATAGATATTTTAAAGCCTTAATGAAAACAACCTTTGTTGAAGAAATGGCACATCCTTTTGTGGAACTTGTAGGTGCGATTGCTTTCAGTGGGGTTATTTTATTTGCTCATCAGCGAATTGCTTCAAATCATATTACGACAGGGGATTTTGTCTCTTTTATTACAGCTCTAGCGCTTTTGATGGATCCCATAAGAAAGTTTTCTCAAGCAAATATTAAAATTAATCAAGCTGGTGCAGCCGCTGACAGAATTTTTCATATATTAAATCTTGAAGAAGAACTTGATAATGGTGAAATAAAACTAGAAAAATTTGAACAAAAAATAGAAATTAACAATTTAACTTTTAGTTATGGAGAAGGAAACGTTATTCGAGATTTAAATCTGACTATCAATCGAGGTGAAAAAATTGCTCTAGTTGGTTTGTCTGGGTCTGGAAAATCAACTTTGATTAATTTACTATTGGGTCTCTACCCCATAAGCCAAGGGGAAATATTAATTGATGGCCACTCAATAGAAAAAATCTCACTTACTACTCTAAGAGATTTATTTGGACTTGTTAGTCAGGACATCTTTTTATTCAATGACACAATAATAGAAAACCTAATTCTTGGTGAAAATATATCTGTAGAAGAAATAGAAGAATCACTTTCAGTTGCTTATGCAAGAGAATTTATTGATAAATTGCCAGAAGGTGTCAACACTATCATCGGAGATAGGGGAACTAGGCTGTCAGGAGGACAGCAGCAAAGAATGACTATTGCTAGGGCCTTCTTACAAAATACCGATATTTTTCTCTTTGATGAAGCCACTTCTGCTTTGGACAACGAGTCAGAAAAAGTTGTACAAAAAGCACTTGAAGAGCTGGCTAAAGACAAAACGGTTATTGCTGTGGCCCATAGACTTTCGACAATTCAAGAGTTTGATCGGATTTTTGTCATGAATGATGGTGAATTGATAGAACAAGGTACGCATATCGAATTACTGCAACTAAATGGTGAATACAAGAAATTGTATGAATTGTCCGTAAAGGTCTAAGCTTCTTTTAAATATAACTTACAGACGAGGCCCCCTAGGATACAATCTCCCCACATAATTACAGTCATTACATGGAGCACAGTATGTCTGAATCAAACCTAAAAGACATGAGCGAGCTTGTCAGTTTATGCAAACGAAGAGGATTTATATTTCAAAGTTCTGAAGTATATGGCGGATTACAATCTTGCTGGGATTATGGGCCTCTTGGAATAGAGCTTAAAAATAATGTGAAAAACTCTTGGTGGAAAGCAATGACTTACCGTGAAGATGTTGTAGGAATTGACGCTTCCATCTTTATGCATCCAACTGTTTGGAAAGCATCAGGTCATGTTGATGGATTCAATGATCCTATGATTGATTGTAAGAATTGCAAGGAACGTTACCGTGAAGACCAAATAGATACTGCAAAGCCTTGTCAAAAATGTGGAGAAAAGGATTCTTTTACTGAGGCAAGAGATTTTAATCTCATGTTTAAAACAAGAATGGGACCTGTTGAAGATTCATCATCTGATGTATATCTGAGACCAGAAACCGCACAAGGAATTTTTGTTAACTTTTTAAATGTTCAATCTACAATGCGAAAGAAATTACCATTTGGAATTTCTCAAATCGGAAAAGCTTTTAGAAATGAAATTACCCCCGGAAACTTTATTTTTAGAACGAGAGAATTTGAACAAATGGAAATGCAATACTTTGTAAAACCAGGAACTCAAAAAGAAGCAATGGAAGAATGGAAAGAAATAAGATGGAAGTGGCATCTCGATAATGGTCTTAGATCTGATATGCTTCGCTGGGAACCACATGGACCTGATGATTTAGCTCATTATGCAGATGCAGCAATTGATATAGAATACAAATTTCCTCATGGCTGGGGAGAGATAGAAGGAATTCATTCAAGAACAGATTTTGATTTAACTCAACATCAACAGTTCTCTGGTAAAAAATTAGAATATGTTGATCAAGCTGATAATAACAAAAGATACATTCCTTACGTTGTAGAAACTTCTGTTGGTTGTGATAGATCCTTGCTTGCAATTCTTTGTGATGCCTACAGGATTGAAAATGAGGGTGATAAAGAGAAAGAAAGAGTAGTCTTAAAGTTTCATCCAAAATTGGCCCCAATCAAAGTAGCTGTTTTACCCTTGGTTAAAAAAGAAGTGCTTGATGCTCCTGCTAGAAAGCTATTCTCTGATTTACAGCAAGACTATAAGGCGGAGTATGATGTTTCAGGCTCCATTGGAAAACGATATCGTCGTCAAGACGAAATAGGAACACCTTTTTGTATTACCTATGATTTTGATTCATTAGAAGATGATTCAGTTACTATAAGAAGTAGAGATACAATGGCGCAAGAGCGAATCGCTATCGATCAAGTAAAAAATTATTTATTAAACAAATTGAAATTCTAAAAGACTCAAACAAAAACCTAAAGAGAGGAAAACATGAGTTCAACTAAGTGGGTATATAGTTTTAGTAATAAAAAGACTGAAGGTGATAGATCGATGAAGAATCTATTGGGTGGTAAGGGTGCAAACCTCGCCGAGATGTCAGTCTTAGGTCTTGCAGTTCCCCCAGGATTCACTGTAACCACAGAAGCCTGTTTAGATTATGTCGTTAATAATCAGATATCAGATAAAATAAAAGAGCAAATAGTCGCTGCTTTAAAACAAGTTGAAGAAATAACTAATAAAAAGTTTGGAGATGATCAAAACCCTTTGCTATTCTCTGTCCGTTCAGGGGCCAGAGTTTCCATGCCAGGCATGATGGATACTGTGCTAAATCTTGGTATGAACGATAAGACAGTTAAGGCCATTGGAAAACTATCAAATAATCATAGATTTGCTTGGGACTCATATAGAAGATTTATTCAAATGTACGCCAATGTTATCATGGGTTTCAACGTCTCCATGCTTGAATCAACTTTGGAAGACCTGAAGGAAGCTAGAGGGGTAAGTGAAGATACTGAATTAACTGCTGAAGATTTAGAAGAGTTAGTTAGTGTATTTAAAAAAATAATACTCGAAGAAAGCGGATTATCCTTTCCTGAAGATCCTATGGAGCAATTATGGCTTGCAGTCTCTGCAGTATTTGATAGCTGGGATAATCCTAGGGCCACAAAGTACAGGGATTTAAACCATTTCTCGCATGACTGGGGAACGGCGGTTAATGTTCAAGCGATGGTATTTGGCAATATGGGTGATGACTCTGCTACAGGTGTTTGTTTTACCAGGGATCCGAGTACTGGAGCTAAGAGATTTTTTGGAGAATATCTTGTAAATGCTCAGGGGGAAGATGTTGTTGCTGGAATAAGAACTCCAGGACCTATCAATAATGAATCAAAAAATGTTTCTAATAAAACATTTAAGACCTTAGAGGAATTAATGCCTGATTCTTTTTTTGAACTCACAACAGTCTATAAGAAACTCGAAGAGCATTATAAAGACATGCAAGATATAGAATTTACAATTGAAAAAGGTAAACTTTATATTTTGCAAACTAGAAATGGTAAACGTACTGCTGCTGCGGCAATAAATATTGCCGTTGACTTAGTTGACGAAGATATTTTGAAAAAAGAAGAAGCTATTATGAAGGTTGAGCCAGAAGACTTAAACCAATTATTACATCCTCGGTTAGACCCTAAGGCCACCAAGAATGTTATAGCGATAGGACTTCCTGCGAGTCCTGGAGCGGCATGCGGAAAGATTGTTTTTACGTCAGAAAGAGCGCATGAACTGAACTTGGAGGGGCAAAAAGTCATACTTGTTCGGCAAGAGACATCTCCTGAAGATATTGCTGGAATGGTAGCTTCTCAGGGAATTCTGACTGCAAGAGGGGGAATGACTTCTCACGCAGCAGTCGTTGCTAGAGGAATGGGAAAACCTTGTGTTGCTGGCTGCAGTATCCTTTTAATTGACAGTAAAAACAATATCTTAACGGTTAATAGAAAACAATATCAAGAGGAAGACTTGTTAACTATTGATGGCGCAACAGGAGAAGTAATGGAGGGAGAGGTGGCTACTATTGCAGCAGACTTTTCTCAAAACTTTTCAAAATTTATGGGCTGGGCAGATGAGTTTAGAATTCTCAAGGTAAGAACCAATGCGGATAATGCTGAAGATACAAGGATCGCTCTGGAGTTTGGAGCAGAGGGAATTGGATTATGTAGAACAGAGCATATGTTTTTTGAAGCGGAGAGAATATTGGCCGTTCGTGAGATGATTTTTGCTGCAACTCGAGTAGACAGAGAGAAAGCTCTAGAAAAACTTAAACCTTTTCAAAAAGAAGACTTTAAGGGGATTTTTACCGAAATGGCAGGCAAGCCTATTAATATTAGGTTATTGGATCCACCTCTTCATGAATTCTTACCTCATACTGAAGAAGATTTGCAGGAGTTAGCAAGCTACCTTGGACTTGAATTAAAGCAAGTTAAGGAGAGATGTGATTCGCTACATGAATTTAATCCCATGCTGGGTCATCGAGGTTGTCGACTTGGTATTACTTATCCCGAAATATATCTCATGCAAGCGAGATCTATTATGGAAGCTGCTATTGAGTGCAAGAAAAATGGTGTTTCAGTAAATCCTGAAATTATGATTCCACTCGTTTCTGTTGATTATGAATTAAGTTATTTACGGAAACTCGTAGTAGAGGAGATAGATCGGGTTCTTGAAGAAGCTCAGGATAAAATAAAATATAAAGTGGGAACAATGATAGAGCTTCCTCGAGCTGCCATCATGGCCAGTGAGTTTGCCGCTTATGCAGACTTTTTTTCATTTGGAACAAATGATCTGACTCAAACAACCTATGGATTATCGCGTGACGATGCGTCAAAGTTCTTACCAGAATATATAGGTAAAGGAGTTCTTGTGGAAGATCCATTCGTTTCTCTAGATCAATCTGGGGTTGGATTTTTAGTAGAGCATGCAAAAAAAGAGGGCAAAAAGGTGAATCCTTCGATGCATATAGGTATATGTGGAGAGCATGGAGGCGACCCTCGATCGATCCATTTTTTCCATAAAATTGGTCTTGATTATGTGAGTTGCTCTCCGTTTAGGGTACCCGTTGCCCGACTTGCCGCAGCCCAATCAGCTCTGTCATAATAGGCAGATGAAAAAAATCATAGAAAAAGTTGAAGAACTTTTAAAAAAGCAACACTTTGATTGTTTGGCCATTAGTGAGATTGATTTCCAAGATGGAACATTTGACACTGTATGTATTCAAGAAAATAAATTAACAAAAAAAAAAATATATTTTGATCTTGCCAGTCTAACCAAGCCATTGACCCTTGCTGCAACATATTTGTTAAAACCAGAAATCTTCGATGAAAAGATGAAATTATTATTGAATCATAGAGCTGGGCTGCCTTCATGGGGACGTTTAGATCAGAATTGGGCAGAACAATTACTAAATTACAAAATTAAAGAATCGGATAAGGATATCTACTCTGATTTTTCAGCGTTAAGACTGATGCTTGAAATTGAGGCCAAGACTAAAATGCCATTTTACGAGTATTGCTCAGAATATTTTGATGACGAAGTATTAAATTGGCTGGAATTAAAGGAAGGCCTTTTTTGTCCTGAAACAGGCACGCGAAATGGAAATCCAATATCCGGTCAGGTTCATGATGATAATGCATTTGTTATTGGGGAAAAGGTATCTCATGCAGGGCTTTTTGGGACCATTAAAGGTGTGTCGAGATGTCTACTGACTTTGAATAAGAATAATCATCTCATTGATAAAATGAATGAAGAGTTTGATAACCTTGATCAAAACAGAAGGTTTATTGCCGGTTGGGATCGTGTAACTGATCAGACTAGTAGTCTCGCCGGACCAAGTGCATCGCTTAGAACTTTTGGTCACCTGGGATTTACAGGAACTTCAATGTGGATAGACCTTGAAAAGAAGAAAGGGTCTGTAGTTCTCTCAAATGCAACCAAAAACTATTGGTATGACAAAAAAGGCTTAGATGAAATTAGAAAAGAAGTTGGCGCCCTCATACTATAATATTCTAATTAGAGATTACTCCCATTGTTCTAAATCTAATGAATTGTTAGAATATTTATGTAGTAAAAATATCTAAGGTTAGCTTTAAGGTAGTTATATGAATCTAGAAAATAAGATGAGTTTTGAAGAATTAAAAGAAAATAAATCAGATATAAAGAGAATCTTTTTTTATAGAATTTGTGGAACAGGAATGGGCGCTTGTGCTTGTCTTCTCAAAGGGCAAGGGTTTGACATTGAAGGGGGGGACAATAAGTTTTATCCACCTATGAGTCAGTACTTAGAAACGACAGGGATAAAAACATTAAACTTAACTGAGATGGATTCTAATTATCTTAAAGAATTTGATCTTATTGTTGTGGGCAATGTTGTACCAAGAGATAGTGATGATGCAAAAATAATAGAATCCTGTGGGACCAAATATATCTCCTTCCCTGGAGCGTTAGGTGCGTTGGTATTATGTGATCAGAATGTCGTAGGAATTACTGGAACTCACGGTAAAACGACAACAACTTATTTCTTAACTCAAATGTTTGAAAATATGGGAATGACTCCTGGTTACTTCATAGGAGGAGTCATGGAGGGAAGAGCTCCATCGAGACTTGGGGATGGAAGTTACTTTTTTATTGAAAGCGATGAATATGACTCTGCTTATTTCGAAAAGATCTCAAAGTTCAGATTGTATAGTATGGATCATCTGATTTTAACAAGTCTAGAATATGACCACGCTGATATATTTGAAAACATAGAGCAAATAAAAGATGAGTTTAGAGAGTTGTTTGTTCAGGTTAAGGGGAGATATATTTTTTGCCAAGATTATATTGAAAATGAGAATCTTGCTTCCGAGATATCAGTGAATGAACTGATTTTTTATGGCAACAAAACTGAGATGGGTCCAACAAATATAAGGATTGAAAATAATAAAACTCTATTTGATGTTAGATACAAGGGCGAAATCATCCCGTTTAAAACAAATATCATCGGAAATCATAATATTTTGAATATTACCTCCGGAATTATCTTTGCTCTCTCTGAAGGTATTCCACAAGAAAAAATAAAAAGCTCTGTAAACTTTTTGTCATTGGTTAAACGTAGACAGGAATTTAGAGGACAGTTTGGAAAATCTGTTGTTATAGATGATTTTGCTCATCATCCAAAAGCTGTAGAGGTAACAATTTTGGCCATTAAAGATAACTATCCAAACAAAAAACTAATCGTTGTAATGGAGCCAAATTCAGCTACAGCGAGATCTTCAATTTTCCAAGCAGAATTTACAACTTCTTTAAACATTGCGGATGAGGTTTTTGTCACAAAGCTTCCACGTGCAACAACAGCAAAGGGTGCAGAAAATCTAGATTTAACAAAAATGGTTTTAGATTTAGAGAGATGTAATACTCCCGCAAAAATAATAAATAATCTCGTTGAATTATTAGCGGAATTAAGTAAATATAAAGGAAGTGAAAATGTAATTCTGATCCTTAGTAACGGAACATGCCTAGGTCTTTGGCAATCTTCATTTGTAGATGAATTAGAGAAGCCTTCTCGATGAAACGATTAATATTTCAATTGGTCATTATTATATGTATGCTTGGCATTTCACAGCCTGCTTCCTCTAATAGTCATACTTCTCAAGGGTTAAACTCAATTGTTAAATTTAAAAAAAATAAAAGATCTACACTCGCTCAATATAATAAAGTGTTAAAAAAGTATTCTAAAGTTCTTTGTACTCCTGATACAGAGTCTCTATTTTGGAAGTATATGGGACAATTTAGTGGCAATGGCTTCTATGTACCGTCTAAAATCAATAAAAAATTAGATCTCGTAACTGTGAATAGATTTATTCCTGAACTTGAACGCAAAAGAAAATGGATACAACACCTAAAAATAGAAATTTCCAAAAATAAAAAATTTGAAAAAGAAATTAAAGAAGTAAAAGACTTTCAAGATGTAATAAAACAATTATTAGAATATAAACGACAGTTTTTTGAATCTGACTCTTCAGTAGGCAAAGAGAGAGCGAGAATGAGATCTAAATATTTATTTATAAACTTTAGAAACAACTTTAAATTATTGTTGAAGAAGATACCTTTTTTGCTTTCTTATCGTCACCCAATTGATCATTTTGATCTTAGACTAACATATGACAAAAATAAAAAAAGAGATACAATTGCTAAAAATATAAAAGCAAACGAGGTCTACTTTTATAGAAAGATAGTTCAAGATGGCGCTCATAATCCAAATCTCTCAGGCTCGGATACCTTTCTAAGGGCAGCAATTGATACAACTGCTTTAGAAATGAATAAAGAAAGGGATCTACTCTCTGAAAATCTTCGTTATGACTTAAATTTTGTATTAGAGGCATTACTCTTTCATCTTGAAAAGGGAGGTCAAGCTCTCGAGCGACGAATCGACGAGTGGGCAGGTAGAACTAGCCGAATGATTGAATATTACAAGTCCTTAAAACAAGATAAAATAAAAATTGGAGGTACTATTGTCAACGCAGTAGAATTACTGAAAAAGAAAGACGAGGCCAGACTAAATCTAAAAAAATACTCACTAAAAAAACAAGCTGAAACTTATAATTTTTGGAAACATCAACCCGAGGAACTAAGAGCTTTATTTGTACTAGATACAATTCTTTATAATGAAGTGGGTGGCCTAGATGGTAGAGACGCTTTGGAGCGAAGAGATGTTGCACAAGTTGTTATCAATAGACTAAATCTTGAAGCATACAATTCAATTCCCATAACCGATTCTCTTTTTCCTTATTTGTCTAAAAAAAACCAGACCATAAAAACTAATCCCTGGTTAAACGTACTTTTTAAAGAGGGGGAATTTTCTTTTACTTATTATTTTATAGGAGGCAATGTTCGGATTTTTTGTCCTGTAATGACAAAGCATGGAATATTTATTAGAGCTAATAACTTAAAAATGGCTTATGATTTACTCAGAAAACCAAATTATAACTTTAAGGCAGTTCGTTACTTTTCAAGACATTCGATGCTTGGAAGGATCGATATGGCGAAAATATGGAGTCGGTTCGAACCTTTAGCAGAGAGGCCAGGTCTTAGGGCACGCAATAATAATTCTTTAAAAAAACTATATAAGTCTGGTAATTACGAATATCTTTACCATTTTACTGATAACAAGGGACACAAATTTAAAGTATTGACCTTCGACGGAAAGGTCTATGTCAAAGCCGATCATAAATTAGAATTTTTTAAATATAGAAATCCCCATTTCTTTCGCTATTTTAGAAAGCGTTAACATATTTAATTACCTTAAAAGGTCTCTGTCGCTTGTTATAAACAATTTCCTGAAGTAGTATACGCAAGCATTTATAATGAATTATCATCTCAAAAATGGAGTATAGCAATGCTTAAAGATTATATTTTTACATCAGAGTCTGTTACTGAAGGTCACCCTGATAAAATGGCAGATCAAATTTCTGATAGTATTTTAGATGCTATTTTATCTCAAGATCCAAACTCTCGAGTTGCCTGTGAGACAATGATTACTACAGGACTTGTCGTTTTAGGTGGGGAAATCACATCAAAAGCACAAATTGATTTTCAAGATGTTGTACGTCAAAAAATAAGAGATATTGGTTACGACCATTCCGATAAAGGATTTGATGCAAATACTTGTGCTGTTATGGTTACACTTGATAAACAATCTCCTCATATTGCGCAGGGTGTGAACGTTGGGCAGGGGACACATAAGGAGCAAGGTGCTGGTGATCAAGGATTAATGTTTGGTTATGCTGTAAATGAAACAGACACATTTATGCCATTAACTACTGATCTATCACATCAACTAGCTTTAAAACTTACAGAGATAAGAAAAAATGGAGTCTGCCCAGAACTTAGAGCTGATGGTAAAACTCAAGTTTCAGCAGAATACATTAATGGTAAAGTTAGTCGATTGGACGCAATTGTCGTATCTACTCAGCATGCGGAAGGCCTTTCTTTACCTTCAATTGAAGAAGTAATAAGAACAGAAGTTATAGGAAAAGTAGTTCCAGAACATCTTATCGACGACAAAACTAACATCTACGTAAACCCAACAGGCAAATTTGTTATTGGTGGACCTATGGGAGATTGTGGTCTCACAGGAAGAAAAATAATTGTTGATACGTACGGTGGTCATGGCGCTCATGGCGGAGGTGCATTTTCAGGAAAAGACGCGTCTAAAGTGGATAGATCTGGTGCATATGCGACAAGACAAGTTGCCAAGCATATTGTTGCTGCTGGCCTAGCTGAGAAGGCCTTAGTTCAAGTTGCTTACGCTATTGGTGTCGCAAAACCAATGTCATTCCTAGTTGATACCTATGGAACAGAAACTGTCGATCTAGGTAAAATTAATACTGCAGTTAATGAAGTTTTTGATATGAGACCACAGGCAATTATCGCAAGGCTTGATCTGTTAACACCTATCTTTGCTCAAACAGCAGCTTACGGGCATTTTGGAAGAAGAGACATTGATCTTCCATGGGAAAGATTGAACTTATTAGATACTTTGAAAGCAAAGTTCTAAATTCTATTTACATTAATAAATAAAAAAACCTCTTAAATCAAAGAGTTTTTTGGTTTATGTGTCCCCCTTTTATTTGTGTTAATATCAATATATGGATTTGTTCTTCTTTATAGTTAAATATACTCCATTTTGGAGTATCCCAATTATTATCACCTCGGTTTCTACCTGTTACCTGCTGTGGATTAAAGATGTACGAAAGTTAATACCTTTATTTATTATAATTTCTGTTGTTTCTTTTGTATTTCTAGTATTTTGGATTTGGGCAGGTGGTCCAGATAGATCTGTCTTGGAAATTCAGATAATAATCAAAGGATTTTAGTTTGGGTCGTCTATCCCCCTAATTTCTTCTAAGTTATTAAAATTATATTTATTCAGCGTGTGACACGGCACGGAATGCCTGGTGCCAGTAAATTGACACTTCAATTGGAGTTAGGATAGGATTTTAAAAAGACACGGACAAAGAATTTTGTTCATAAATGAAAAGAGGCTAAATGGATGATTTGAAACATTTACACCTATCATTTGACCACGATGGTTCAGTATCTGATAGTTTAAAACCTAGATTAATTCTTGTAGAAGATGATTTTTCATTTGGAAAACCTCTTAAAAAATATATTGAAAAAAAACTTGGTCTAGAAGTAGATTATTTTGAAGATCCTGACTCATGCGTGGAATTTTTAACTAATCTCAAAGACTTAAATACACTAGATAAATTTTGCTTAGTCACAGACATAAGCTTTAAAATGGAATGCGCCACAGATGGACTTCTATTGATAGATATATTACGAGATAAGGGATTTGAATTTGTTCCTTTAGTTATGACTGGATTTGCGTCAATTGAAACAGCAATTCAAGCAACAAAAAAAGATGTTTTTCACTATCTCACAAAGCCATTTGAACTTGATAAACTAGTAGATCTCATTAAAAATGCTTTCCAAACACAATTAAATTATTCATTTAAAGAGATAGCTCAACCAAAGACTGAAGATTCTATTATTAACAAAAACTCTCGAAAAAACCTTAAGTATCGATTAGAGCTACCTACTGAAGAAGATGTTTTCTGCGGAATGATAGGAAGATCTAATAAAATGAAAGTAGTATTTGATCGTGTTCAGCGAGTTGCAGCATCTGATTCAACAGTCTTAATTGGAGGCCCTTCGGGAACAGGGAAAGAATTGATTGCCAATGCAATTCATAAACTTTCCAATAGAATGTCTCAATCAATGATTTCCGTAAATTGTGGAGCTATACCTGCTGAGCTTTTAGAAAGTGAATTATTTGGCCACGAAAAAGGTGCATTTACTGGAGCTATATCAAGTAGAAAAGGCAGATTTGAGTTGGCAAACAAGGGATCTATATTTTTAGATGAAATTGGAGATATGCCACTCTTACTACAAGTAAAGCTTTTAAGAGTATTACAAAACAGAGTTATCGAAAGAGTTGGAAGTAGTGAGACTACACCCATTGATGTTCGAATTATCACAGCAACACATAGAGATTTAGAAGAAGCAGTCACTGCAGGTGACTTTAGAGAAGACCTTTATTATAGATTAAATGTTATTCCTATAAAAATCCCACCTCTATGTGCGAGGCGAGAAGACATACCATTACTAATTTCATATTTTTTATCCCGATTTGTTAGTGCCGACTTAAGAAATAATGTTGAGTTTAGTTCAGATGCCCTCGATATGCTTGTTGGGTATGATTGGCCTGGAAATGTTAGAGAGCTTGAAAACTTAATGGAAAGATTAGTTATTCTAAAAGGTGGGGCAACAATTGAAGTTGAAGATCTTCCTAAGAAGTTTTTACAAAATACTTCATTCGAGAATAATACTGCTGACCTTCTTCAATTGCCAGAAGACGGAATGAATTTGAAATCAGTTTTATCAAATATTGAAGAAAGTCTAATAATGCAGGCCTTAGACAAGACTGGCGGAAATAAAAACCAAGCTTCTAAATTACTTCATCTTAATAGAACTACTTTGATTGAAAAGATGAAAAAGAAAGGTATGAATACTCTTAATTTATAATCTTAAGAGTGCAAAATGGCCCTTCCAATAAAATTACAATCCCCGACAAAAATATTTCCCTATTTAAACCTTTGTAAATAGGCAATTTTAACCTCTGTCAAAAAGTAGATAGGCAAAAAAGTCCTAAGAGAAAAATTTTCCTTTATTATTCCCACGAAAATGATAGAATTATTGTAAGGCAATTGTTTAGGAAGAATGATTGGGCCTTGTCTAAAGCAAAAAAAGAACAGGAAGTTCGACTCACATGAAACAGATTAAGATCAAATTTTTGACATATCTTCTATTCATTATGATGTCGCCTGCAATTTTTGCTGGAGTCATTACAATTGAAAGTGCAAAGTCGCATTTAAGATTAAAAATATCAGTACCAAAAGACCTCTTAACAATAAATAAAAATGGAAAATCAATCACTATAAAATCATTAAATGCAGATGTCTTTAAAAAAGTTGCAGACGACTTGGCAGAACTTTCGACAGTCGGAAATTATATTAAAAAAATGATCATTGATCCTAACTCTAAAGAAACAGCTGTAAAGAGTTTAACTTTAGAACTAACAAGAGAAGATATAGAACTATTTACTTTCTATAAGGATAGAGACAAAAACTATGTTTTAGATTTTTGGTCAGATTCAGATAGCTTACTAAGTGCCGAGAAAAAAGAGATTGCAAAAATATTAAAACAAAAGGATGTTGAGGCTCCTACGGTAGATAAACCTAATGCTAAGGCCCCAATACTATTAAAAAGACCTTCTTTAGTAAAAAAGGTTATCAAGAATAAGAAAAAGAAAGTTGTGGTTAAAAAAATTAATAAGGCATATCGAGATTTTAGATATGGAGCAAGTTCTATTTGGGACTATGAACCATTAAGTCCAAAAGTAAAAAATATTCTTAACCTAGAAAGAAAAACACCTGAACACTTTTTCCCAATTAGAGATAGAAAATATAGCAAAAATGACAAAGAGGCTCATTTGCAATTGGCAATCAATCTATACAGGAAGAAAAAGTGGGGATTGATGTATAAATCCATTACTCTTTTTTATGAGAAGTATGGAGATGATGATCATATTGAGTTGCTAGAGTATTTGAAGGCAAATTCAATATTAAGAGAAAATATTGATAAAGGTAATAGAAAACCGGTGAAAACAGCAATCGCAATGCTGACAACTATTGCTAAAAGAACAAAAAACTATGAAATGAAAAAAGGTATTTTAAAATACCTTATTACATTTAAACTATCAGCTAATGATTATGTTAAGTCCCTAGATTATGCAAAGATGTTTTACGTTTCATCAAAAGAAAATTTCGACTACGAAGAATCAGGCTTCGCAGCTGAAACGATCCTCTTTTCGTTAACTCAGCTGAGACAAGTTGAAAAACTACGAGAAGTTATAAAAGATAAAACTTTAAAGAAATTAGTGTCTGCTCAAACAATGTTAGCTTATGAAATTTATACACTTATAAAAATTGGAAAAATATCCAATGCAATAAAACTATATGAGAAGAACTTAAAATCAATTATTCAACCCGCGAATCCAACCATATTATTCAATGTTGCTGAGGCCTTATTCAGAGAAGCAAGATATAAGGAGGCCATAAGGTTATTTGATCAATTCTTATCAAATTATAGCTACATAACAAAGTCATCTGCAGCCAGACTCAGAATTGCTCTATGTTATGAGATTTTGGACAAAGATATTAAACAAACAAGTGACCTTTATAAAAATGCAATAAATAAGTCACAAGATGAAAAAATTAGTTATGAAGCGAGACTTAGATATGTTGCTTTAAGGTCAGTTCGAAAAAAGAAACTCACAAAAGATGATCGCGAAATAAGAATTCTATTAGAAACGGATGATTTAAAGCTTAAAAGAAATAAAAATCTTAAAAAACTTTTATGGTTAGTGAGAATAAGAACATTATTAGCAGACAAAGAATATAAGAAAGCTTTGACTTATTTGAACGCCATACCTCTAAACATATTATCTAAAACAGAGAGAAGAGTTCTAGAAGGTGATGGCGCTGAAGCTATTTATGGGATTATGCTAGATGATTTTAAAAAGGGGGAATATAGTAGAGTTATTAGAGTCTGGGATGTCTATAAAGAAAAATATGTAAGAAAAGTTGCTACCGACGCATATCTTAACTTCATTGTAGGAAAATCATATATAAGAACAGGGCTTTATAATGGATTTGATGAAGTTTATAAGTCTTTTCAACAATTAGAGAAATCACCACAGAGGACTTTTCCTATCTGGGTTAAACGAGATGGATTAACTGCCTCGAACATAATGCTTAATGAATTAATGCTGATTAAAAATATTAAATTAAAAAATTGGGAATTGGCTTATAAAAGTATAAAAGTAATTTCCACAATCTATCCTGCATATAGAAAGACTCATTATTATAGAGGAATTGTTAATTATAAAACAAAGAAATATCAAGGTGCTGAGAGAGATTTAGAGAATTATATATCATATCAAAAGGTAAAAAGGATTTACGATCCTTCTGAAATCGCGGAGATGTTATTAGCCTATACCGATTCGATATATCAAGTAGGAAATACTAAGAAATATAAAAAAGCCGCGAAGGCCATATTAAATGATACCAAGGGATTTGGATCGAAGAATATCTTTATTCAAGAAGTTAAAGAAAGAATATCTTATCTTCTAATTGAAATACTGGCTGCCGAAAATAGTATTTCTTCTCGAGTTGAAATCATTTCAGAAATAAAAAAATTCTTTAAAAAATATACAAAGACTACATATGCGGGGCGTTTAAGATACCTTTTAGGCCTTGGTTTTGTAGATGGAAATAATGAAAAAGAAGGAGTTAAAGTATTTAACGAAATTTTAAAAGACAAGGATGTTTCAGATTATATCAAAGAAATGGTAAAGTCTGAATTATCGTTAATTAATATTAAAAACAAAACAATATAGTTCCCACCCTAGGAAGGGGTGTTAATGACAGGAGGTCAAATGGATACTGTAAGAGTCGAACTTTTCGGACAAGATCCTAAAATTCAAAAAGCAATTTCTATCGCTAGAAATGTTTCAGTTACTAAAGCTCCAGTGCTTGTAGTGGGAGAAGCTGGTGTTGGAAAAAGGTCACTGAGTCAATTTGTTCATCAAAATTCAGCAAGATCAGATGCTCAATTTGCAATTGTTGATTGTTCTAATGATGCTCAACAAGTTGAAAATGAGATCTTAGGGCATAGAGATGAAGAGACAGGAAGATTTAATAAAGGAATTCTAGAGGCAACAAATGGCGGAACGGTAGTATTTGCTAATGTTGACGGTCTAGAGGATAGCTTCCAAAAAAGATTACATAAAATCTTAATGGAACTCCAAGATTATGACATAGATATTAGATTTGTTGCAACTACAACAAAAAACCTGTCAAAACTAGTTGGATCAGGAAGGTTCTATAGAGGACTTTATACAATGATTTCTCAAAATGCGATCACAATCACTCCATTAAGAGAAAGAGAAACCGACCTTCAAATGTTAGCAAACTTTTTTGCTTCCAATTGCTCTAAAAACTCAGAAGTAAGAATTGAAGATTCGGCTATGAATAAAATAATCTCTCATTATTGGACACATAATGTTCATGAGTTGAAAACAGTAATTGAGAACTCCATTTGTAATTCAGATACAGGAATTTTAACCGAAGCAGATTTAGAAATTGGAGAGAAGAGATCAGTATCTCTAATCAATGATGATGTTAACGAAGGAATCAGATTAATGTCACTAAAAGAAGCTGAAAAACTTTTAATCAAAAAAGCTCTTGTACATACTAGTGAAAATAGAACTCAAGCAGCAAAGATTTTGGGAGTATCTATAAGAACTTTAAGAAATAAAATCAATGAATATAGAGGCGTAGGATCAGCCTATTTCGTTAACTTAAGATAATTGGTTGTAGTGTAAGTGAGGATCTATGAAGATAGAAGATAAAACTATGCAAGCATTGGCAGCATCTATCAATTTCAGACAGATGAGACAAGAGCTTATTACCTCAAATATAGCTAACGCTGAGACACCAGGTTATAAAGCAAAACGAATTGGATTTGAAGAAGCATTATCAAGAGCATTAGATGTTGATGGTAATGAATCATTAAATGTCGAGGATGGAAGACATTTTGATGTTGGAAGTGGAGGATTTAATAATCTGCAACCTGAAGTTTTTGAAGATCCAAATGGCGTAGTTAGTGAAGATGGTAATACTGTAGATAGAGATGCAGAAATGTCCTTAATGGCGAAAAACAAAATTCTTTACGATGCATCAGTACAATTATTAAACAAAAAACTTGGTTTATTAAAGTACGCGATAGGATCGGAAAGGTAGGAGTTAAGTTATGGATTTATTATCTAGTTTAAGAATAAGTTCCTCAGGTCTTTCAGCAAATAGAAAGAGAATGGGAGCTATTTCTTCAAATATAGCTAATGCACAAACTACCAGAACAGCAGAGGGGGGCCCCTATAGACGAAAAGAAGTCGTTTATGGAGCAGAGCCTGTAAGAGAATCTTTTTCAGAAGTACTTGAAGGAGAGTTGGATGCAATGGCCAAATCTGTTCACGCAACGGAAGTAATTTCTACTAATAGACCTCCAGTTTTGAAGTACGAACCTAATCACCCGGATGCAAATGAACAAGGATATGTAGCTTATCCAAATATTAATGTAATGGAAGAAATGGCAAATATGATTTCAACATCACGTTCATATGAAGCAAATGTAAATGCAATGAATACTACTAAAGGGATGGCCTTAAAGGCCTTAGAAATAGGTAGATAGGAGTAAGTAATGCCAATAGAAACAGCAGGATCAGTTTTAAATGTATTAAAAAATTATAATGCAAAAGATTGGTCAAAATCAGCAAGTATTGGAACGGATGAATTTAAACTTTCGGATGTGGGCTCGCTATCGGTTTCAGAGCTCGAAGGTTCAAGTAAGCAATCATTCAGTGATATGCTTGCAAGTTCTATTACAGAGGTAAACTCATTGCAAACAGAAGCGGATGTTGCCATACAGAAATTAGCAAGCGGTCAATCTGGAAATATTCATGAAACGATGCTTGCTGTTGAGAAAGCAGATATTGCTTTTCGAACTATGAACCAAGTTCGTTTGAAAGTCATTGATGCATACAAAGAAATAATGAGAATGCAGATATAGTTAAAGTTAAAGTTAAAGTTAGTATTAGGATCAGGAGGATTCTGTGCAAGATTTTTTAGAGAAAATTTATAGAAATTTCATGGAGTTTTACTCGACTCTAGATGCAAGTAGAAAAGTAAGTCTTTTTGTTGTCACCGCACTGATCTTTTCCGCTTTGCTAGGTATAGTAGTTTGGACCTCCAAAACCAGGTTTGAAGTACTTTACACTGATCTAAATAGAGAAGATTCTAAGAAAATAGCAGTTATATTAGAAGAAAAGAAAATAGCTTATTCTTTATCTAATGACGGAAAAACAATTTCAATTCCAGAAGACCTTATTAATAAATGGAGACTTGAACTTGCTGTTATGGGAGTTAATTTTTCAGGAGTTGTCGGCTATGAAGTTTTTGATAAGCAATCATTTGGAACAACAAGTTTTGTACAAAGAATTAATAAACAAAGAGCACTTGAAGGCGAATTGATAAAGACTATAATATTTATCAATGGAGTCAAGAGAGCGAGAGTTCATTTGTCTCTTCCCGAAAACAGTCCTTTTGTTTCAGAGAAAAAACCACCATCGGCATCAGTTGTTCTAGAGCTTCAAAGAGGGGTAAATTTAACAGAGAGTGAAATTAAAGGTATCGCAGCTCTCGTATCATCGTCTGTAGAAAGCATGAGAGAAGAAAACGTTGTGATCTTAGATCATAGAGGAAAAAAACTATCAGATAATGTTGGTGATGCATTAACAGCAGCCACGGCAAATAGAATGGCGCTTACTGGGAAACTCAATCAAAAGTTTGAAAAACAAATTGAAGAAATTTTATCAAAAGTTGTTGGAGAAGGTAAAGTTATTGCTAAGGTAACAGTGAATATGGACTTCACAGAATCTATGTCTACTGAAACTAGATATGATGGTGAAAATACAGCAGTTCTATCTGAAGTTAAAAATACACAAAAAT
>JABGXW010000098.1 GCA_018675575.1 Bacteriovoracaceae bacterium | reverse complement strand
TGAACAATTTAATAATAATATTGCGTATTAATTTACGCCAGAAAGGAGTTAAAACGAGATGGAATCGGTAACAAACTATGTAGCCTACAGTCCTTTTATCGGATTTTCAGGATTTATGTTTGCCCTGGCCACCTACTTTTGGGTAGTGAAGCAGCCGGCAGGTAATACCAAAATGACAGAGATCGCGGGATTAATTGAATCCGGGTCAATGACTTTCCTTAAAAAGGAATACACTTTACTACTAGGCTTCTTGGCCCTAGTTACCGTATTGCTTGGATACAATTTATCAAAGAACACGGCCGTAGCCTACCTTTGCGGTGCCTTTATCTCTATGCTTTGTGGATTCATAGGAATGAAAGCCGCCACTAAAGCAAACGTTAGAACAGCAGAAGCTGCTGCTCAGTCAGGTCAAAGTAAAGCCCTTTCTGTCGCTTTCTTTGGTGGTTCCGTAATGGGAATGACCGTTGCTAGTTTAGGTCTCATGGGTGTTGTTTTAGCTTATAAGTTTTTAACTGGTTCAACTATCGAAGCATTAAATGGTTTTGCTATGGGTGCTTCATCTATTGCTCTTTTCGCAAGAGTTGGTGGAGGTATCTACACAAAAGCTGCTGACGTTGGTGCTGACCTTGTTGGTAAAGTAGAAGCAGGAATTCCAGAAGACGATCCTAGAAACCCCGCAACTATCGCTGATAATGTTGGTGACAATGTTGGTGATACTGCAGGTATGGGTGCAGATATTTTTGAATCATATGTTGGTTCAGTTATCGCTACTATGTTCATAGGTTCAACACTTGCTGGAAATACAGAAGGTGCTATTCTTCTTCCAATTATTGTTATTACAATCGGTCTTTTAGCTTCTGTTCTTGGAATTTTGGCCATGAACGTTCTTAAAGGAAAAGATGCTGCAATGGCATTAAGAGTCACTCCAATCATCGGTCTTCTCGGTTTATTTGCTGGATCTTGGGGAATAGTTAAAGAAATGAATTTTTCCTCAGCTACATTTCCTTTTGCCATGGGTCCTTTTTACGCCATGGTTATCGGATCATTAGTTGGTCTTTTTATTGGATTTGTAACTGAATATTTTACAGCGGGTGAATTTAGTCCTGTAAAAAAAATCGCTTTGGCAGGAAAAACAGGTCCTGCAACAAATATCATCGCAGGATTAGCTGTTGGCATGTACTCATGTATCCCACCAATCATCTTAATTTGTATTGGTATTTATTTCGCAAATCATTTCTCAGGACTTTACGGCATTGGTATTGCTGCTGTAGGTATGCTTGCAACTACAGGTGTAACGATGACTGTTGATGCTTACGGACCTATCTCTGATAATGCTGGTGGTATTGCTGAGATGAGTGAATTAGGACCAGAAGTAAGATCTATTACTGATGGACTTGATTCAATTGGAAATACAACTGCTGCTATAGGAAAAGGTTTTGCGATCGGTTCTGCTGCCTTAACAGCACTTGCTATGTTCTCTGCTTACGCAACAGCAGTTGGACTAACAACAATTAATATTATGTCACCTACCGTTGTGATCGGACTTTTCTTAGGAGGAGTACTTCCATTCTTTGTTGGTGCTAATACAATGTCTGCTGTTGGATCTGCTGCTCAACTTATGGTTGAAGAAGTAAGAAGACAGTTTAGAGAAATTCCAGGAATCATGGAAGGTACAGGGAAACCTGATACTGAAAAATGTATTGCTATCGCTACTAACGCCTCATTAAAAGAAATGATTGCTCCTGGTGTTGTAGCCATTTCTTCTCCAATTTTAATTGGTTTTCTTCTAGGTAAAGAAGCTCTTGGTGGAATGCTCGCTGGTGCAACTGTGACTGGTGTTTTACTTGCACTTTTTATGTCCAACGCTGGTGGTGCTTGGGATAATGCCAAAAAAGCAATTGAGCAAGGTCATATTGAAGGTGAAACTAAAGGTACTGAAGCACACAAAGCTGCTGTTACTGGTGATACCGTTGGTGACCCGTTCAAAGATACTTCAGGTCCTGCCATGAATATCTTAGTTAAGCTTATGAGTATTGTGGCATTAGTTATTGCTCCTCTACTTGCATAATATTTTAAAATAATAATGAACGCCCTCTGAATAGAGGGCTTTATTTTACCTGTAATTCTATGACTAATGACTATAAAGAAAATTATTTTAAAGTAGAATCCAATTTCAATTGGGATGAATATTTTTTGCTCCAGGCCATGATTGCTTCTTTTAAATCAAAAGATCCAAGTACAAAAGTTGGATGTGTCATCGTTGATAAAAATAATCATCAAGTGACTATGGGATATAACGGAATGGTCGCCGGGATAGATGAAGGTCAACTCCCTTGGGGAAAAATTAAAACAGTTCCATTAGAACATCAAAAGTACGCTTATGTTGTCCATGCAGAAACGAATGCCATTCTTCATACCAATATAAGCCTTGAAGATTGCAAGGCCTATGTAACTCTCTTTCCTTGCAATGAATGTGCTAAACTCATCGCCAGTAAAAAGATTAACGAAGTGATTTATCTATCTGATAAACACAGAGATCTTGAGACTAATAAAATTGCTAAGAAAATATTTAAATTAGCAGGAATAAAATATAGAACCGTCAAAATGGATGAATCACATCTAGAAAGACTTAATCAACATTTAACTCACCTCATCACCGATACCTAACTCTTTATTAAGTGTCTTATTTTTAAGACACTTATATCATATGTAATATCCATCTCCTTTAATGTTCAAATACTTATTAAAGTTTGGTCATAAAGATTTCGATATGTAACATTATGGCCGACAAAAATAGAACAACAGTTCTCTTTGTAACTAGAGATGAACATTTAAAAAATACAGTAAAGGCAGATCTGGAAAGAAATAACCATCGGTTTGTTCTAGCGTCTAATGACAGTGAGGCCAGGTTAAAAGTTGTGGGGGAAATTTTTCAGTTTGTCATTATAGACATGGGTATGGATGGATTTGATTCCACTTCATTCATTCACAATATCAGACACAAAGAAAAATTAAAAAAATTAACAAATCTTCTTCCAATTATTATGTTTGGTGAAGATGAAGAACATTTTAATCTTACCTTTAAAGATCTTGAAAAAGTTTCGTATTTATCTAAACCTCTTGAGTTTGATGAGTTAAAGGTTAAATTGGCAATTCTTGATGGTAGAAATATTATTAAAGAAAATACGAAGGAGATAAAGAAAGGAATTTGTATCATTGAAGAAGGGACTGCCAGTAATGAAATGTACTGGGTGCTTAAAGGTTCTTTCATTACAACTATCAAATCAGATAATGATGACAAATTCGTAGGGAGAATTAATGAAGGTGAACTAATTGGAGAAATGAGTTTCCTCGATAACAAACCCCGCTCGGCAACAGTGACTTCCTTGGAAGATAGTGAAGTTTTAGTCATACCTTATAAGAAATTTGTTCATGCGGTGGATGGACAACCAAAATGGTTTCAAGCTTTGATGAGAACACTTTCAATTAGACTTAGAAAATCTAATTATATTATTAGTGGAAAAGCGAAAGAAGAAACTTCTTTTAGCGACAGTATTGATAAAAATATTACTGATAAGAAAGATAAGTAATTAATTTCGAATCCCCTCTGAACACCTGGTATCAGATAGCATCGCGAGTTGCGACATTCATAAAAAAAAGATCTTTTAATCGCCATTATCAGACATTCTCTTTCTCTGCAGTAAAAAGTTGTTAGACGAAAGACCGTGTCAGATCACCTCTCAACACTTAATATAAAATAAGCAGAGGATTATAGGCCTCATTATTTCGTCAGGATGAGAGAAATAAGTCGAGCAACCTCCTCTGTATGCACACACATAACTAGGAGGCATTTATGTACATGGCAATCGCAGTAGACACTTCCAAACACCCTTCAAAAAAATCACAGTACAAAATTTGGTACTTAGAGTTAAACACTCGCGGTGATGTTGTGGCCATTGGAGTGAAAAGCAGGCAAGAAATGATTAAAAATTTATTGGAATATTTTAGAAAACACGGGACGTCTAATTGGAGAGCATTCCAAAAAGACCAGGAACAATCGACACCTATCGAGATGTTAGACTTCATCTCCCAAAATGTTCATGAGAATACCCATTTTGGAAATTTGCCTGTACTTTCTGAATTTCAAGAAACCTTGAAATGTCTTTCCATGAATTTGGAGCTCAGAGCTATTGCCTAAGAAGGCTCACCTAGTAAACATTATTACTATAAGAGTAAGGACGGCTTCTAAGGCCGTCCTTTTTCATTAGTGCAAACTACTTAATGTTCTTCTGGCTCCTTGCGTAGGCCAAGACAATTATTGAAAACAGGTTCACATAGGCCTCGTTAAATAATATAGTTTGCTAGTCTTAAAAAATGACTTGGAGTACACAAATGAAACCATTTATCGTTGTATCAGACGGTTTTGATAATAAACTTTTCAATTATTTAAAAGGCACAAATGAATTTGAAGTTTATCCAGAATCAAAAATATCTCAAGATACATTGGCTGGACTTTTGCCTAGAGTTAATGGCCTAGTTATTCGCTCCGCTACTACCATTACGGCCGATCTTCTCGAAAAAGCTCCGAATTTAGAATACGTAATTCGTGCAGGAGAGGGAACTGACAATATAGATAAAGTCTCATGTGAACAAAAAGGGGTTAAAGTTTCAAATACTCCTGGTGCTAATAATAATTCTGCGGCTGAACATGCTATTGCACTCATGATGACCGTTCTTAGAAAAACTGCATACGCACATAAAAACATGACTAATGGAGGCTGGGATAAATCAAAGTACCTTGGAAATGAACTCTCATGCAAAAGGGTTGGAATTGTAGGATTTGGTAGAATCGGTCAAATCGTTGCCAAAAGACTTGCTGGCTTTGATGTCGAAGTTCTTTTTGCTGATCCTTTTATTGAATCAAGTGAACTTTCTTACGCAAAAAAGGCCAATGAAGTTGGTGATGTTTTCAAGAAATGCGATATCATCACTCTGCACACTCCTCTCATGGATGCCACCAAAGGTATGGTAGGAAAAAAGTATCTTTCACATATGAAGCCCGACTCCATTTTAATAAATGCCAGTCGAGGTGGAATTGTTGACGAAGACGCTCTTTATAACATTTTAAAAGCGGGAAAAATTAAAGCAGCTGGATTTGATGTCTTTGCAACAGAGCCCCTTCCCCAAGATTCAAAATTAAGAAGCTTAGATAATTTAGTATTAACTCCTCACCTTGGGGCTTCTACAGAAGAAGCTCAGGTACGAGTAGGAGAAATGGTTGTGAATCAACTAAAAGAATTTTTTATCAATCAAAATCTTTTAAACGAGGTAAAGGCCTAATGCAATCACTAGCAATCGTTGGCTCCCAATGGGGAGATGAAGGAAAAGGAAAAATTACAGATCTTCTAGGACAAAAATGTGATATTGTCGTCCGTTTTCAAGGTGGTAACAATGCTGGACACACCATTATAGTTGGTGACAAAAAAATTGTCCTGCACCTCATCCCGTCCGGAATTTTACATGACCATTGTACCTCTGTGGTGGGACATGGGGTTGTTTTTGACCCTGAAGCATTTGAAAAAGAGCTTCAAACAGTACTCGCTTCGGGATGTGCAGTCACTCCTGAAAAATTAAAAATTTCATCCAATTGTTCCATCATCACAATTTATAATCGTTTAATTGATGGACAGAGAGAAAATAAAGGTCCCATTAAAATCGGGACAACAGGAAGAGGAATTGGCCCTGCTTATGAAGACAAAATTTCAAGAATTGGTCTCAAGTTAAAAGACCTACTTGATAAAGATATTTTAAAATCAAAACTTGAAGCCAACATGCAAGAAAAAAAGATTCTTTTTAAATATCTTTATAATATTGAATTTCCTTCTATTCAAGAAGAAACTGATAGACTTTTTGAACTTGGTAAAAAAGTAGCTCCATTTATCACAGATACATTTTCTTTTTTAGATGAATGTATTCAAAACAATAAAAAGATTCTTTATGAAGGAGCTCAGGGAGTTCTTCTCGATATAGATTATGGATCTTATCCTTTTGTAACTTCATCTAGCACAAGTAGTGGTGGTGTTTACACAGGAGCAGGAATCCCAGGTAAAAATCTTGAAGAAGTTCTGGGAATCACCAAGGCCTACACCACAAGAGTTGGAGAAGGACCTTTTCCCACTGAACTTTTTGATGCAAAAGGTGAATTTATACAAAATAAAGGAGGTGAGTTTGGTGCCACGACAGGAAGAAAAAGACGATGTGGATGGCTTGACCTCCCACTTTTAAAATATACAGTCAAAGCTTCAAATATCACCTCAATTGCGCTGACAAAGATTGATGTCTTAGCGGGTGTTGAAAATATTAAGATCTGTACAGGATATGAATATGGAGGGCAAACAATTGATTGTGCCTATCCTGGAATCGATCTTTCTAAAGTTAATCCTATCTTAAAAGATGTTGAGACCTTTCATGATGACTTTAAATCTGATGAACTAACGCCAGCTCTTCAAAGCTATATTAAAACCATCGAAGAATTTGTTGGAATTCCTGTAGGAATCCTAGCCTATGGACCAGAGAGATCAGAGATCAAGTTTGTTAAGGAGTACTTTCTGTAAAAACAGAAGAGGAATGCTATTATTTAGTAATTTTAGAGACTTTAAATTTCTAGTTTATATCCAATTGACCTTACCGATTTGATGCAGTTTGAAGCTTTTCCAAGTTTTTTTCTCAGCGAAGAGACCCTCATATCTAATGCTCTATTCGCTTCAGAGAACTTAGGTTTCCCGGTTACTTCGGAAAACTTTTTCCTAGATACTATTTCTCCTAAATTATCTATTAAACATATTAGAATTTTATACTCTATACTAGTCAGCTGAGTTTCAGTATTTCGATCTTTCTCTTTAATAAAAACTTTCATGGTAGATTTATCAATTTCCAAAATACCTATACCAAGTCTAGAGTTATTTTTTTTGTTTTTGAGTCTTTGATATTTTTGTATTCTAGATTGCAAAACAATAGGTTTAAATGGTTTAAAAATATATTCATCTACATCAAGGTTTTGTCCAGATACTTCCAATACAGATGATTTATCTGCTGTTAATACAAAAACTTTAATAGATGATAATTTATTGTCACTTTTAAGTAATTGAATAAGTTCTAATCCATTTTCCTCTTGAAGCTTTATATCAATGATGAACAGATCATAATTCTTTTTGGTTATCATCTTATTCATCTGACGGGAATTGGCAACATAATCCAAGGACATATCATCCAATATTATTCTTTCTATCAAAGTAAAAACCAAAGGGTCATCATCAATAAGTAGTATTTTAAATAGTTTATTCAATTAATCTCTCTTAGTTTATCTTATAAATCTACATTTTCATTTATCAGTTTTTAGGTTAGAAGTTATAGCCTATCGACAAAAGCATCGATTTATTTTTTATAACTAAACTTCTACCAGAGATAAGATATTCAAATTGATAATCTCTGTATTCTAATCTGAAAAAAAGTGCTTTTTGATATGCATAAAGAGGATATTTAAAATCCGAACCAAGAGGAACTCTAACCTCTAATCCAATTAATGTTTCATCTGTTTGATGGGAAGATTTGAATATAGGATATTTATAATAAATTGCGAAATTTATTGCCGAGTCCAGGGCGTGGGAGTTAAGTCCAAACATTGGGTAAACCACCCAGTTTTCAACGTTTTTATATCCATATGTGTTCTCAGTAGAAATTAAAGAGGTGAAATAATTTTCACTTACTAATTTAAACCAATAATAATCTCCTGGAATAAAAAGCCCCACCCTAGCGTGTACTTCATATTTATAAAACCCCTCATTTCCACTAACAGCTTGAGAGCTTGAATATTCACCAGCACCTTCCAAATAAAGATACGGGGCCCATAAAAAGTAGGTCCCCTGTGCTCTATAGGTTATATTTTTACTTTTGATTTCTTGATTTAAATATGGCTGAAATTGATACTCATCGTTATAATCAAAGATTTCATAGCCAATATCAATTTGTAATCTCAATTTGTTAGGAAGTGGAGCTGCAATGAGTCTTGTTGTAAAAATAAAAAATATTAAAGTACTTATTACTATTTTCATACGTTTGTATAATATCATAGTTTATGTATCAAATAGAATACTCGAAAAATCTTCACGTTTATATATTAGCTATCAAGCAGCTGATTAAGTTTTGGTGGGATTGTTATTTGTCGCTTCAAAGTCCCAATATTAGCAGACTCAACAATCTTGGCACTAGCTGATTTACTGGCAATAGCAGCATAGTCTGCATCAACAATTCGACTGTGTGAATTTGACTCAGATTGTATTTTTCCACCAGTAAAGTTTGAAGATGATTCTAGAGAATTCATTATAGCACCATAATATGCCCGAGATCTCGATAGCTCATCAGGTACATTTAACTCAACCCCCGCTGCAACCAGCTCAGGAACTTTAACTTTTTCAAATGTTGATCATCAAAAGATGGAAACTATTTATCTAGAAGCGACGGCATCGGGGTTACAACCCATTTGCACTAGCTCAATTGCTGTTGATCATAATATTGCCAATAAAATTACGATATTGACTCAACCAAGTTCTACGGCAATTGCTGGAACTAGTTTTGCTACTCAGCCCGCTTATAATATTAGAGATGTCTATAATAATTTAGTTGATGACGGCGCTCATACCATTTCTTTAGAGGCCCATACTAATATTGGTTGCACCGCTAGTTCTGGTGGAACTTTTAATCAAACTCCCAAAGCGTCTTCTTCAGGCAGTGCTACTTTTTCTGGAACCAATCATGAAAAAATGGAATCTATTTATCTTAAGGCAGGGGCGCCTGGACTCACTTCCATTTGCTCTAATGCTATAATTGTTAGTCATAGTCTTGCCAGCCAACTGATCTTAACTCAGCAGCCTTCAAGCGCGACAACTGCCGGTGTAAATTTTGCATTACAACCAATTATTTCAATTGTTGATAATTTTAATAATATTGCTATATCTTCGACTGATACAATCTCTTTAAGCGCTTGGACTTCTTCTGACTGTACTTCAACTCCAAGTTCAGGAAACTTCAATTCATCAAATACCGCAGCCTTTCTTGGGACTGCGTTATTTTCCAATGTAAATCATGAAAAAATGGAAACTATTTATTTAAAAGCAGCTGCTCCAGGATTTCCATTTGTTTGTTCTAACAGTATAAATGTAAATCATAACGTTCCAACACAAGCTCTCTTCACAGTTCAACCGGTGGCAAATGAAACTATAGATAAAGCTTTTGAAATACAACCTGTTTTAGAAATCTTTGATGCGCATAATAATTTAACTACATCTAATAATACTTCAAGTCTGACATTATTAGCCTTTAATGATTCTTCATGTACTATTACGAGTGGCTTTAATTTAAATAATAATACTTTCATAGCTACTAATGGAAAAATAACAACAAATAATATTAATGCCTCAAGTTCAAACTTAACTCTCTATCTAAAAGCTGACTTTGGATCTTTCTCCGTTTGTTCAAATCAAACATCAGTTTACCCAGATTTATCTGCCGTATATACTTCTTCTCAAAATACATTAAGTAATCACACAATAGAGATAAATGGAGGTGTACCTCCTTTGAACTGTGGCGCTTATACACTCAATGAAAGTGGCTCCACTAAATCATCTTGTTATACAGCTGGCTGTAGCTCTGATTTATGTATTGACTACACCGCCGGAGCACAAGGAAATAGTTCAAGCGATAGCTTTAATATAATTGACAATGCTTTTGATACTAATGAGGTTAGTATCAACTTTAATGTAGTAGGTCCATATTATGATCTAAATTCCGGTAATGGTGCTTTTGGATACTCTGCTATTGATGTAACCCAAACTATAACAATTATTAACCCAGGCCTAAATTCAACAGCAATCTCTAGTTCAATAACAGGGTCAGATGCTTCGTTATTTCAAATTGGAGCAAATGATGATTGCACCTCATTTAATTTAGACCAAACTAATACATGTGACATTGATATTGATTTCTTAGGTTCAAGTGCTCCATCAAGTTCAAATTTTGATGCAATATTAACTCTAGAAGGAAGTAATGGAGGATTGGTTACAATCCCACTTACTGCCAATAAGTAAAAGGGCCCTGTATGATAGGAATATTATTTTTATTATCATTTATTAATCTATCTATGGCATCTGACAATATAGCTAGTTGTTTTTCAAACATATCAGAAGTTGATAGCGAACTTACCTATTCAAAAAAATGCTTGAAAAATATTTTTAAAACAGTTAAGTACACAACAGTAAAAGAGTCTAGTTTTCAAATCATTCCTTTTAAAAATATCTTAATTATTAAAGGAAAGACTTCCAATAAAATAAATGTCATCTATGGAAAGAAGACAAGGTTTACCAATATCACAAAAGTTTTTCATTCCAAAAAAACTGATCATGCACTCATTGTAAACAAAGATCAAGATCAGGTTGAAATATTGCAGGCCAATCTAAACAGAAGTGGAAATGTAAGAACAAAAATACTATATTCGAATGATATTAATATTTTTGATAATATTTACCAGCTAGAAAGCAATAGCACTTTATTTATTAAAGAAGGCGATAAAGTTATAACTCTTGAGATGTTGAACAACCCTAGCTCAAAAGACGTAGCAAACAAAAGAAATCTAGGTCTCTTAATACAAAATCCAAAGATTATAAATAGTAAAATAGTATTTGCAACTTCTAATTATTTAGCATTTCTCAATGAAACAAGTGGGGCACTTATTGTTCTCAATACGCTAAATAATTTACTGTATAATGCTACAATAAATATTGAGGACTACAAAAGTTTAATATTCACGAGAAACTTAACTGAGATTACTATTAAAATCAAAAATCAGGTTTTATTTACTAGCTTTCACGGCATGAAAAAGTGAGGTTTTATTTTTAATATTGATAAAAGTTTATGTCAAAAGGACTCGTAATATAATCAGTGTAAGATTTCTCCGAATAGTTTTCCATTTTCTGCCGAAACGAGATGAACATTAAGAACCTTATTAGATAGATCTGAGTCACTCTCAACCATCACTCTAATAAAATTCGATGTATAACCTTCAAAAAAACCTTTCTCATTTCGCTTCTCAAAAAGAACTTTACTATTTCTTCCAATTTGATCTTCAGCAAAGATAGAAAGTTTTTCATCTCCAAACATTATTAAGCTTTGAACACGTTTTTTCTTTAGGCCGTGTTGGATATGATTAGTTTCTGAAGCTGCAGTAGTTCCTTTTCTTTTTGAATAAGGAAAGACATGAAAGTGAGATATTGGCATTTCTTTTAAAAAATTATAAGTGTTCTTAAATTGCTCATCAGTTTCTCCGGGATAACCGACAATAATATCAGCACCTATGCCAGCATTTGGATAGGCCTTCAAAATCATATTCATTACTTTTTTGTAATCATCTGTAGAGTATTTTCTTCTCATATTTTTTAAAATTTCATTGTCTCCGCTTTGAAGGGGGATATGAAAATGATCCAAAAACTTTGGAGATGATTTCATGACTTCAAGTAATTCTTCAGTAATCGTATTGGGCTCTACAGAAGATAACCTTAGCCGATGCAATTTAGGCAATGCCAAAATCTCTTTAATAAGATCAGACAGCTTTTCACCACTGCTAGATTCATATTCTCCAATATTCACACCAGTCAATATAATTTCTTTAAACCCTTGATCTATTAACTTCTTAGCTCCTTTTACTGCCTCAGTAATCGAAATAGCTCTTGAGCGTCCCCTAGCAAAAGGAATGATGCAAAATGAACAAATATAATTACAACCATCTTGAATTTTGAGAAAGGCCCTGGTGTGCGAATCGGCTAAAGTTGTGCTGGCCCCCCAAAATTCATTGGTCTTTTCGATGAAGATTTTATTCTCTTCTTCCTCATTTAAATAATCGAACACTTTGTATTTTTCTGTCGTGCCTAAAATAAGGTCGACTCCTTGAATTCTTGATATAGTCTCCGCCTCCATTTGAGCGTAACAACCAGCAACCACTATCTTCCCCTCAGGAGAGCATTTATGCGCCTTACGAATCAAATTACGGCATGTAGAATCGGCTCCGTCAGTTACAGTACAGGTATTAATGAAAACAACATCGGCCTGCTCCCCGAAGGGTACGACTTCATAACCTCTGTCGACGAAGCCTTGTGAAATAGTTCCAGATTCTGACGCATTTAGCCGACAGCCCAAAGTGTAGAGAGCGACCTTCTTACTGGAATATGGGGTTTTACGATCTTGCAAATAAACCTCATTGAATCTGATTTTCTGTGTGCCACATTAGAGAATCTTAGACTGATAGGCAAGGGAGCGTGAAAAATTCTGTCGTAGATATCTAAGATATTAATTCTTTCTCGTTGACAAAAAACCGAAAATTCCTTAATTTCAATCTCATCTAAAGATAATGGTCCCTTAGCTCAGTTGGTTAGAGCATCTCCCTTTTAAGGAGAGGGTCCTGTGTTCGAGTCACAGAGGGATCACCATTTTTTCAGACGACAAGCAAGTAAAAATGCTCCCATCGTCTAGCCTGGTCTAGGACACCGCCTTTTCACGGCGGTAACAGGGGTTCGAATCCCCTTGGGAGTACCATATTTATAAAAAGGCCCTGTTTTTACAGGGCTTTTTTTATTAAAACGGTTTGCTCGTTATGCCCACTGTTTAATTAATTTTAAAAGCGAAAAGTCGGGGGCCCCTTTGGGGGTCAATTTTCATTGTTAGCATTACACATATAGTTTTATTAGGACATATGAAACACCTTGTCACAATCATGGGATGTGACAAATGGAGATATTGAGATAAAATTTAGTGTATTAATAGATAATTATACTAAAGAAAAGTTAGAAAAATGAAAATGAAGATTCTCATCTTGTTAGTTTCGATAGTTTTTAGTTTATCCTCTGTTGAGGTTTTTTTGAGACTTAGTAATAGTAAGTATCGTTATGCTGCTGAGGCCATTCGAAAGATCGATCAGAATCGATTGTTTTCCCGAGTTCGAAATAGTGAAATACAATTTAAATCCCCTGATACCGAGCAACTTCATAAAGTTCACTATAATAATTACGGATTACGTAGCTCTTCAGATATTGATATCAAAAACTTGAATTCGAAAAATATTATTGGAATCTTTGGAGATTCATTTGTTGAGAATTTACGTCTACCTGAAAAAGAAACCGTTTCTCATTTATTAACGAATAAAATCCACACAACTGAAAAAGCTATTTTGGCCTTAAATATGGGGGTTGAAGGTTATGGAACTGATCAAGCTTATTTATATTATCGTGATTCTCTTTTAACTAAACACATTAATCATGCTTGGTATTTTTTTTATCATAATGATGTTAAAGATGTTCGTGATAACCAGCTTTTATATTGGAAAGAAAATAAGCTGCAATCAAGCTTAGCGAGAGAGTTTCCCTCTTGGAAAAAGTGGGCTTCAAAACTTTATTTAACATATCTCGTACTTGATTTTTACCATAGGTTTGTTTTTATTCAAGATTTGAAATTCTATTTTTCTAAGTATACTTATAATACTTTTCAGCCATTGATTTCACCTGAAGGCCACCAGAAAAGAATGTCAAATAGAGAAAAAGATAAAGATATAGTCCCTGATGTTAAAACCAAAAGTCTTATTCAGAATATAATTAAAGAGTGGGAGAAATTGGCAAAAAAAAATGGAGCAGAATTTAAAATAATTGTGTTACCAGATGAAAAAACAGACAAATATGCTAGAGATATTTTTAAAGACTTTAGTGGAGTTATTTATTTGCGACCAGATTTTTTGCAAAAGTACCCCAAAGGTAATATTGATTGGGCATTTAAAAAGGATTTACACTGGAATAAAGATGGTAATGAACTTGCTGCCGAAATTTTATCAAAAGTGATTGATTAATATGAAAATAGCTATAATTCCCATTCAATACCTTGCACTGAGATTATTGCCTGCTATTCTTGTGGTGAACAATAATGCAGTTTAATGAACTCTGATGAAGTGTATTTTTGAGAAATGACTTCTAACTATCAGTAATAAAACACTATCTCCACTCTCCCCTTGGGAGTACCATATTTTTTAAGAAGGCCCTGTTTTTACAGGGCTTTTTTTATTTAAAATTGGCGGTTTTTTGGTTTGATTATGCCAATTTGATTTGTTTATTTATTTTCTCTACTGCGATCTTTTGATGATTACGGAAGTACCCGTTAGACAGTGATAAGTCTTTTAAAACTCAATCATCAAAAGCAGTTAGTACCTTTTCACAAGAGGACATTTATTATAAGTTAATTGGTAAACTTACAGAGACTAATATTACATTTGCGGTAACATTTGGAGCTAAAAGTGAATTTACTGGAGAAGCACTCGTATCGTCTTCATCTTCATAGGTAAAAGATTTATATTCGATGTTAAAAGATAAAAATGGCATAGGTGTAAAACCAACACCAAGACCAATTCCATTTCCGTTCCAAGTTTCAGTGGCATCAAGCTTTGGGTTATTTCCAGAATTTGATTTACCTTCTAGCTTTGTATTTAAATAATAAGATCCCCAAACTCTTACCATAACTGGAAACTCATATCCTACAAATAATCCCAGATCAGTTCGACTTGCCCTACTGTTATCCCGAATTTGATCAGACTCTGTCATTTTATAATCAGTCTCTGTTGCCATGTTATAAGTTGCACCTCCAAAAAATCCCATCATAGAAATACCGGCCCTTGCTCCAAATTCTAGACCTGAATAAGTTCCCTTTAAGGGGTTTGTATCTGTATCTTCAATTGATCCACTAAGTGCAAAACCTGCATAAGGTTCTAGCAAAAAACTTGCATTTGCATTTTTTGAAATAAATATTGAAAGTATAAAAATTATTAATAAATGTTTAATCATTTTGTCCTCGAATTTTATAAGAGATAAAAGTTGTTAATTTACAGCATATATCTTGTATTTCCAAATTAAATAATTAACCAAAATAAGTTATTAGATTGGAATAATTCACACAAATACCTGTTTTCACTTGGCTTAAGCTTATATCCATTAACATATTTCAACAAACAGGTTGACGCGTCGCGAATATTGGTTTATACTACTTTTAGATTAACCGCTAGGTAATAGCCACACAGAAGGATAAATATGAAAGCTCATAACTTATTTTTAATTTTAATAGCAAGTACCCTTTTATTTTCATGTAAAGGCAGTGATGAATCATCACCAGTTGGGACTAAGCATAATGTTCAAATCAATTTAAGTTCATATTCAGTTACAAATTTTTCACCTTTAGATCTCTTTTTCCCTAAGGCCCTTGCGGCCGTATCAAATTTAAAGTTTTGCTTTAAAAGACTGAGATTTAAACTTTCACAAACAACTACAACAAATCATAGTGGAGATAATGACAATATAGATATCACCCCAGGTTATATTGACATAAGTTCTTCAGGGGCTAGTATTGTCAATGTACCTGTTCTTGCGGGAACATATACGAGAGTAGAGTTTGACCTTGAAAGGGATTGTGATGGTTCAACAAAAAATAGTACTGATCTAACAAATACAAATGGTACTTATACTTCAACAGACAGGATTACCATAAAGTTTGATGGTAGTTTTACAGTTGACGGAAGTAAAAGTGTGTCACTTGGAATACAGAATATATTAGATCAGGCCAATAGTTTTGACAATTTGGGCGGTGTTTCACTTAAAGAATCTTTAGAATCAGTAAGTGGTAATCTTTAGAATATGAAAGAAAGGGAGGGAAAGTAAATTATGAAAAGACCGAATATTTATAATTATCATGAATATCGAGCTTTCTTAAAAGACTACTTCCAATTTTTAAAAAAACACAAAGTTGCAGCAAAAGTGATAGCTTCAAAGCTTAAGCTTTCTGCTGCTTTTCTTTCAATGATCATTAAAGGAAAAAGAAATCTTGATACAAAATATTTAGACGATCTTTCAAAAGAATTTAAATTGTCAATACAGGAAAGCTCATTTTTAAAAAACTTAGTTGTCTTAAATGATTCAGAGGTAGCATCAAAAAGATCTACGGCTTATAAAAAGTTAGCTCGCTTTTCGGAATTTAAGACTAAGAATAACGAAGAATTAGTAACTCATAAATATTTAGATAAATGGTATTATGTAGCTATAAGAGAACTTTCCTTTTTGAAAGATTTTATAGAAGATCCAGTATGGATACAGGAAAAACTTAGAATAAATATAAAGAGAGAAGAAATAAAAAAGGCACTTAAGTTTTTAAAAAAGAACGAACTTCTCTATGAAAATATGAATCACCTGAACTGTAATGATGGTATCTATAAATTATCATTAGCTAATTATCATAAACAAATGCTAAAAATCAGTGCAGAATCCATTGAGGATGTCCCTCGTGAAAAAAGACAAATATTGGCATTTACAAAGTCTTTATCTCCCTCTGGTCAAGAAAAAGCCAAAGAGATTATTAATAAGGCCCTTTTGGATTTAGAAAATATAAAAAATGATGATCCAATCTCTAAAGAAAAAAGAGAGTTATATCATTTCCACCTCATTAACGTACCACTCACAGGAGATTAAACTTGAAGCAGTTAAAAATAATTATAATTTCTATTCTAGTTCTCTTCTCTATTTCGGGGTGTTCATTTTTTGGAGATGACGGAGGGACAACAGGCGGAAACCCACTAACTGTTGATGTAAACCTTGCATCTTATGATAACAGTATTGCATCAATGATTCTTAGAATGATAATTGATGATGCTAAAGCAAATATCACATCTCTAAATTTTTGTTTTAAGAGAATTAGATTCAAAACGTCTAGTAATGGCTCAGAGTTTAATTATAATTTTGATATTGGAGAAGTGGCAATCCTTTCGACTGGAACAACTCTAAACGCTATCACAATTCAAGCAGGTACATACTCGAGGGTCGAGTTTGACCTTGAGAAGGATTGTGACGGTACAACTAAACCAAGTGTTAGTTTTGTAAATGGAAATGGAAGTTTTCAAACTAATGACAGGATAACCATTAAGTTTGATGGCAATTTTACTATTGATCAAACAACATTGAGTCTATTTGTGAGTAATTTCACAAGTGTAATTAAGACTTATAATGGAACAAATAATGATATTAAAATAACTTTAGAAGCTTTAAGCGGAACCTTCTAGTAAAAAAATTTAGAAATTAAATCGTTTATAATTATATTGTCAGAGAATAACACTCACGGATAATATCAGAGAACTCTATTCCGAATTGCGCATCAAGACATTTTGTTTTTCCAAAATCGGTAAGAGGTACTTATCGAACTAAGAATGTCATAAAAATATCATGCTACCAAATTGCTGGTCCAGCTTTAGCCCGGCTACCCCATAATAACGCATAAAATAGGATGAAAAATAATGAAGTTGACAATTTTATCAGTGATGGACTGGCCGCCGCATAGGCAAATGAAGATTTTTTATCTACAAGTTTTGGATATGTAATTGATCAAAAATGTCTAAAAAACGGGGTGTATGATTTTCCAAGTCTAGTAGAGAAAACAATACAAACAGGTCCTCAATGCATGACAAGACTTCACACTGAATTGAGCCTCCCCTCTACCTTATCTGCGGGAATCAGGAATGCTAAAGATCTAATTGATTTAGTAAATGTATCTCCGGTGACTATTGTTTGCTCCAAGAAAGGTGATTATAATTGGGATCGTACTGCGGGGCATGCTTCGAGCTCGCCTTAAGGATCGCTAACTGCTGCCCCCGTAAGGCATCCATTTATTTCAATTAATCCCTACGACCCAAAAAAAATCCTGTTAAAAGTGAGGATTTATTGGAACTAAAGAGAACGATATTTCATGAGAATCTGCATAATTTAGGATATCGTCATGGTGATGGCATAGAGTTTCCATATACCTGCGAAGCTTCTTGTTTTCCTTACAAAGACAAAGAGAATGATTCACAAAGTGAGAGTTTATTGGCCTGTAAAATTTGTAATGGTGACTATCCGAGTGAAGAGTCTATAGATTATCTAAATGATTTTGTAGAATACTCGGATTTATCCTATAAGAGGAGTCAATCATACTGAACAATGAGAAAATCATTAAGGAGTTTTCTGGAGATATTGATCGAATAACTTTACTTGCTAAAACTCAAACCGGTGTCTTTAACCCAATTGGAGCAGAGTTGGCAGAGATTATCTCGATAAAAAACAAAATGATACCCTGTCAAGAAAGCAATATATGAAATATATGCAAACCAAGATGCCACAGCAACAATTAAACTTATAGAACAATAAGGATGTTATCAAAGTGGAGTTAGATAGTTTAAAAAATAGCTCTGATGATAATGATAAATATATTGCAAAGTTTATTGAAGAGGGACTTGAAAAAACTATTTTTGAAGTTTGGCTAAATAAGTACGGTGTCAGAGCAGAAGATCTTTATATACAATCTTATAAGTTACTCTATTTTTTTGGGTTATAGAAGGGATGTCAACTATTCCTTTCGACGGAGTTCGCTGTAGCTTGGAATATTATTGCTAAAATCTCAATAAGCACTTTCTTCGTTGCTCTCTTCTTTTATTTTCTCTTCCTCTTCTTTAGCAGAAGCAATTGATCTTGTTCGATGCTTTTGAACCTCCTTTTTTAATAACTTAGTTTTAGCTTTCCTTACATTAAGCCTTTTTTCAGCAATCATTTTGGCAATCCTTTTTTCTGCTAATGCTTTAATCCTCTCTTTTTTAATGACTCGAGCTAGTTTTTTTTGAGCATTACGTTGTTTTATTGTTTTTAAAGTATTATATTGATGTCTTATATTAGATCGACGCTTTTCAGCTACTTTTGTTATGTTATTTTTTTGCGAAATTGATTTATTATTAGGTACATTTATCACGAAGTTTTTACTATCCGCAAAGACAATTGAGTGGCCAGTTAGCAAAGTAAAAATGGAGGTTAAGATAATCGACTTCTTAAGCTCATTAAACATTAATGACTCCTCAAATTCGAAATATAAAAAAACTATTAAATCTGCATAAGTGATTATAAACTCAAACAGAATATTGGAACTTAGAAAGTACGAGGGCCAATAATATTAGTTGTATAAGTCACTTAAGCTTAATGTAAATAATAGCTTACGGTATTTAGTGGCAAGTTTAATTGTCGCATCTCTAGATATCAATAGGTTAGAGAATTATGGTTTTTTATTAATATTTCTGTTTTTAATACAAATAAATCATAAAAAACTCCAGAGCGAGCTAATTAAACCTTCTTATATAGGGACATCGCTGGCAGAGATCTTCTACTAGTTGATTGTTTTGAAATCCTATTTTCATTTTCATCGCACGTTCTGAACTTAATATCTCTCTTAAATCTTGCTCAAGACAATTGCCTAAACTTATTCGTGCTTCCTTATCTAAGCAGCAGGGAACCACGGTACCATCGGCGTGGATTCCGATGTGTGAAATAAGTCCATGACAACGCCCTCCCGTGCCAAGCATGGGCAGATCAAAATCTGGCCAATTAAATCGACTATCAAAATGAAGATAGAGTTTCTCTCTTAATTTTTTACTTTTTATTGCTTCGACTTGAATGCGACGGTTTACTTCTATATTGAAGTAAGATTCTAATAAATCAAAGAACTCATCATTATCGACCTCTTCATTTTCTTTTAAGTTCCATAAGCGATAATTAATATAGATATCAGGACGTTTTTTATAAAGTTCGTCGGAAAATTCAAAGATAGGAATGAGATAATCTTTTAAAGGTCGATCAGGGAAGTTATCCTTATAGGACTGAATAGAAAAATTCACCTGACGGATTGAATTGTCTTTTAGTAAAATATGTTTTTTCTGAGCGATAACAACCCCATTAGTAGTTAATTGAATGGGAACATTCAGATTAGTGCAAATATCAATGACTTTTGAAAAATGAGGATGAGCAATCGGCTCCCCCATTAAATGTAGACAAACCTCTTTGGTTATAGGTGCGACTTGTTTAATAATCTTTTGAAAATTGTCTACTTCGAGAACCTTATTATCCCTATCGACAATCGGACAAAATGAGCATTGTAGATTACAAATATTTGAAATCTCAATGTAGACACGTTTATACATCCTCTTCATATAGCATAAAATCAAAGGAGAAGACATTGCTCTAAATGACTAATATTATGAGCCTTTTGTGATTTGTAAACATTTTTCAAAACTTTTCAAAACGTTGCTCGTAGGACATAGATGAAAGCAATTATGCTAAACTAATATTAGGAGAGAAAAATGAAACTGTTAATCGCCCTAGTTGTATGTGCTCTATTTAGCACAAGCTCATTCTCAAGCTCCACCGGAACGTCTGCTAAAACGAATTCAGAAGAACCTACTCAAGCTATCTCGGATATTTTGTCTGGAGATAACGAAACAGGTGGAGACTGTACCAGTGGTTCACGTTTTCTAATCTGTATCGACCAACATAAAAAAAGATGCTTACAGTCTTATTCCGCAGATAAGTGCCGAGTTATTTTGACTAGATTCTGCAAAAACAAGCCAGAAACAGACAGATTTAAATTTTGTGTAAAGAGCAATTTAAGAAGATGCCTAGCTCATTATTCTATGCAAAGATGTCGTGTTCTTCTTACAAATGCTTGTTCAGTCACAGATCAAAAAGAATGGGATCGTAAATGTGTCAGTAAATATGCAAATAGATGTGTTCAGAGTATGCTTACTAGAAGAGAGTGTATTGAAGCACTTGAACCTATATGTAAAAAGTAATTATCACGTCCCTCGCGTGTAATTGGCCCATGGACTAGGGCCATATACATCAATAATCTGGCATTTGACTACCAGGCTCAGATTTATTAACTGTATAATAGGAACCTGCATTTACAACCGTATCAGCTTTTATAGATGTTCCAGGACCAAGCTTCGAAAAGGCCCCAATAAAACAATTATCACCTATTTTTATCTTTTTCGCATACAGCATAAATTGATCATTTTTAACTCTTAATAAATGTGCCGACAAATAGACCTGATGACCAAAGACTACTTTATTACCAATATTTAACAAGTTTCTGTCCCCTATAATATTCCCAGGAGTCCAAAACACACCCCAACCAATCTTTGATCCCCATAGCCTTAGCCATGTTGAGTACATTTCAGGTAAGAAGAATAGTAATCTTTCAAGTTGTGGAAACACTAAATAAATTTGTTGAATCCTAAATCCTGCTAACCAAACTGAAAACTTCTTTTGATCCAAGCCTATTAATTGTGCCCCTTCTTCAAATGGATAGACGAATGTTAATAGCCTGAAAAAAAATAACGGGACAATATATGGGACTAGAATGGTTGCGGCCAAATAACGATATTGCTTAGTTTCAATAAGTAAATAGAAAGACCCTATCCATAGGGCCATGACAAATAATGGAAAGAAATGTTGAGGTACTTTCAAAAAGGTATTTAAAATCGCGTCTTTCGCAGTTGGTTTTTTCACGCCTCAATAGTAGTCTAATATCCTATCGGGTGCCAAACAGTTTTGTATTCAACAAAATTCAAGATATTATCGAGACTTTTTACATTCTTATGTCTAGGAACCATTCGTTTCATATTGTCTATAGATGCCTCTTTCATATCAAAGAAAACATCTTCTCTTTCATTTTGAAAGCTAACAGAACGTACTTCTCTATGTGTTGCAATGAATTGCTTTAATTCATCTAAATGTCCAGTCAACAGGTTAATTACACCTGATGGAAGGTCTGAAGTTGCAAAGATTTCTGCAAGAGGTGCTAAAATAGCAGGACAACCTGAGCCTAATAAAACCACCATAGCATTCCCACCAACTAAGATTGAGCAAATATTATCAATAAGGGACCCAAAGTTGAATTCATCTGAATCAATTAAAGCAGTCATTCCTACAGGTTCTGGTGTAGTGAAGTTATGGAAAGGACCATTTACTGGGTTAACTGAGCCAGAAATCTGTTGATACTTATCGCAAAAGCCTGCGTAATAAACAAATGAATCAATTGCCTCATCTACCATTTTCTCAGCTCTATCATTAGTTACATCGAGACAATCTTTAAAAATTGTAGAGAACTCTAATCTCTTCCCTTCACACATCTCTGCCATTCTATAGAGAATTTGCGATCTATTATAAGCTGATCTTGATGACCATGACGAAACTGAGTTGCGACAAATTTCCACAGCATTCCTAAAGTCTTTTCGAGATGCCTGACAAAGTCTCATATACTGATTTTCTGTTCCTGGCTTATTAAAGCTATAAGAACGTCCTGACTCTGTACGTACAAATTGACCGCCGATATATAATTTTACTGTTTTTACAACTTTCATTATTTAATCTCCAAATAAGGATGTAATCCTTGAAGTCCACCTTCTCTCCCATAACCAGATTCGAAGTATCCTCCAAATGGTGATGTCGGATCAAATTTATTATAAGTATTGGCCCAAATGATACCAGCTTTTAATGAACCTGCTGTCTTATGAATCTTACTTCCTTTTTCAGACCAGATACCTGCAGCAAGACCATAATTTGTATCGTTTGCTTTTGTGATGGCCTCATCAGGAGTTCTAAAGGAAGATATCGAGAGAACTGGTCCAAATACTTCTACTCTTGAAATGAGAGATGAAGCTGATTGATGAGCAAAGTAACTTGGAGCATGGAAATAACCCTTCCTTGGAAGAGAACATTCTGCTTGATAAAATTCTCCCCCCTCTTTCTTTCCAGCGGCAACCATTTTTGTTATTTGGTCATACTGTTCTTTTGAGTTGATTGCACCAACATCTGTATTTTTGTCTAGAGGATTACCAACTCTTAAGGTAGACATTCGTTTTTTTAGTTTTTTTAGAACAACATCTCTAACAGATTCTTCTACTAAAAGCCTTGAGCCTGCACAACAAACATGACCTTGATTAAAATAAATACCGTTAATAATACCTTCCACAGCTTGATCTAAGGCTGCATCTTCAAAGATGATATTAGCTGATTTTCCACCTAGCTCTAATGTTAATTTCTTATTTGTTTTTGCAATAGATTTTGCAATTAGTTTTCCGACTGCAGTTGAACCCGTAAAAGCAATTTTATTAACGTCTTTATGGTTAACAATAGCCGCTCCAGTTTCTCCGGCACCAGTGATAATATTTACAACACCTTCTGGTAATTCTGCTTCTTGGCACACTTCAGCTAATAGTAATGCTGTTAACGGAGTTTGTTCAGCAGGCTTAATAACAATTGTATTTCCAGCGGCAAGTGCTGGTGCTATTTTCCAAGCGGCCATTAATAATGGAAAGTTCCAAGGAATAATTTGTCCACAAACTCCAATAGAGCTTACTTTTTTTCCTGGAAACGCATATTCTAATTTATCGGCCCAGCCTGCATAATAAAAGAAGTGAGCCGCAGCTAATGGAATATCCACATCTCTTGACTCTTTTATAGGTTTCCCACCATCCATTGTTTCAAGAACAGCAAATTCTCTTGCTCTTTCTTGAAGTATTCTTGCAATTCTATAAAGGTATTTTCCTCTTTCAGCACCTGATAATTTTGACCATGAGGTCTGATAAGCTTTTCGTGCCGCCTTAACTGCTGTATCAACATCTTTTTCACTCGCCACGGCGAATCGAGCTAAAGATTCAGTCGTTGCCGGATTAATAGAAGTCATATATTTTCCAGACTCAGGAGCAACAAATTTTCCACCAATAAAAAGATCATATTTCTTTTTGAAGGTTATAATGGCTGAAGATTCTGGTGCAGGATCATAGTCAAAGACCAAACCTTTTACAGATTTCTTTTTAGTCGATGACTTTGTCATCTTTTTAGTCGTTTTCTTGGCGACCTTCTTTGTTGCTTTCTTAGCCGTTTTTTTCTTAGCCACTTTTTTCTTATCCGTTTTTTTCTTAGTCATGTCTCAAACCTTTTAATGTTGGATTAATCCAATGAAAAAATATCATCGTAGTAATATTGACCTGAATATTGTTTAAAAATTTGTCTTAATAAATCATTAAGTAATGAACTTGCTCCGAATCTAAACATAGTAGGATGCAACCAGTCTGATCCTAAAACTTCATTTACCATTACAAGATAATGAACAGCTTGTTTTGCTGTTCTTATTCCACCTGCGGGCTTCATTCCAATTTTGATTCCCGTCTCTTGATAATAATCCCAAATAGCTTGTAGCATGATGAGAGTTACAGGCATGGTGGCAGCAGGAGCTACTTTTCCAGTTGATGTTTTAATAAAATCAGCACCGGCTTCCATGGCCATCCAAGAGGCTAAACGAACATTGTCGTAAGTTTTAAGTTCACCAGTTTCAAGAATAACTTTTAAATGAGCGTTGTCTTCACAGACATCTTTCACAGCTACAATTTCATCAAACACTTTTTGAAAATCACCACGAAGAAATGCTCCTCGGTCGATAACCATATCAATTTCAGTGGCTCCAAACTTAACTGCTCTTTTAACATCTCTTAGTTTTATATCTAACGGTAATTGACCTGCTGGAAATGCTGTCGCAACAGATGCTAATTCAACTCCCGATCCTTCTAAACATCTTGCTGCGATTGGAACTTGTTCAGGATAAACACAAATTGCTCCAACATGTGGAATAGGTCTTATTGTTCTACTTGGAGCTAATCTTTGAAGTTCTTGCATAAACTGATCCGGAACGGGATGAATAGCTTTTCCACATAATTGCTCAACCTTACCAGGAGTATCTGCTCCCTCTAGGGTTGTTAAGTCAGTCATTGTAATGGCCGTGTAGAGAGCATCTAATTTAGATTCTTTCTTGATACTTCTTTTTGTGAAAGTAGATGCACGTTCATTTGCTCCAATCATATCAATTGGATAATGAGGAATTGTGATCTTACTACCGCCAGGCATTCTTACTGAAACGCTCGCCATGATTTTCTCTCTTTAATAAAGTCCTAAATTTTGTGAAAACAACATACCGTCTCACCCTAAATAAGGCCAATAGATTGGGAGCATTTACATATCATAAACACCTGTTATTACTGTCATATATAGATTTTATCTGATAATTCGATAACAGATGAAGTATATTATCTCAATGATGATCTTCTGATCTCTAAGAATTTCCATAAATTGCTTTATTTACATATTTGAGTTATTTAAATGTTCATTATAAAATGGGGAGATTAGTTTTACGGAGTACAAGATTTGCCTATAATAGAGAATTCCTCATATAAACCACCCATCATGTTTTCAAATGGTCATGTTCAAACATGCTATCCCTATTTTTTTAGAAAAGTGACCCCGATGATCGGGGAAAGAGTAAAGATTAAAACATCTGATAACGACTTTTTAGAGCTAGATTTTAAAAGTGTTGATTCAAAAACATTAGTTATTCAAAGTCATGGACTAGAAGGCTCAGTAGATGCTGCATATATTAAAGGAATGGCCAAGAGTTTAAACGATCATCAAATTGATGTCCTTTCTTGGAACATGCGCTCCTGTGGTGTTGAAATGAATCTGCAAGAAAGATATTACCATGGCGGTGCAACTGATGATTTAAATAGCATTGTGAATTATGTCATTAAAGAAAAAAACTATAGTGAAATTATATTAGTAGGATTCTCACTTGGATCTAATATCACCGCTAAGTTTTTAGGCGAGAAAGGTAAAAGCTTACAAGGGAAGATAGTTAAATCTATTCTTTTTTCTGTCCCTGTAGATCTTGCCTGTTCAGAGAATAGATTACACGACACTCTTAATTATCATTATATGGAAACCTTTTTAAAATCGATGAGGTGGAAATTAAAAGAAAAGCATAAAAATGTAAAATTAGATCATTTAGTCGATATAGAGAATGTGCATAAAGTTAGGACCCTTTGGGACTTTACTGAAAACTATGTAGCACCTCTTCATGGATTTAAATCTGCGAGTGAGTACTACGAATTATCAAGTTGCAAGCAATATTTACATAAAATAGAAATTCCTATTCTCATTGTGAACGCAAAGAATGATCCTATTTTAGGTAAAAATTGCTATCCTTTTAAAGAGGCCATGAAGAATAAGAATATATTTTTAGAAACTCCAGATTCTGGAGGACATATAGGATTTATTTCTTTTAAGGATTATTACTGGTCAGAGTGGCGCACCCAACAATTTATTGAGCACACCGCTTAATTATTTTAAATCTAGTGCATAAGATCCTGTCGCGCCCTTATAACCCAAGACGACAACATAATACTTGCCTGAACTCAGAGTACGACTCAATGATTCGGTACTTTTAACACTAGTTGATTTATCTATAACCTGCTCACTACTATTTACAAGGTAAAGATCTAAGTCGCCTTTTGAGTGGGAAAACGTTAGGCTTGCTGAAACCTTAGCTGTTTGAGAAATAGAGAAGGTATAAAAATCATAATCTTTACTTGTACTAATGACCTTTTTTAATGATACCGGCAAGAAAACTTTTGATGCTTTTTTAAAACTATCATTTGGCTCATTATCAGTGACAACTTTTTCAAAATTAACATCTATTTTATACTTAGCTTTTGCACCTCTGTACCCGAAAACTTTGACATAATAGATTCCAGACTTTGTAACGGTATATAATAATGATTCATTACTTGTAGCCGATTCAGATTTACTGACCACATTCTTACTTCCATTCATAAGCTTGACGTCTATATCTCCATCATTATGTTTGAATGAAACATTTACAGAAATTTTTCCCTGAGATGGAAGATAAAATTTAAAGTAATCCGTATCTATTGATGTTGTGATTTCTAAAGGCCTTGAAAAAGGTATTGTCACCACTGCTGCAGCTCCATATGAATTATTCGGTTCATAGCTTGTTGTTGGAGTTGATCCCCCTCCCGTATTAGAACCACCACCATAAGAATCCCCTTCTCCTATATCAACAGTAGGAAAGTTTTCATAGATTTTATTTACGATTTTATGCATAGGAACGGCATAGTTTTCAACACCCCTTCCATATCCATTATTTCCATAACCTGCATGATGAATCCCAATAACTTCATTTGTCGTTACACTAAAGACAGGACTTCCTGATGAACCTCCAAGCGTATCTCCATTATGGGTATACTCATTTTTTACATCTGTAATAGATCCTTTGGAGTATTTTTTAGAGAAGTCGCATCCTCTCACACTATAATAGTCACAGTTTTGTTGTACAATATAGATACTATCATTTTTTTGAGCTGGTTCCTCTGATAAGTTTACAAAACTATATTTCTCACCGGGATCCCCGGCACATTTTAAGAGTGCAAAGTCTAACTTCTTATCATTCCCAATAAAAGTACTACAGTCATATTTCTTTTGACTTCTCTTTGGAATATTAGAAAGATGATTAAAAATCACCGTCACACCGTTGGCATAACTGGCAGAAGGTATACAATGATGATTGGTCATAAAAACATCTTTCGATATTAAAAACCCCGTACACCTCGATCCCATTGCGGGTAAGTTCACGTCACCGACAGGAGCTGAATGTTGTCGAATTTGAGAAGTGATTGATAGTGAAGTAATTTCTTTCCAGTCTAGGCTGCCTACAATGATAGATGATTTTACAACACCTAAACCTTGATTTTCAGTCAGTCGCTCACCACATCCAGAAAGAATCAAAGTAAATGAAATTAGAATTAGGTTAGTAAAATAAAATGGATTGCTATAATCTGTTTCGCCTCTTTGTGTTCTCATCATGAGATCTCCCGTTGTTCTTTGTTGCTTATCTAATCCCTTTCCTGGGTCAAGTAGAAGGCAGGAGCATTATAGAACGAAAAAGATATAATCGTGTTGCTAAAAAACATAATATAAACTGACATATTTAAAAACTCGAAGGAAATGGCTAACCCCCTGAGGATAAAGGGGATCCGTCATAAAACAACAGCTTCAAGGGAACGGCCATTATGGCACTAGTGTCTTTTTGTCTTCAGTATTTAAAAAACGTCAACAAGCTCATGCGATTTTTTCTTAAATGTTTGGAGTTCAGGAGGGATTTTTTGTAAAATTTCTTTTTCAAGCGCATCAATAATTTTTTCTTTTAAGAATATTCTACTATGTACAAGAGAAACTTCTCGAATAGGACATGGTTCTTCAAACTCCCTCACCTTTTTTTTATCTTTTATCGATAATTTATTAAGCATCATTTGTGGCAATATAGTATACCCCCCACTGAGATCAACCATATTCTTTAAAGTCTCTAAACTTCCAGACTGAAAAACGAGATTAGCGTTTTCAGAGTCTTTTTTTTCTTTGTATTGGCAAAGGTTTAAGACTTGATCTCTAAAACAATTTCCTTTATTTAAAAGCCAAATATTATCCATGCTAAGTGAGGACTCTCTTATTTTCTTCTTTTTAAAATAGATCGTTTCTGCAGAAGTATAGATTGAAAATGGCTCGAAATATAATGTTCTTTCTATTATTTTATCATTTTTTAGCGGAGTAACTAATAATCCAGCATCTATCAGGTCGCTAGCGAGAAGGTCTATAATCTCTTCTGTTTTCCTTTCTTCAATAATCAATTTAACTTTGGGATATTTTGAGTTGAATTTACTTGCAAATAAAGGAATTAAGAAAGGGGCTAATGTTGGAATTACTGCTAATTTAAACTCGCCTGATAATTTCTGGTTTCCTTCTTTTAATAGAGCATCTATTTTTCTATACTCATTAACAACAACACGGGCCTGCTTAATAAAAATTTCACCTTCCCTTGTGCGTAAGGTTGGGGATTTTGAACGGTCAAATATAATTATTCCAAGAGAATCTTCCAGCTTTTGTATTTGCATACTCAGGGTAGGTTGTGAAATATGACAAGCTATTGAAGCCCTTTTAAAATGCCTATATTCATCAACTGCTAAAACATACTTCATTTGCGTAATTGTCATCTCGCCCCCGTGATAGAAAAAATCTATCATATCATATAGTCAATAGAATTTACAAATGTAGCCATGTCGTCGAATATAAGTCTATAGAAAACAAGTTAATTACAGCTTGCAAAACAAGGAAACTAAAATGTTAAAAGCAACCGGATTTGATCATGTTAATATGAATGTTAAAAATTTTGATGAGACAGTCTCTTTTTATATGCACCATTTAGGATTTGAAGTACTAGAAGAAAGTAAGTCAGCAATGGGGAACGAGTATAAGATTATGGGAATTCCCGGAAAACTTTACCTTGCAATATATGAAAGCGTAGACCCTGTAGCTACAAGTGATAAAGGATATGTGAATCATCTAGGAATTCACATTCAAAATTTTGATATGGCCTTAGACTATATCAAAGACAATAATATTCCATATGAATATGGAGGATATGTCGAATATGGAAAGGCAAGATCAATCTACATAATAGATCCAAACGGATATGAAATTGAATTATCAGAAGTTTTTGGATCTGGACTTGGACTCTAATCTTTACATTCAAAAAGGAAAAATATAGATTAATTCACGGAACAGGGGAGTCATTTAAAATGGCTGAGAGGCATGTGATAGATATGCGACCCTTTTAACTTGATGCAGTTCACACTGACGTAAGGAGCACCATGAATCAATCTCAATTTTCACAAACGATTCACTTGGCCCACCTTATCACTCCTCTCGATTGGATTATTTTTACGCTTATATTGCTGATTACCTTTACCGCAGTTTTTTATGGCCAGTATAAAAAGAAAAACAATGCTGCAACTGAAGATGAATCATTTCTAGATTTGTTATTAATGGGGAGAAAATTAACACTTCCCCTCTTTACTGCCACATTAGTTGCAACCTGGTATGGAGGAATTTTTGGAGTTACCGAAATTTCTTTTACAAAAGGCATTTTCAATTTTGTTACACAAGGAGTCTTTTGGTATATTTCCTATATTATTTTTGCAATTTTCATTGTCAACAAAGTATCCAAATATCAAGCCGTCACTCTTCCTAACCTTATTGGAAAAATGTTTGGTCCAAAATCTTCATTTCTCTCGGCCATCTTTAACTTCTTCAACGTTCTCCCCATAGCCTATGTTATTAGCCTCGGAATATTTCTACAGTTATTATTTGGTGGAGTACTCTGGCTCAATATGCTCGTTGGGGTCATCGTAGTCATCTGCTATTCTCTTTATGGAGGATTTCGTGCTGTTGTTTTCTCTGATCTCATCCAATTTTTTGTCATGTGTGCGGGTGTTTTTCTTATACTCATTTTGTCCATATCTAATTTTGGAGGACTGACTTTCCTCCAAGAAAATCTCCCTGAGAGATATTTCCAATTAACCGGCGGTGAAACCATAGGCACAACTTTGGTTTGGGGATTTATTGCTCTTTCAACTTTAGTTGATCCAAACTTTTACCAAAGAGTATTTGCGGCAACCTCACCCGAGGTTGCGAAAAAAGGAATCTTAACCTCCACTGTAATTTGGTTGTGTTTTGATATATGTACAACTTTTGGTGCTATGTATGCCAAAGCTGTTATTCCAGAGGCTGAGCCTTCAGGAGCCTATCTCATCTATGCTATTCAATTACTCCCTAGCGGAGTAAGAGGATTCGTTCTTGCAGGTATCCTGGCAACCATACTTTCAACTCTAGACTCATACCTTTTCCTAGCTGGAACTACATTAAGTTACGATCTTGTTCCCAAAAAATATAAAGGAAAAGTCATTTTACATCATATTGGAATAAGCACCGTAGGATTAATAGCTGTGGTCATGGCCGTATTATTTAAAGGAAATATTAAAACTGTCTGGAAAACCTTAGGCTCTTACTCGGCCGCCTGTCTCCTATTACCAGTTCTAATTGGTTACATATTCCCCAATAAAATCAAAGATAACCAATTTGTTTTCGCGTCACTTCTAGGTGTTATTTTTACTTCTTATTGGCGTAACGCGCCTCATTCAGGATTTTGGAACAATGTAGATGAGCTCTACGCAGGTATTTTCGCCACTTCACTAGGCCTTGCCATATATCCTCTGCTAGAAAGAATCATCATCCACTGCTTAAGACTCAAAGCGCAAGACTAAAATTTTAATCATTTCGAATAGTCACATGGACGCGATTGCCTTACTCTTATTATTTATATTTTAAGATTGCGCACATAAGGATTGGTTGTGACAGAAAAAAACGATGATTTAATTAATAAACAAGCCCTTGAATATCATGCTGAAGGAAGACCTGGAAAAATAGAAGTTATTTCCACAAAACCAACTCTCACCAGTAATGATTTATCTAAGGCGTACAGTCCAGGGGTTGCAGCTCCTTGTTTAGAAATTGCAAAGAAGCCCAGTGACGTCTTTAAATATACTGCCAAGGGAAATCTTGTTGGAGTTATCAGTAATGGATCCGCTGTTTTAGGATTAGGAAATATTGGACCACTAGCTAGTAAGCCCGTCATGGAAGGTAAAGGAATACTTTTTAAGAAGTTCGCGGACATTGATGTTTTTGACATTGAAGTCAAACATGACACTATCGATGAATTTGTAAATGTCGTCAAAGCACTTGAACCAACTTTTGGCGGCATTAATTTGGAAGATATAAAAGCTCCAGAATGTTTTGAGATCGAACAAAGACTTGTAAAGGCCATGAATATTCCTGTCTTCCATGACGATCAACACGGAACAGCTATCATAGCGTCGGCAGGTTTCATCAATGCCCTCATTATTACTCAGAAAAAAATCAAAGATGTTAAAGTTGTCTACAGTGGAGCTGGGGCAGCAGCAATAGCTTGTGCACAATTATTTTTAGATCTTGGCGTAAAAAGAAAAAACCTCATCATGTGTGATTCAAAAGGTGTCATTTATAAAGGCAGAGAAGCTGGAATGAATGTATATAAAGAACGTTTTGCTAATGATACAAAACTTCGCACCTTAGGCGATGCCATGATAAAAGCAGATGTGTTTATCGGATGCTCTGCAAGAGGAATACTATCTCAAGAGATGGTTGAATCAATGGCGAAGAAACCAATTATCTTCGCAATGGCAAACCCTGAACCGGAAATTTATCCCCATGAAGTTGCTGAAATTAGAAACGACGCAATAATGGCAACAGGACGCTCTGATTTTCCAAACCAGGTAAATAATGTTTTAGGATTCCCCTTTATCTTTAGAGGGGCCTTGGATGTTCGGGCAATCAGTATCAATACTGAAATGAAATTAGCCGCTGTTTATGCTCTTGCGGACCTTGCTAAAGAAGAGGTTCCTGAAGAAGTAAAACTCGCCTATGATAATCAAGATTTCTCTTTTGGCCCTCAGTATATTATCCCTAAGCCTTTCGATACAAGAGTTCTTACTCATGTCACGCCTGCCGTAGCAAAAGCTGCCATGGATTCGGGAGTAGCTCAGATACAGATTAAAGATCTTACTGCCTACGCTAATGATTTGGAGAACCGGTTAGGAACTTCTGCCGCTTTTATTAAAAATTTAAGAAATAGACTCTCATCACATGTTAAAAAGTCTAAACGTAAGATTAAAATGGTTTTTGCAGAAGGATCTAATGCGCGGATTTTATCTGCGGTTAATTACCTCATTGAAGATAATAAAATTGACCCCATTCTCCTAGGCGATAAAGAAATCATTCATAAGAAAATGGAAAAGCTAGGACTAGAACACCTCAAGAAACTGGAAGTTATTACTCCTGAAAATTCTAAAAACTTCAAAAACTTCTCACGTGAGTATTGTGAAGAAAAACAGCGTTCAGGTGTATCTATTTATCATGCTGAAGATTTAATGGCACAAGAGACTTATTTCGGCTCTAAGATGGTTTCAAATGGTCTGGCTGATGCATTTATTGCGGGACCGACCTTGAGTTATCCCAATTGTCTTGTCCCTATAATTAATGTCATTGGAACTGAACAGAAAAGTAAAGCGGCAGGAATCTTTGTTCTTATTTTTAAATCAAGAGTTCTTTTTCTTGCTGATTGTACAGCTCAGATTGATCCATGTGCAGAAGATTTAGCTGATATTGCTAATGCAACCTCAAATCTATACAAACGGCTAATGAAGAAAAAGCCCAATATAGCTTTTTTAAGTTTCTCTAACTTTGGATCAAATACTCATCCTCAAGCACTAAAGGTTAAAAGAGCTGTAAATATTACCAAAACGAAATACTCCACATTAAATGTTGAGGGTGAATTACAGGCAGATGTTGCTGTTAACCACAGAATTTTAGATGCCCTGTTTGAGTTTTCGGAATTAAATGGCCCAACAGATATTTTAATCTTTCCAGAATTAAACTCAGCAAACTCTAGTTATAAATTACTGCAACAACTTTCTGAAGCTGATGCAATTGGACCTATATTAGTTCCGCTTAATGAATCTGTTAATATTATTCAAAGAACTGCTTCTGTAGCCGAAATAGTTAATATGTGCACCTTAACAGCTCTACTTTCAGTTAAATAAAAAGGAAATAGCATGGCCAAGAACATTATTAAAACTGATCTGGCTCCTGAAGCAGTCGGCACATATTCTCAGGGAGTAGAAGTAGATGGTACATTCTATTTTTCAGGACAAATTGGATTAGACCCTAAAACAATGACAATGAAAGATGACTTCCAAAATCAGCTTGATCAAATCATGTCTAATATTGACGGTCTCCTTAATTCTCAAGACTTAACAAGAAAAAATATTATTAAAACTTCGATCTTTATTACCGACCTTGCTAATTTTGGATTAGTTAATGAAGCATATGTAAAATTCTTTTCAGAACCATATCCTGCGAGGTCATGTGTACAGGTTCCAGCATTACCAAAAAAGTCTTTGGTGGAGATTGAGGTTATTGCCTCAAGAGTATAAACATTAACGAGGCATTATTTTAAATGTTTAGTAGTAAGTATGTATTTGAGACACAAGATACGAGATACTTAAGGTATTTCAAAAATTTTATTTACATCTTTACTCTCCTATTTGTATTCTATAGTTTTTCATGCCTTCTATTCATTGTTGTATCAGAAAGAGAAAGCCAAACATCTTCGGCTGCTTTCTTTAAAAAATCTCCAGATGTTATAGTGATTTTTACTGGAGACAGAGGTCGTATTGATCATGGCCTTAATATGGCAAAAAAATATAATCAGAACAATATCTTCATCACAGGTGTCTATTCTAAAAACTCAGTAAACTCCTTAATTAATCATAATAAAATTAAGTTAAATCTAGATTTAAATCTTATTGAAATTGATTACCTTGCAAGAAATACTGTTGAAAACTCACTTTCAACTCTACGTTATCTAAGAAAGCAGGAGACTCTTAAAAATGTCCTGATAGTTTCTCATGACTATCATATAATGAGAATTAAGCTCATTATGAGCCAAATATTAAATGATGAGGATGATTATAAGTTTTATTTTCACGGCATTCAAACAAACTATTACAAATGGAGAAATATTAAAATCCTTTACAAAGAAGTGTTTAAATTAATTCGTACCTATGGATTTTTACTCTTATGGGATAAAGATATAAATCTTCAAGAATAAAATCGAATTAAGAGTTTATTAAACCCTGGTAACTGAAATAACTTCCTCTAAGCTTTCTATCGTACAAATTGTTTTCAAGAGTTCACTATAATCTTTCACTTCAATTTCAAAGATAAATGACCCTTTTCTATCAGGTAGAGATTTTGCAATAGCAGAGCGAATATTGACTTTTATTCCAGTAATGGCCTTAGAAATCAGAGATAGGATTCCTGGTTTATCGTGAGTTATGACTCGAACATTTACTGGATGTTTAAACGAAAACTCACTATTCCACTCAACATCAACAGTTCTCGCAAGCTCGCCATCTTCGACCCTATTACAACTAGAATGATGAACTGTAATCCCACGTCCCCTAGTAATATAACCCAGGATGGGGTCCCCCGGAATTGGGTTACAGCATCTTGCCATTCTCACCATTAGGTCATCCATACCATCTACAATCACAGCATTATCACGATGAGATTTCTTCTTTACTGATTTTGCCAATTTCTGAGTATATGAATCTATTTCTGATATTTTTTCTTCTTTTTTAACATCGTCCTTTTTAATTGATGGAATTGCATCTACAACTTCCCTAGCATTGAATTTTCCAGATCCAACCATGATGAAAAGTTCATCTTCATTAGTCGCATTGAAGTTTCGACACGCCTTCTTTAAATCTCCAGACTTAAGGACTTTAGGTAAAGAAGTTCCAAAAACCCTAAAGGCTTTTTCAAGTATATCTTTTCCTATTGATTTGGAACTTTCTCTTTCAATTTTCAAGAGCCATTGTTTAATCTTTGTTTTTGCCCTCGAAGACTTCGCAATGTTTAGCCAATCTTTAGAAGGTGATTGGGTTTTGGAAGTTATGATTTCGACAGTATCGCCTGACTTTAAAGTATGTCGAAGGGGTACCATTCTTCCATTAACTTTTGATCCTACGCAATGGTGTCCAACATCAGTATGAATCGCATATGCAAAATCTAAGGGG